>NZ_JCAXWU010000011.1:0-199197 GCF_059759695.1 Klebsiella sp. M041
CTGAACAAAATGACGAAAGCAGGTATGCCTGAAAGCGTGCGTATTGCCTGAAAACACAACCCGCTACGGGGGAGACTTACCCGAAATCTGATTTATTCAACAAAGCCCATTAACATATGATCTTTTTGAGATTCTAAAAAATAAAGATAGTCTACATAATGAAGTAGAAGGACGTGCTGAATGATATCTTTACGAGATGCACTTGGGGAAGACGATTGGCTTAGTAGCATGATGTTATTATTTAGAAACGAAATGCATAAGCATAATATACTTATTATCGTAGAAGGCATTACTGATATTAAGTTTTTCAATGCCTATCGACTCGATAATCGATTTATCTATGAATCACCTGAAAATGGCAAGCGTGAAGTAATTTTCGCTGTAAACCAACTACGAGAAGCTGGGAATGATGCCGTGTATGGCATCTGTGATGCAGATTTTGATGGCTTATCTGGCATTAGCCATAATGGTGTTTTTTTTACTGATGCTCATGATTTAGAAATGATGTTAGTGAAAGGAGGTGTGGTCGATAAATTTATAATGACACACACGGATCGGAAATTGATCCAAGGTAATTTAGCCGAGGTTTTTTGTCGCGATGTTAAAATAAATATCCTTTGCGCTTGTTATCGACTTGGGCTTCTTAAATGGTTTAATTATCTTAATCACAGTAAACTTAATTTCAAGGGTATGAATTACAGGGAGTTTATTAATATAAATAAAACAGAAGTTATTGTTGATGATATGGAATATATTAGATATGTCCTTTCTAGAAGTAGAGCTGTTGCAGAGCAATTAAATGCAGGTGTGTTACTTGAGGGAATGCGTAAGCTTGAGTTGATGTCGCCTGAGCATTTTTCCATTTGTAATGGACATGACTTCACCTGTATTCTTAAGATGATGTATGAAACTGATATTTCAGTTAATATAAACATGCGGCTGGATGAAATTGATAATTATTTGCGACTTTGTTATGATCAACCAACATTTAAAACAACAAGGTTGCATACATCTCTAAATCAATTATTGGCCTTACACTAATTTTGTATTTTATCTATACTGGAAATATTCCAGTATAGATGCCTGATTTTTTATTTTTTCTCAAATGATTTTGTCGTGTTTAATCAATGTTATTTTTTATGTCTGCTTATGTCTGTAATAAGTCGAAATATCTGACGTTAGCTAAATTAGCACTGAACAGTAAAAAATTAACTAATGCCTTAGAATAGTACAGCGTGATTATGCAGCGACGTTAACACGATATTTAATCTTGCGAGTTACCCGGAGATTGTCACCACAACGGCAATATTCAGGAGCTGCGCATTACTGGCCGGTAAAGGCCTGGTATTTATGGACAAGGTGCCGAACGTCACCGCGCACTATTACGCGTTTTATGCCTGCGTGGGCTTGGACGATTACGACGATTTACCCGGCAATTGGATAACGAATAAATCATGAAAACATTCAATCAATTAAAATTCCTGATCGACTTTTGCCAGACCGATGCGTTTTTCCTTGAGCACCTGAACCGGCTTCAGATCGCCGGCGTGATTTATCTTGATGAAGGCGATATCGATGCTGACCGCAAGACCGTAAGTGATGATTTTGATGATCGCCTTGCCAGTGTGTACGGCATTGAGCCAGCAACAAAAAATGAGGAGGCATAATGGCCACGGGACTGACACTAACCACGGCGGGCGCCGCCGAAATCGAGGCCGCGTATCAGGCGGGGGAGGTTGGGGATATTACCGCTGTACTGATCGGCGATGGTGGCGGCGTGACATTGCCGACCGATCCCGATGACCTGGCGGCGGTGACGGCGCTTTTTGGACAGTTTGGCCGTGAAACCTTTGACTCTGATTCAAGCTATGAGGGGTTTATCAGCGGTCAGATCGTTATCAACTGTCAGGATTATCCGGGTAAAATGCTCAGAGAAGCGGGGCTGGTTAGCGCTAAAGGTACGCTCATTGCTTACGGCGCATACCCGGCGACATACCTCCCGGCGCAATCAGATTCCATCATCAAAGAGATCATTTTGACGCTGGTGTTGACGCTGACGCACAGCTCAAATGTACAGCTCATTATCGATCCGACGCTTGCCACACTCACGCAGGAAACAGGTGATAAACGCTATCTGCGGCGAGCGCAAAATCTTTCTGATTTAAACGATACCAAAGAGGCCCGGGAGAATCTAGGGCTGGGGAACTCAGCCACGCGGGACGTGGGCACCGAGGCGGGAACGGTAGCTGCGGGGGATGACTCGCGCATCGACGGCGCACTTCAGAAAGAAAATAATCTTTCCGATCTGAGCGATACATCCTAAGCCCTGAAGGCGCTGGGACTCAACAGCGACGGAGCTGCCTATAGGGCAATTGTTGACGCCATTTTTTATGTCGGAGTTGTTGTCTCTGGCGAGCAAAGTCCAGCGGAGCGGTTCCCTTGGCAGACATGGGCTGACTTAAGTGAAACCTTTGCTGACAGGGTGGTGCGGATTGGTTCTCAGTATGGCGTGACCGGCGGCAGTAACAAAGTAAAACTTGAGGCGGATAACTTGCCTCCCCACTGGCACCGTTCAGGTGATAGATCTCCCGGTGCGACATGGGATCCAAACACCACTCACGGCACTGATAACCAGAAGAGCGGTCCATTGGCACTTACTGAGGGAACTTACATTGATTCTTCAGGCCTGCTGGGAACCTCAAACAAAGCGGTTGATGTTACTAACGAATATCTATCCGTATGTATGTGGAAACGCACAAAATAAAAAATCAAACTTCTTTTTTGCTAGGAAACATAGAACTTTTTTCTTCAGTAAAAGAATATTAGGTGGTTATAAGGCCTGGTGGTAATATTTTTTCATTATTTTTATGTGTTTTTTAGATGATCTTAAGGTGGGTATTGGAAATCAAATGCTTAGTGATCTTCTCTCTTGGTTGTCAAATTTAGATAACGAAAAAAGCTATGATAATATTTTTTACATTTTGTAATGATAAGGATTCATCGTGGCCGCAAAAGACGAAGGTGCAGCAATCAGTGATAAAGTGATAAATGCTGGGGAAAGAGTATTTAATTTATTATGGAGTTCTAACGGTGAACATGATTTATGGCATTGGATTTTATTGATTTTTATAGTTTTAAGTGTGTTTGGAGTAGGGCTTTTTTTTATTTTGAAGACAATTTGCGCTTTAATTGAGCAACTTGCAAAATTTCTTGAGTCATATAAGTCTAGCGGATTTCCAATTTGGTTAAATAAAGATAATAAAATCCGCGTTAGAAAAAGAAAACAATTTTGCGCAGTGCTGGATGCCGATTTGTCATATTTGGCAAAGGCAGAGAACTGGAATGATCAATACTTTACTGATCTTGAGGCAGAAGTCGAAACTGAAGGTGGGTACTATGCTTCTGCATTAGATAAGTTACGAAGGAAAAAATCTTTTGGATTACGCAAAGAACGTTCTCTCATACGTGCTATTTCATCTAGTACAGAGCGTGCTATGCAACTCGTTGGCGAGCCTGGGTCAGGTAAAAGTGTTGCTTTACGGCATTTGGCTAAGCAATTTGCAATACAGGGAAAGAAGTCCAATGATAAAAAAGCAACGGTGCCACTTTATATCAATCTCCGAGAGATGGAGGTCAGTAATATAGATGAAATAAATGCAGATAGCGTACGTAATTTTGTATTAGAGAACATAAGACGAGGAGATGCAGATACTGCTGCATTTGTAAGAGAGAATTGGGAGGATTATTGCAATAGAGGTGTGTGGTTGTTCTTGTTTGATTCTTTTGATGAAATACCTTCAGTTCTACATTCAGCCACAGGCAGTAATATTATTCAAACATACTCACAAGCTCTTAGACAGTTTCTGGAGGGAATGGGAGAGTGTCGAGGTATTTTAGCGTCGCGAGAATTTAAAGGGCCTGAGGCATTGCCGTGGAAAAAAATACGTATTTTACCTTTAAGTGGTGAAAAACAAGATGAGTTAATTCGTAATTCATTCCTTAATGAAAGTAATCTAAACTTGGTACGGCAACACCTGGCAAGCCCTCATACAACCATAGGTACTACGCCTCTTTTCTTAACGCTTCTATGTCGTTATGTCAGGGACGAACAACGCGCTCCTAGTAATGACCATGATATTCTTTTTCAGCATATTGAAAGATTAGCGAAAAGAGAACCTGAATACTTGGAGCGAAAATATAAATTGAGCCCTGAAAATTTAATGATAGGAGCCGAGCGTTTAGCTAGACTATTTGCAGAAAATGATACTTTAAGTCTTGCTCCTACTTTGGATCAGATAATGAATCAATTGCCTGAGGAAGACATTCCTGGTGGTTCAATTGAGCGTTTAATCTCTGCGTTAGTAGATTGTAAGATTGGAAGAGCAGATGTACCTAATGCAGCGCCAGGAGATAGACGTTTCGCATTTGCCCATCGCCGGTATCAAGAAGCTTTATTTGTTCGCTATTTAACTGTCAATCCTGGGATAGTTTCCGAAAAGGAACTTTTAACCGAAGCTCGTTGGCGGGAATATACAGTTACTCTGTTGCAAACTAGTGAATTAGTAGATATCAGTAAGCTGTTAGACTATGCATGTACAATCCTCAAAGAACGTGCTTTAAAACAAAAGTTTATAACTTGTAAAAACTCATGCAGTCTCACTGGCTTAGCATATTATGAATGGTCTTCCGAAATAGCTATACAGCTAATTAGTTTGTTACAGGATGGTTTAAGTCATAGAATAAATGATGTCCCGAGCAGTCTTTCATCCGCTGTATTTGATTTTTTGAAGCCCCGCTGGGAAAAAGGCGACTCTTTAGATCGTAGAGAGGTGTTACGATTAGGAGGGTTGTTACCAGAAAATATACTTATTGAATACGTTGTTGAATCTTTTAAACATGGAACTAAATCTGAGAGAATGAACGCATTCAGACAGGCTACCTATACATCCCATCTCCCAAAGGAAGCACAATCTGTTGTTTTGAAAATGCTTTTTAATAAAGTTATTTCAGCTAAAAATCGTGCTGAACAGCTAACAGTCGAGGCTATGGCAGCAAGACTACCTCCGAATATTGGTGCCAATATTGTAGTTTCTCGGGCGAAAAAATTTAGACGTAATTTGGCGTTGGTAAAAAAATTTGTTCCCCAGTTTTTAGTGCTTGGCCATTTTATGTTGTTTAATGTTGTTGTTAATCGTTCAAACTCTATTATAAGACGGTTCACTTCTATTCCGTTAGACTTTCATAATACAGATGAAGATGGAGTTAAAGAAGAGATATATTTGATTTCATTGTTTATGAGTTTAACTGTTATGTGCGGTGTGTTTTTTTCATTAATTTCAAAAATAACGTCGAGTCTAGTTGTTCTTGGGTGTGTGACATCCTCTCTTCTCTTTTTATATTCAGCAATTATGCTTGCTCCATTTTTAGTACGCTATCAAGCTCAGGAATTTAATATATTCAAATTTTTATGCTGGGCTTCAAAGTTTTTTATAAATCAGGCTTTTATAAAAAAAGTGTTATTGGCGATTATTGTTTTTATTTCTTTTGTGTTGGTGAGTTCTGCTTTAGGATATTGCATGTCGTGGTTTATAACTAAATTTATACCTGTTAATATTATTAATCTCGGGGATGTGAATTTTATTGTTAATGTTTTTTTAGGTTTTGTTCTTATAACAATATTATTTTATATTGTCGTTTGTATTAAGTTCTTGGTTAGATGGAAAAACATGGGGCTACAAATAAAACATCATATGATGAAATTGGATTGGGTTAAAAATATGGGTTATTCTGATGTTGAAGTGTTATGTTCCGCTGAGGACTATAGACAACTAGTGTTCTGGTTGGAGCGAGATGACCAATTGTTAACAGAAACTCATACCATCCGTTCTTTTTCTAGTTTTGTATTAAGTGTTTTACGCATTAAAATAAAAAAGGATGAGCTTGGCATTGAAAAGATCCCTTCGTGCTTGAAGCATAGTAAAGAAGTTGTAGTAGATGGGAATAAAGAAGGTTTTTATTTTGAAATGTTGCGTCAAATTTTAGAAGACCGCTTAGAATTTTGTAAATAATTCGACATAGTGATCCTATCTATGTATGGGATCACTTAAGTATTTGCTACGTTTGATAGTAAATGTTGCTATTTTTTAGATGCACAATTGGTCACCGCCCTTTAGAATGGTGATCAAGTATAGATAAGTGTAATTCTTCTTTATCTCATAGAGTTGGCATCATTTTACTCACCGATAAATTTTGCAGCCGCTCCCTGATATCCTCATCAACCCGCTGCAACGAGAGTGTGAGCTCAATTTTTTTCGCCTTACCATAGCGATCGAACTCCTGATACGTCTCCTGCAAACCCGTGATTACATACATCCCGTAAATAGAGCCAATCCCATCAATTATCGGCCATGCCAGCCCGGTATATGCCATCGTCGAGACGGCACCCAGCGACAGGTTGCCGCCGGTAATTTCAGGGTTCAGCAACCCACCCAGCGTCAGCTGGTTCTCACCTACGCCAACGTACTGCCATTTTGCGCTCTGGCCCACACGGTCATTTTTAAAGTGCCGCCAGTGACGGGACAGCTGCAATTGCTGATAGGGCAGTGTCCTGAGTTCAAATACAAAAAGTCCGAACATCATCATCATAGCTATAACTCCTGTTAATCATGGTCCCGGAACGAACCCCGGGCAGCGCGTTGCTGTTTGTTAATTGCTGCGCGGACCGCTTCGCCAACAAGACGTGCCAGTTCGCGCGGATTGCTGCTCTGAGTGCCATGCAGATGAACATGAATATCACCGGAAAAACTACCACCTGAAGTCGCAGCCGCCATGTGGGTGCTTTGATTTCGGCGAACTGGTTGCCATGCCTACGTCTGTTTTATCAATGGTTCGCCAGCGGCAATAACCGGGCGAGCGCTGACAGACTGGCGGACAAGCTTCGACTCCTGCCATTCACCACGTACTGCAAGGGCTGGAGGGAGATTTTTAAATACAATGTCACCCGGCCCGATACGTTTGCGCTTTTCCTCATCTAAAAGGCCTTTGGTGTTATCCGCGATTTGGCCCAGCCGCCGCTCTGTTCCAGTGTTGCCCCGAGCACATTGGGCGGCGGGGCGCTGCCTTTACTTGCAGGTTTTTTAGATGACCATTGCCACTCCCTTTTAACCATGCGCCCGGATTTTTCATCCCATTCCCACATAACCGGAATAGCCCTGAGTCTGGCCGCTTCCAGCCAGGCTCTTTCAATGCCATTGGGAATGAGATCGAGCTTCTCCAGTAACCAGCCGACGCCTTCCATTAACTTCTGAAGCGGCCAAAGCAGTACGCTAAGTGCGGTCCCCAGGACCTCGCCAAAGGTCTGCCCGGCGCTGGCGCATTTGTTTAGCGCCTCGTGACTCTCCTCTGTGGGCCTTTATACTTTTTTAAACCAGTTCCAGACGTTTTTGACTCTATCCTGCATCTGACCGTGTCTGGCTTTAAGCCTGAAATTGATATTCAGGATTGGATCATTGCAAGAGCGGAATATGTGATCGGTGATAACGGATTTATCACGAAAATGGAGCTTGAGGCTAAAATAGGCGACTGGATTGAAGAGGGGGCTATCCTTGTCAATGTGGTCGATATGTGGACACTTTTGAAATAAATCCTTTTATTTCAATTTATCAAATCCCAAAAAAAAGCCCCGTCGGGGGCGACGGGGAAAAACTCATTGATTATGGAATGATCTGTTCTCTGGTCAGTTCGAGAACAAGGGTTAATCTACGGGGGAAAAGTGCAGGCAAGATGGAGAAAACGTGGAGATTCAGGCTAAAATCCCCGGGAATTGAAGAAAGGGAGAAAAGATGAAAAAGTTACTGGCTATTTTGCCCCTGGCGCTGGCCGGCTGCGCCCAGCCGCAGCCCACCGCGCCGACGAAAACCATCGGCATGGCCAATCCCGCGTCGGTCTACTGCCAGCAATCCGGCGGCACCCGGGTGCCGGTGCAAACGCCGCAGGGCGTCAGCACCCAGTGCAAGCTGCCCAGCGGCGAAACCCTCGATGAGTGGGCGCTATGGCGCCGGGACCATCCGGCTAAATCGTAACCGGCAGGGCCGCCAGCCAGGCGGCCAGCACCCGGGCATGATTCTGCTCGGTGTTCTTCGCGGCGTACAGCAGCGTCAGCGGCTGGCGCTGCGCCAGCGCCGCCAGCCGCAGGCCCGTTTCGCGATGTGCGTCGAGCTCCTGACGATAGCGCTGGCTGAAGTGGTCGAAATCGATCGCCTCGCCGTGAAAGGCTTTCCGCAGCTCAGCGGACGGCGTTAACTCTTTACACCACTCATCGCAGGCCAGCGCCTCTTTTTTAATCCCCCGCGGCCAGAGACGGTCGACCAGCACCCGATAGCCGTCGCTGCTTTCCTGTGGATCGTACACCCGTTTACATTGAATCATCATCCTGCTCCCTCTGTGCCATCCAGGCGAGCAACTGCGGGATCTGCCCGTCGGAAAATACCGTGATGCCGTGAGCGCGCAGCAGGTCGGCGGCCACGCCGGCGCCCGCTTTGCGCCGCCCGCGAAAGGAACCGTCATAGATAAACTGACTGCCGCAGGTGGGGCTGCCGTCGGTGAGTAATGCCGCCTGACATCCCGCTTCCCGGGCGGCGCTGAGCGCCAGCCAGGCGGCCAGCTGATAATGTCCCGTGACGTCGCGGCCGTCGCTTTCCACGATCCGCGCCCGTCCGGCAAGCACATCGCCGCCGGCGCCGCCGAGGATCTCCGCCGGCAGGCGGGGCGTCGGCAGACCGGCCGCCAGCTCCGGGCAGTGGATCACCAGACGATCCGCCTGCTGCCAGCGGGACAGGGTCGCCGCCAGCTGCGCTTTCTCGCTACCGTTATATCGCACCTGGAATCCCATCAGGCAGGCGCTGACCAAAAGCTTACTTTTCATCCTCTCTCCCTTTTGCGCTTGATCCAGTATACCTCACCCGCCGGCCACGGCGGGGGGGTGAAAATAAGGATTGTGTTCCGCGGAGGGGATCGCTATCCTGACGTGCCTTGTGCTGCTCGTCTCGTCCAGACATAAGGAACCTGCTATGAAAACCCCTTTACGCCTCGCCCTCGTCGGCGATTATCACCCCGATATTGTTGCCCATCAGGCCATTCCCCTGGCGATAGACGATGCTGCCGCCGTGCTGGAGCAGCCGGTGAAATATGACTGGCTCGCCACCCCGTCGATCGCCTCCGGCGACGCGCTGGCGGAGTACGATGCCGTCTGGGTCGTTCCCGGCAGCCCGTATCGTCACCCGGAAGGCGCGTTTGCCGCTATCCGCTATGCCCGTGAAAACAGCATTCCTTTCCTCGGCACCTGCGGCGGCTTTCAGCATGCGGTGATTGAATACGCCCGTAACGTGCTCGGCTGGCAGGACGCCGGTCATGCGGAAACCGACAGCGAAGGGCGGATGGTGATCGCTCCCCTCAACTGCTCGCTGGTGGAGACTACTGCCGTCGTCGAGCTGCGGGCGAATACGCTGATTGCCCGCGCCTATGGTCGGGAGAGCATTGAAGAGGGCTACCACTGCCGCTACGGGGTGGACAGCGCGTTTGCCGCGGAGCTGGAGCAGGGCGATCTGCGCGTCACCGGCTGGGATGAAGAGGGCGAGATCCGCGCCGTCGAGCTGGTGACGCACCCGTTTTTTGTCGCCACCTTGTTTCAACATGAACGTCATGCGCTGGACGGGCGTCCTGCGCCGCTGGTGCAGGCGTTGCTGCGCGCCGCGGCACAATAACCCTACCGGCAGCGGGCGCTGCCGGTCATTTTCAGGGATGAATCTCCCGGTTGCGCCCGGCGAGGGCGCCGCAGACCGCCATCACCAGCGAAATCAGCGCCACCGCCAGCAGCGGAATATGCCAGTCGCCATTGGCATCGTGGATCCTACCCATCAGCGGCGGTCCGCAGGCGGCCAGCAGATAGCCGACGCTCTGCGCCATCCCCGACAGCGCCGCGGCCTGGTGCGCCGAGCTGGCGCGCAGGCCGATAAACGTCAGGCCGAGGATCATCGTGGCCCCGGAGCCAAAGCCGAACAGCAGCGTCCAGCCGATGGCCAGCCCTGGCAGCAGCCACAGCCCGGCGGCGCTGATGGCGCACATCAGGGCGACCAGCACCGCGATCCCACGCTGGTCGCGCAGCCGATGCAGGATCAACGGTATCGCCAAACCGGGCGCGGCGGTCGCCAGCTGCAGCAGGCCATGCAGCGAGCCGGCCTGCGCTTCGCTATAGCCCATACTCTGCAGAATCGACGGCAGCCAGCCGATAATCACGTAATAGACCAGCGAGTTGATGCCGAGGAACAGCGTCACCTGCCAGGCCAGCGCCGACCGCCAGATCCCCCGGTTATGCATGGCGCCTGAGCCGGTCAGCGGCGCCTCCGCTTGACGCCGGGACTGCGGCAGCCAGCTGACGAGCGCCAGCAGCGGGAAGATCATCAGCAGCAGCAGCGCCCCGCGCCAGCCGAATCCGGCCATCGCCACGGGGACCACCAGCGCCGAGCCAAGCGCCGCCGCGCCGCCCATCGTCAGGGAATAGGCGCCGGTCATCCGGGCGACATGCTGCGAGAAATCCCGTTTAATCAGCCCGGGCAGCAGCACGTTACCCAGCGCAATGCCGCAGCCGATCACCGCCGTGCCGATAAACAGCCATGCAGCGGAGGGCAGGGAGCGCAGGGCAATGCCGGCGCAGATCAGCAGCATCGCCAGCAGCAGGCTGCGCTCCATGCCGAATCGGCGGGCAACCCCAGCCGCCAGCGGCGAGACAAGGCCAAAGGCCAGCAGCGGCAGGGTGGTGAGCAGCCCGGTCTGCGCGGTGGTCAGGCCATAGTCGCTACGAATCGCGTCCAGCAGCGGCGCCGCGCCGGTAAAGACCACGCGCAGGGTGGTGGCGATGAGCAGGATACCGGCAATCAGCAGCGCGGGGCGGCGGCCGGTGGAGGAGATCACAGAAGACATATCATTCTCAAGGTAACTAACGAGGGGGGTTACGATAGCGACTTTGCCCCCTGTTTAAATCAAGCTAAAATGACAGATTATCGCTAATATCGGACAACATGATGATCGGACTGGGTCTGGATGGTTATGAACCGGACAGTGGCCACGAATCGGCTATTGCCTTTCGTATTCGGGTGGTGGAGGCGGAGCAGTATATTCCGGCGCATTCCCACCGTAAGGGGCAGCTGATCCTCGCCCTGCACGGCGCCTTGACCTGCGAGGTGGAGAACGCGATGTGGATGGTGCCGCCGCAGTATGCGGTGTGGGTCCCGGGGCAGCTTTCCCACAGTAACCGCGCCACCCCCGGCGCCCAGGTGTGCTTCCTGTTCATCGAGCCGGGCGCCGCGCCGATGCCGGACCGCTGCTGTACGTTAAAGATTTCCCCACTGGTGCGTGAGCTGATCCTCACCCTGGCGGAACGCGGCGGCGAGTCGCTGGCCGCCCCCGCCACGGCCCGGCTGGTGCAGGTGCTGTTTGATGAGCTGCCCCGGCAGCCGCAGGAGCACCTGCAGCTGCCGGTATCGAACCACCCGAAAATTCGCCAGATGGTGACGATGATGGCCGAGGATCCGGCGCGCTGGCAGACCCTGAGCCAGTGGGCGGCGGAGTTCGCGATGAGCGAGCGCAATCTGGCGCGGCTGGTGGTGCGTGAAACGGGGCTGAGCTTTCGCCGCTGGCGCCATCAGCTGCAGCTGATCCTTGCGCTGCAGCAGCTGATCCGCGGGCAGACGGTGCAGCAGACGGCCCAGGCGCTGGGCTACGATTCCACCACCGCCTTCATCACCATGTTTAAGAAAGGGCTCGGACAGACGCCGGGCCGCTATCACGGCAGCCTGGCTACGACTTCCCAATAAACAACGAGATGATCCCGGCGGCAATCAGCGGCCCGACCGGGACGCCGCGAAACAGGGCGACGCCGAGCACCGTACCGACCAGCAGTCCGGCCACCAGATGCGGCTGGGAGCCCATCAGCGAGACGCCGCGCCCGCCGAGCCACGAAACAAACACCCCGACCGCAATCGCCAGCAGTGATTTCCAGTTCATAAAGGAGTGGATCAGGGTCGACGGCGGCAGCGTGCCGCTGGCGATGGGCGCCATCACGCCGATAGTCAGAATGATGATCCCGACGGTCAGTCCCTGTTTCTCAATCCAGGGAAAGAAGGCGTTCAGCGGCGTGACGCGCACGATAATCAGCACGAGGATAGAGATCGCTACGGTGGTGTTATGACTGATAAAGCCGAGCGCCGCCAGACCCAGCAGGATCAACAGGGTGGTATCAAACATGTACAGAGGTCCTTGCCAAAAAAAGAAAGCCAAAAAATATCCCGCTTACTCTACGCATCGTGGCGTGAATAAACAGGATTTTTGCGCCATGCGGCGGAAATCAGGGCCGATGCCCGGTTAGCTAAGACGGCGAAAGGTCGCGATCTCCGGTCGGGCGATATGTAAATAGTCTTCGGTATCGAGAATGATCGACCGGTCCAGGCGCCCGGCGTTAAAGGCGATTTGTGGAAAGCGCTCAAACAGCAGCGGGTCGGCCACCAGGCGCAGCGCCGGATGGAAGCTGAAGGGGGGAATGGCGCCGAACACGCAGGCGGTGAGCGCCTCCACTTCCGCCGGGCTGGCCAGCGAGGCTTTGCTGCCGCCGATATGCCGGGCCAGGCTGGCGAGGTCGGCCTGCTGATCGGCGGCGAGGATCGCCAGCACATGCTGGTTGACGCCGTTTCCTTTTACTTTACAGACTAACGCTTTCGCGCCCTGGCCAAGCGCGGTGCCGCGGATCGCCGAGACGGCTTCGCACTGGCCGACCGCGTCGTGCGCCATCACCCGGTAGCGCGCCTGGTGTTCGTCGAGCAGCGCGCACAGTCGCTGGTGGATATTACCTTCTACTGCTTCAAGCATAGCGTCCTCCTGACAGCATAAAGCAGCCAGCTTAGCGCTGTTGCGCCAGCCTGCCAACGGTGGGCCGGGAAATTCACCATTCGCTCATTATTGCTTCACAGTGCTGTGTTGCAATCCCGCAGGGCTGGATGAGTTTTGTAAATAAAAAAAAGAATGATTTTCATTTTCAATCGAACTTTTTTTATTTCGCTCAGTCTTTATCGGACGACACAGAATATTAATGATTGCCGTAATGAGGTTAGGATGATGCACGATGCAACCATGCAGGGTTCCCCACGCAAGAAGTTTAATAAAATAAGGGAACTCAACAGACGGCGAAATTACTTCACTAAGAAAGTACGTAATGCTCTGCGGGTGGGAGTGGCGAAAGCGCTCTGGGATCGCCGACGCCGTCAGCCGGTGGATTTGTCGTCCGCGAAAACTGTCTTACTGATGCGCAACGAGGGGGCGGTCGGCGATGTGGTGGTGGATTCCGCGCTGGTGAAATGCCTGCATCAGTCAGGCTATATCGTTGATTTCCTGCTGACGACCTCTAATAGCCAGGTGATGCGTTATAACCCGCGGATCCGCCATATTTATGAAGCTGACCCGGTCACGTCCGCCGATTTTTTGCGAAAATTTAATCATAACGTTCCCCGCGACGTTATTAATGAACTGGCTAATAATAAGTACGATATTATTATTGACCCTTCGCTGTTCGATATTCCCGTGCATCGTCTACGGCTTTTCCGACAAATAAAAGCGAAATCGGTGCTCGGGTTTAATAAATGGCCGTCGATTAAGCACTACTCCCACTCTTTTGATTTTGACTGCCAGCGCTGGCACGTGACGAAAACGTTCGAGTTGATCGCCGATTATCTCAAACTGGACACCTGCGGGCTGGATGCTTACGACCTGGCGATCCCCGGGCCGATTATGCAGGAGGTGGCGCAGTATCTGGCGTCGCTGAGCGGAAAAGCGGTAGTGATTAATATTTTTGCCGGCCATGCCGACCGCAGTCTCTCGCAGACGCAGCTGGCCGAACTCCTCGACAAGCTGCTGGCTCGCCATCCGGGGATCGCGGTGATTCTGCTCGATCACCGGCGCGAGATCCGCATCCCGCTGCCGCCGGAGGTGGTGGTTAATCCATTTAACACGTTGCACCATGCGATGGCGCTGATTGCCCAGGCGGAGCTGATTATCTCCCCGGACACCTCGGTGGTGCACATGGCGGCGGCGTGGAACAAACCGCTGATCGCGGTCTACAAGGACGTTCTGCTCAACAACCGTCTGTGGGCGCCGGGCTATGACAACGCCAGGCAGGTTATCGTTAAATGCGGGAAGGTGCATCAGCATCGCGAGCTGGTGGATCGGATAATGGCGGCGCTGCCGGAGACGCTGTGAGGCGATGAGGGGAGGCTCACCTGCTGGCCGTATGCAAGAGCCAGCAGGTGAGCGAAGGTTGCATTGCCAGTCTGCAACCGCCGCTATTGTACTGTTGCCCGTGGCTCTGCCACATCCGGGAAAGCTCTTAAAGAGGGGGGGCCGCGAGGGACGGGCGGGATTACTCTTCAGTGAGCCACATGTCCGCCTCTTCAAACATCTCCTGCACCGTGCGGCTGATCAGCTCTTTTTCATGCTTGCTGGCGTCGGTGTTGATCGCCGGGAGCGTCATCATCGGCTTCACCCGCACTTCCGCCTCCGGAAAAATGCGCTGCATGCGTTTGGTCAGCTCGTTAAGAATGGTCTCTCTGGCGCCCGGCAGCCCGGCAAAATTGCGCTTGTCATAAATCAGTTCCACAAACATCTTCTGTCCTCTGTATGCTGATCGCGGGCGATAGTTTTACTGTATTAATGTACAGTGTCAAGCGATTGCCGCGGCGCTGCGTATCCGCCACCTCGCGCGGCGGGCGGGCTGCGCGCAAAAGCAGCAAACGGTCCGCCACCGACGACGGTGACCTTTAGTGACATCAAGGAGTTATTTCAGTGCTGGCGATTGATAGCTGGAGCCGATATTGACCGGCAAAACCGGCAAAACTACTGTATATATATTCAGTATTATATGGTGGGTTGAAAAATGAACTTTTACACGCCGGTTGAGCTACGTCAGATTGTCTCCTTTCCCTTTTTTGCCGACCTGGTGCAGTGCGGCTTTCCCAGCCCGGCTCAGGACTATGTCGAGAAGCGAATCGACCTCAACGAGCTGCTGGTGCAGCATCCCAGCGCGACCTATTTTGTCAAAGCCGCTGGCGACAGCATGATCGACGCCGGCATTGACGAAGGCGATCTGCTGGTGGTGGACAGCGCGCGCAAAGCGGAGCATGGCGATATCGTGATTGCCGCCGTCGGCGGCGAGTTTACCGTAAAAAAGCTGCAGCTTTTGCCGCGGGTGCAGCTTAACCCGATGAACCCGGCCTATTCGCCCATCGTGGTCGGCCGCGAGGAGACGCTCGATATTTTCGGCGTGGTGACCTACATCATCAAGGCGGCGGGCTGATCATGTTCGCGCACTGTGATGTGAACGCCTTCTATGCGAGCTGCCAGACCGCCTTCCGGCCAGACCTGAAGGGGCGGCCGGTGGTGGTGCTGTCGAACAACGATGGCTGCGTGATCGCCCGCTCGGCGGAGGCGAAGCCGTTTGTGAAAATGGGCGAACCCTACTTTAAGCAGAAGGCGGCGTTTCTTCGCCACGGCGTCGTGGCGTTCAGCAGCAACTATGAGCTGTACGCCGACATGTCCAGCCGGGTGATGTCCACCCTGGAAGAGCTCGCCCCGCGCTGCGAAATTTACAGTATCGATGAAGCCTTTTGCGATGTCAGCGGCGTGCGCCACTGCAGAGATCTGACTGACTTTGGCCGGGAAATCCGCGCCACGGTGCAGCAGCGCACCCATCTGACGCTGGGCGTCGGGATCGCCCCGACCAAAACCCTGGCGAAGCTGGCCAACCACGCGGCGAAGCAGTGGCAGCGGCAGACGGGCGGGGTAGTGGATTTATCTTGCCCGCAGCGGCAGCGAAAGCTGATGGCGCTGCTGCCGGTGAGTGAGGTCTGGGGCATCGGGCGGCGGATCGGCAAAAAGCTCGAGGCGATGGGGATCGGCACGGTACTCCAGCTGGCGGAGAGCGATATCCGCTTTATCCGCAAGCACTTCACGGTGGTGCTCGAGCGAACGGT
Source organism: Klebsiella sp. M041 (assembly GCF_059759695.1). Lineage (NCBI taxonomy): Bacteria > Pseudomonadati > Pseudomonadota > Gammaproteobacteria > Enterobacterales > Enterobacteriaceae > Klebsiella > Klebsiella sp. M041. The sequence continues at coordinate 16,071 of NZ_JCAXWU010000011.1, forward strand.
ACGGGAGCTGCGCGGCGAGCCTTGCCTGGCGCTGGAGGAGTTTGCCCCCGCGAAGCAGGAAATTATCTGCAGCCGCTCGTTCGGGGATCGCATTACGGCCTATGAGGATATGCGCCAGGCGATCTGCAGCTATGCCGCGCGGGCAGCAGAAAAGCTGCGCGGTGAGCATCAGTACTGCCGGTTCGTCTCCGCCTTTGTCAAAACCAGCCCCTTCGCGCTGAATGAACCCTATTACGGCAACAGCGCCTCGCTGAAGCTGCTGACGCCGACGCAGGATTCCCGGGATATTATCGCCGCGGCGACAAGCTGCCTGGACGGCATCTGGAAAGCGGGGCACCGCTATCAGAAGGCCGGGGTGATGCTCGGCGATTTCTACAGCCAGGGCGTCGCCCAGCTGAACCTGTTCGACGAGCTTGCCCCGCGGCAGAACAGCGCCAGGCTGATGCAGGTGCTCGACCAGCTGAATGCGAAAAACGGCAGGGGGGCGCTCTATTTTGCCGGCCAGGGGATCCAGCAGCAGTGGCAGATGAAGCGAGAGATGCTATCGCCGCGCTACACCACGCGATACGGCGACCTGCTCCGCGTCAGATAACGCGCGCTATCCCTGCACCGCGTCCGGAAAAACCGCCGCCAGCCAGTCAATAAAGACGCGGAGCCGGGGCGGCACGTGCCGGTGCCGGGCATAGACGACGTGAAAAGGATAGGGGGCCGGGCGCCAGGCGCTGAGGATCTCCACCAGTTTGCCGCTCGCCAGCGCGGGTCTTAGCGAATAGGTAAAGGTCTGCACAATGCCTAAGCCCGCCTCGACGGCGGCAATATGCGCGTTGCTCTCATTGATGCCGAGATGGGGCTCTGTCTTGAGCTCGGTACTGACGCCGTGACGCGTAAAGCGAAACGGAAACGCTCTGCCGCTGGCCGGCGACAGGTAGCTGATGAGCCGGTGGCCATGGTTCAGTTCATCCGGCGAGGCGGGCGTACCGTAGCGCTGAAGATAGCCCGGGGTGGCGCAGGTGACCAGCGTCGCCTCGCCGATTTTACGGGCGATCAGCGTCGAGTCTTCCATCGGCCCGCCGCGGATGGCGCAGTCAATATTGCCGCTGATGAGGTCCGCGGGTTTATCGGCCACCTGCAAATCAATATGGATATCCGGCCAGGAGGTCATAAAGTCCGCCAGCATCGGGATCAGCACATCGCGCGCGGTCGACCCGCCGATGGCGATCCGCAGATGGCCCTTCGGCTTATTGTGGGCGGTATTGAAGGAGGCGTCGATCTCTTCCAGGTCTTCCAGCAGGCAGCGAGCTTTTTCATAGTACTCCCGTCCTTCCGGCGTTACGGTAATACGCCGGGTGGTGCGCTGCAGGAGGGAAACCCCCAGGTGCGCTTCCAGTTGCTTGATGGTTTTGCTGAGCGTGGCGTTGGGCATATCCAGCGAGTCCGCGGCGCGGGTAAAGCTGCCGGCTTCGACAACGCGGGTGAAGGCTTTGAGGGCTGAAAACCGGTCCATTATGGGCGTGATCCTGGTTATTGGACGTCATTATCCACGGAGGGGAAAAGTGTTTTTCAGATTAGGCCATTTTTCCGCCTCTGTGAGGCGATTACAGTGCTTTCCATACCCGGCGGGGCGCTTTCGCGAGCCTGGCCTGTTTATACTCTAACCAAGGAAATGCACCATGAGCAAAAAACTTGCGGATAAAGTGGCGTTAGTGACCGGCGGCAGCACCGGGATTGGCCTGGCGTCGGCGAAAGCGCTGGCGGAGCAGGGCGCGAAGGTGTATATCACCGGCCGCCGACAGGAGGAGCTGGATGCGGCGGTAAGATTCATCGGGCCCGCCGCCCGCGGGATCCGCGCCGACGCCGCCGTGTTAAGCGATCTTGACGCGGTATTTGCGACCATTGCCGACGAGTCCGGCCGCCTGGATGTGCTGTTCGCCAATGCTGGCGGCGGGGATATGCTGCCGCTCAGCGCCATCACCGAAGCGCACGTCGAGCGGATTTTCGCCACCAACGTGCGCGGGGTGGTGTTCACCGTGCAGAAAGCGCTGCCGCTGCTCACCGACGGCGCCTCGGTGATTTTGACCGGCTCTACGGCGGCGGTCAAAGGGACGGCTAACTTCAGCATCTATAGCGCCAGTAAAGCTGCGGTACGCAGCCTGGCGCGCTCCTGGGCGCTGGAGGTGAACGATCGCGGGATCCGCATCAATGTCGTCAGCCCGGGGCCGGTACGTACCCCGGGTCTGGGCGGGCTGGTGGCGGAGGCGGACCGTCAGGGCTTGTTCGATGCTCTGGCCGCCAGCGTGCCGCTCGGGCGGCTGGGCGAGCCGGAGGAGATTGGTCGGACGGTGGTGTTTTTAGCGTCGGATGAGTCGAGCTTTATTAACGCCGCAGAGATCTATGTCGACGGTGGAATGGCGCAAATCTAAGCACAGTCTGTCGCCAGGCGAGCCGCCCTGGCGGAGACCGGGGCGGCTCGTGGTTTTGCCGATCGCTTACTCATCGTCCGGGTGGGCAGCTTATTGCGCGCCCAGCTGTTTCATCAACGTCAGGTTATCTTCAATATGCCAGTTGGCGGTAATTTTACCGCCGCTGATCTGATAGATATCGGTGGCGATAAAATCGATATTTTGTCCCTTCCCCTGCCGGGTGCCGAAGGTCCCGGTAAAGTGGCCATGAAAATGTAAGTGTGAGACCACCCGGTCACCGGCCACGATCATTTGTTCGACATCACAGCGTAAATCCGGCACCGCCTGGCGAAACGCTCTGGAGGCGAGGATCGCTCCTTCCGGCCCCTGTTGGCGCCCTTCCGGGGGCGTTTTATCGATAAAGTTCTCCGCCAGTGCCGCCCGGGCCAGCGCGTCATCGCCGGTATTCCAGAACGTGGCGTATTGCCTGGCGACATATTCATTGGCGGCGCGTGTGGCAGCGGGAAGGCTGCCGTCAGCGATGAGTTGTGCCGGCTTCAGCAGATCCTGTTGGGCTGCGTACGCGGAGCCGGACATTCCGGCAAGCAGCAGCGCGGTGGCGCAGCGACGGCGCGTGAGGCCGCGCCTGGCCAGCGTGCGGGCAACAGCGACACCACGCCCGGCAGGTAACATTTTGTCGATCAATTTCACTCTTTATGCTCCGTATAGAAGGGATAGTCGGTATAGCCCGCCGCCGTTCCGCCAAACAGCGTGCCGGGATCGCTGACGGTCGCCAGCGGCCAGCGGTGCTGAAGCCGCTGCGGCAGGTCGGGATTGGCAATAAACGGCCGGCCGAAAGCCACCAGGTCGGCGAGATCGGCGCCAAGAATACGCTCCGCCTTCTGCTGATCGTAATTGCCGGCCACGATCAGCGTACCGCTGAAGGTTGCGCGCAGCGTGTCGCGGAAGTGCCGGGGAACGGCTGGCGCATCGTCCCAGTCCGCCTCCGCCAGATGGATAAAGGCGATACCCTGCTGTTCGCACCAGGCCGCCAGGGCAAGGATAGCGTCGATCACCTGCGGATCGTTCATCCCGCGCTGGGTAATGAAGGGGGAAAGGCGGATGCCCGTCCGCTCGCGGCCGATAGCGTCGCCGATGGCGGTCAGCACCTCCTGGGCAAAACGGATCCGGTTGTTCAGGCTACCGCCGTACTCATCGGTGCGCTGGTTGGCGGTACGCCGCAGGAACTGGTCGATCAGATAGCCATTTCCGCCGTGCACCTCCACGCCGTCAAACCCCGCCGCGATCGCATTGCGCGCCGCCTGGCGGTAATCGGCGACAATACGCTGGATATCCGACCGGGAGAGCGCCCGCGGCGGTGGGCAGTCCACCATCTGGCCCCGGCCCTGCTCATCCACCACCCAGACCTGGGCGTCCGGCGCCAGCGCCGAGGGGGCCACGGGTTGACCATCCGCATGAAAACGGGCGTGCGACATGCGTCCCACGTGCCAGAGCTGAGAAAAAATAACGCCGCCGGCCTGGTGTACGGCCCGGGTCGTCAGCTGCCAGCCGGCAATCTGGTCTGCGGAATGCAGGCCGGGCGTCCAGGAGTACCCCTGTCCCTCGGGAGAGATTTGCGTCGCTTCCGTGACGATCAACCCCGCGCTGGCGCGCTGGCGGTAATACTCCGCCATCAGCGCGGAGGGGATATTTCCCGGCTGCAGGGCGCGCGCCCGGGTCATGGGGGCCATGACGATGCGGTTTTTCAGCGGCAGCGTACCGATGCGATGACGATCAAAAAGTGAGAGCGTATTCATAATGATGTCCCTTGCGAGTGGAATGGAAATCACTTTACAGTCGGGATCTGATTTTGATAATTGGACGAAAAACAGATTCACTTTTCGGGAAATGCGAAAAATGGGCAAACTGGAAGATATGGCGCTGCTGGTGGCCGTCGCCGAGGCTGGGGGACTCTCCGCCGCCGGCAGACGGTTGTCGCTCTCGCCGGCCACCATGACGGCCCGCCTGAAGGCGATGGAAGAGCGTTATCAGACCCGCCTGTTCCATCGTTCCACGCGGGCTATCACCCTGACCAACGCGGGGGAAGATTTTTATCATGCCGCGCGGCGCGTGCTGGAGGAGGCGCGCCACGCCGAGTCGTTGCTGACGCAAAAAGAGGGGGTCCTGAGCGGCGATATTCGCCTTTCCGCCCCCTCCGACTTTGGCCGACAATACCTTAGCCCGGCCATCGTCGACTTTACCCGCCGTCACCCGGAAGTGACCTTTTCCGTCTACTTAGGCGAGCGCGTTGAGGATCTGGTCGCCAACCGGCTGGATATGAGCATTCGCGTCGGTAACCTGCCGGACAGCAGCCTGGCCATCCGCCACATTCGTCCTAACCACCGAGTGCTGGTGGCCTCGACGGCTTACCTTGCCGCCCGTGGAACGCCTGCTTCGCCCGAGGCGCTGCATCATCATCGCTGCCTGGCGCTGGAGCGGCACGGCGTGGTGATGAACGAGTGGCGCTTTGAGGACGCGGGAAAAGAGCAGGTCATCCGGGTGACGCCGGCGATGGTCTGCGACGATGGGGCACTGCTGCGGCAGTGGGCGCTCAGCGGGGCGGGGATCGCCGGTAAATCATGGTGGGATGTGAAGAGGGATGTCGAGGAGGGGCGGCTTCAGGTGCTGTTTGCCGACCGCTTCACCGGTTTCAGCCGGTTAGACCGCAAGGAGGTTGGGCTGCAGTTTGTCTTTCCCCAGCGAAAGCTGCAGCCCCCTCAGGTATCGGCGTTTATGGCGTTTTTTATCGACTGGCTGGAGAGGTGACGGGCACGGCGGTTAGTCATGCTCAGAACCGCAAAGGATGGCCCCCGGGTGTTATGCCAGCCTATAGAGTCTTGATCTCAAATATGATTAGATAGCTTTCACTTAAAACCAGTCAGTGGCTGCCATGAATCTCAGGGAAAAAATTATTAATGAATTCGGCGGGTTGTCGCCCGAGCTGCAACGCGCCGCCGAGTTCTCACTGCAAAATGCCAGTCAGCTGGTGGTGTTATCCATGCGCGCCTTCGCGGCGGAAGCCGGGGTAAAACCGGCGACGCTGCTGCGTCTGGCGCAGCGGCTGGGCTACCGCGGCTGGAGCGAGCTAAAAAGCGATTTCATTGACGACCTGGGGCTGCGCAATGATACATACGTATCAAAAGCGGAAAAAATGATGGCCCGCGGCACGCAAACGCAGCTGTATAAAGAGGTATTTCAGGCGCATCAGGCGAACCTGACCTTTACGCAAAACGAAAATGCCCAGCAGATGGAGCAGGCGGTGACCTTGCTCGATAGCGCGGAGAATGTCTATATCTGCGGATTCCGCGCCAGCTTTCCGATCGCGTGGTCGCTGTTCTATGTCTATCGACTGTTTAACCGCCAGGTGTCATTGATCGATGGCCTGGCCAGCAATATCGAAGTCTTTACCCGCGAACTGACCAACCGGGACTGCGTCTTACTCACCAGTTTTGCGCCCTATTCGCGCGAATCACTGGATGTTTTACGGGCAGCCCGGCAGGCAGGGGCGAAGATCCTCGCCATTACCGACTCGCCGGTTTCTCCCTTAGCGCAGGCGGCAGACTGCACGCTGCTGTTCTCCATCGACAGTCCGTCATTTTTTCCTTCCGTGGTCTCCGGCATGGGGCTGGCGGAGTGTCTGCTGGCGATGCTGGTGGTGCGCCACGGCCGGGAGGCGGTGAGTAAAATTGAAAGTGCCGAACGCTATCTCATTGAGTCTGGCGCCTACGTGATCCCCGGTAAGTCCTGATAAATGATTCAAATGTATCAGTTATAAGTATAATGGATGCATTTATATCTTTAATTCGTTGACGTGATCCAAATGGATCCTGCAAGATACGCTCAATTAATGTAGCGGATTCAGGAGCAGAACCCAGTATGAGTCATGTCATTCACCGCAGCCTGCGTAGCACGCCGATGGTGGCCTCACGTGCGCAAGGGGCCTATATCTTTGATGCCCAGGGAAAACCGTATCTTGATGCCTGTGGCGGGGCGGCGGTTTCCTGCCTCGGACACGCGCATCCTGATGTGCTGGCGGCGATGCACCGCCAGATCGATCGGCTGGCCTATGCGCATACCAGCTTTTTCACCAGCGATGCCGTCGAGCAGCTTGCCGAACATCTCACCCGCACGGCGCCCGGCGAGCTTAACTACGCCTACTTTGTCTCGGGCGGTTCTGAGGCGGTAGAGACGGCGCTGAAGATGGCGCGGCAGTACTTTGTGGAGATCGGCCAGCCATCACGCACCCGCTTTATCGCCCGTAAACAGAGCTATCATGGCAATACGCTGGGCGCGCTGGCGGTGGGCGGTAACGAATGGCGCCGTCGCCAGTTTGCCCCCTTATTAATGGATGTTATCCGCGTCTCCGCCTGCAATGAGTACCGCGATCGCCGGGCTGACGAGACCCAGCAACAGTATACCGAACGTCTGCTCAATGAGCTGGAGCAAGCCATCCTTGAGGCCGGCCCGGAAACGATCATCGGTTTCTGTGCGGAAACTGTGGTGGGAGCGACGACGGGAGCCACGCCGCCGACGCCGGGCTATCTGCAAGGGGTCCGCCGCCTGTGCGACAAATACGGCATCCTGTACATCGCGGATGAGGTGATGTGCGGTATGGGGCGGACCGGGACGCTGCATGCGTTTGAACAGGACGACGTAGTGCCCGATTTAGTGACCATCGCCAAGGGGCTCGGCGGAGGCTATCAGCCGATTGGGGCGGTGCTGGCGAGTGAGACCATCGTCTCCGCGCTGAAGGCGGGCAGCGGGTTGTTCCAGCACGGTCACACTTACATTTGTCATGCCACCGCCGCATCGGCAGCCCTGGCGGTGCAGCAGGTGATCGCGCGCGATAATTTACTGGACGCCGTCAAACAGCAGGGCGCCTATCTGCACAAGGCGCTGCGCGAGGTGCTGGGGGAGTTACCGCATGTCGGTGATACGCGCGGACGCGGCCTGTTTGCGGGGGTCGAACTGGTGCGCGATAAAGACGACAAAACGCCATTCGATCCTGCCCTGAAGCTCCACGCTGCGATCAAAGCAAACTGTATGGCGCGTGGACTGATGGTCTATCCCATGGGCGGCACGATCGATGGCCAGTCTGGCGACCACATCCTGATTGCACCGCCGTTTATCATCACCCCGGCGCAGCTCGATTTTGTGGTCGATACCCTGGACTGTGTGATCCGCGAAGAGACGGGGAGATTATGATCAATCGTTTACCGCCCCTGGCGGAACAGGAATGGGACGATCGGCAGCGTCAGTTAGCGGAAGAGATCATCAACGGACCGCGCGGCGCCTTACTGCCGCCTTTTGAGCCGCTGCTGCGTAGTCCCGAGCTGATGGCCCATGCCCAGCGTATGGGGGAGTACCTGCGCTATCGCAGCGCGCTGGGCCAGCGTCTTTCTGAACTGGCGATTTTGCTGACCGCGCGGCACTGGTCGCAGCCGGTAGAGTGGGCGATCCATGCGCCGATAGCCCGCGAGAAAGGGATCTCTGCCGCGGCGGTGCAGGCGATTAAGGAAAGGCGCCGGCCCGCGGATCTGCGGCCCGATGAGCAGGCGATCTATGACTTCTGTCAGCAGCTGCATCAACAGCAAAAGGTCAGCGATGAGACCTGGCAACAAGCCATTAAGTTATGGGGCGAGAAGGGCGTGGTGGATCTGATTGGAATAAACGGTTATTACAGTTTTCTCTCCATGGTGATGAACAGCGCGCAAACGCCAGTACCGGATACCTCTGACTCTCTGTTTTCTGAATAAGTTATCGATTTTATTCGGGCGCATAAAACTGCGCCCGGCATATTAGCTCTTATTATTAATTCTTCCGGCGAGATATTTCGCAGGATGACGTTCGTTGTAGGCTATTTCACTGACGCTGAGGGTAATTATGAGTGGATTATTTAAGAAATTAAAGCTGACGCTGGCATTAGTTATTTGTTCAGCCAGTTTTGTGACAGCAGCAGAAGATAAAATAACGGTGGGTGTCGATACTGCCTTTGTTCCATTTGAATTTAAACAAGGCGATAAATATGTCGGCTTTGATATCGATCTGTGGGACGCGATTGCGAAGAAAATGCATATCAGCTACGAATTAAGGCCGATGGATTTCGGCGGCCTGATCCCCGGTCTGCAGTCGCGTAATCTGGATGTGGCGATGGCGGGAATAACGATTACCGATGCGCGCAAGCAGGTCGTAGACTTCAGCGAAGGATATTATAATGCCGACCTGCTCATGGCCGTGAAAAGTACCGACAACTCCATTGTTAAATTCAGCGATTTGACCGGGAAAAAAGTCGGCCTTAAGCAGGGGACGGCGGCAGCCAGCTTTATGAAAAGCAAATATAAAGCGAATTATATCGAGTTCCCGAATATCGATAACGCTTACCTTGACCTGCAGGCCGGTAATCTCGATGCCGTGGTTCATGATTCACCGAATGTCCTTTACTACGTGAAGACGGCGGGTAACGGCAAGGTCAAATCCACCGGTGAGACGGACAGTATTCTGCCACAGCAGTATGGCTTTGCGATGCAGAAAAACAGCAGCCTGACGCCAAAAGTCAACCAGGCCCTGCAGGCCCTGCGCGCCGATGGCACCTACGACAAGATTTACGTAAAGTGGTTTGCTAAACAGCCGAAATAACCCTGCCAGGTCGGAGCGATCCGACCTCATATTTTCTTTACGGGTAGAAGCATGAATTTTGACAGTCGCTATATTTGGGATGCATTGCCGCTGCTGATGCAAGGTTTGCAGCTGACGCTGATTATTTCGTTATCAGGTTTATTAGGTGGATTAATCATTGGCTTGCTGGCCGGGACCTGCCGCGCATTAGGCGGAACAATATCCAAAACGGTATCGCTGGTGTTTGTGGAAGTCATCCGCGGGACGCCAATTATGGTGCAGGTGATGTTTATCTACTTCGCCCTGCCGATGGTGTTGCCAGTGCGTATTGACCCGGTTCCCGCCGCCATTATCACCATTGTGATTAACTCCGGGGCTTATATAGCGGAGATCACCCGGGGCGCGATTCTGTCGATTAATAAAGGATTTAAAGAAGCCAGCCTGGCGATGGGATTATCACCGCGCAGCACCCTGTGGCATGTCATTATGCCGCTGGCTTTTCGGCGGATGATCCCGGCATTAGGCAATCAGTGGATTATCAGTATAAAAGATACCTCGCTGTTTATTGTCATTGGCGTGGCAGAATTAACCCGTCAGGGACAAGAGATTATTGCCGGCAATTTTCGGGCGCTGGAGGTGTGGACGGCGGTGGCGATGATTTATCTGTTTTTAACATTGTGCCTGAGCTTCCTGCTGAAACAACTTGAGAAAAGGATCCATATTTTATGAGCATGGTTGAATTTAGCGCGGTAGCGAAAAACTTCGGCGCCACTCAGGTGCTGCACGATATCAATTTAAAGATTGAAGCGGGCGAGGTGGTGGTGATCATTGGCCCGTCCGGCTCGGGAAAATCGACCCTGCTGCGCTGTATTAACAAGCTGGAGGCGATCTCTTCGGGAACGCTGCTGGTGGCGGGCATGCACATTACGGATCCGCATGCGAATGAGTGTGATATTCGCCGCGAAGCCGGTATGGTGTTTCAACAGTTTCATTTGTTTCCGCATCTGACCGCCCTGGAGAATGTCATGTTTGGTCCGCTTCGCGTGCGCAAGCAGAGCAAGGCCGCGGCGCGGGAGCAGGCGCTGGCGTTGCTGGACCGTGTGGGGCTGCGTGAACGCGCCAACCACTATCCGGCAGAGCTCTCGGGCGGTCAGCAGCAGCGCGTGGCGATAGCGCGCGCCCTGGCGGTGAAACCCAAAATGATGTTATTTGATGAGCCAACATCCGCCCTCGATCCTGAACTGCGGCATGAGGTGTTAAAGGTCATGCGATCCCTGGCCGAAGAGGGCATGACGATGGTGATTGTGACCCATGAGATTGGCTTTGCCAGAGAGGTGGCTTCCCGGTTGATCTTTATTGATGGCGGCACTATCGCCGAAGATGGTTCACCTGAGGCGCTGCTCACGGCCAGCAGCAATCCGCGACTGCAAGAGTTTTTGCAACACGTATCCTGAACATAAGTGAATGATGACAATATGAAAACAATCGCAATCCGTGGTTCCGCCTATGCGGTCGGTCAGCAGCTTGGCGCGTTTGGTCGTGAGGCCTGGCATACTAAAATCAGGCAAACGGCGCTGTGGCAAACCGTAACCGCCCTGAAAACGGCGGAACAGACCCAGCGCATGCGTGCAGCCGTGCAGGCGCAGTTCCCGCTGATTTGGCAGGAGCTGGAGGGCATGGCGGAGGGGCTGCAGGCGCCGGTGGATGAGGTGTTCGCCTGGAACTGTCGCGGCGATCTGGTACGTTCGACGTCAGATGGCTGCACCACCCTGGCGGGGAGAAGCCCGGAGGGGGCGTTGATCATTGCGCACAATGAAGACGGCTTCCCGCAGCTGCGTGAAGAGTGCGCCATCGTCAGCGTAACCCCGGAGGTGGGCCTCGCCTTCACCAGCTTTGCCTATCCCGGCTCCCTGTGCGGGCACACCTTCGCGGTGAATGAGAAGGGGATAGTCAATACGGTCAACAATATTCGCGCCGTGCATCGTCCGGACGGCATGCCGCGCCAGATTGTGGCCCGCGCATCGCTGAACGCCGCCACCTTAGAGGAAGCCGTCACTTTGCTGAGCGCCACGCCGCGCGCGGGCGCATTTCACCACACCCTGGGCCAGATGGGTGATAGCCGTCTGTTTAGCGTGGAAGCCACCGGCTCCGGCAGCTCGGTGCTCGAGTTGTCCACCACCGGCGGGCATGCCAACCATCTGATCCATCCCCAGCTTGCGGCCATTGAACAGATCGTGACCGGGAGCTCCGCTTCGCGCCAGCGGCGCCTGGACGCGTGGCTGGCGACGAACCCGCCGCTGGATGGCGTGACAGCGAAAGCGATGCTCTCCGACCAGCAGGATCCGCTGTTACCGATTTACCGGCTGTCTCCCGACGATCCGGATGAGGAAAATACGCTGGCGACGGCCATTTTTACCTTGAGCGCGACCCGCGTCGTGTGGCAGATCTTCACTCTGGACCGTGAAAACGCGGTTTTACAGGGCAGCGTTTAGCGGGCCGAGGGCGCTTTCAGCAGGGCGATCAGCAGCGTACTGCCCACCATGATCCCCGCCGCCAGCCACACCATTCCCGACAGGCCAGCTGAGGCGATCAGCTGGCCGCCGACAAGCGCCCCGGTGCCGATGGCGGCATTAAAAATGGCCACGTAAATGGCTGACGCCGGCTGGGCGACCGCGCCCGCGCTGCGCAGCAGCCAGGTCTGTAAGCCGACGAACACAATCGCGATGCCGGCGCCCCACAGGGCTAACAGTAGCCCGCTAAAACAGAACGGCAGTGGCGCAAGACGGGCGGCGCCAAGGATCGCCAGCGCGCCCCCGCTCAGCAGCAGCGCAGCGAAAATCAGCCCCTTCAGATGACGATCGATAAGCTTACCGGCGATAACGTTACCCAGCAGCCCGGAAACCCCTGACAGCAGCAGCAGGCCGGAGAGGGCGGTCGCCGGGACTCCCTGCAGATTTATCAGCAGCGGTTCAATGTAGGTGAAGGCGGCAAAGTGTGCGGTAATGATGCAGGCCGTGGCGCCATACAGGCCACCGAGCAGCGGATTGCGGAAAATATCGCGATAAACACGCAGCCTGACGGAGGCAGGGGCGGCCAGCGGGGGCAGCGTTGAGCACAGCGCCGCAGCGGCGGCCAGTGACAGCAAGGCCATCGCCATAAACGCGTGTCGCCAGCCCGCCAGGGTGGCGATAAAGCTCGCCAGGGGTACCCCCACTACGCTTGCCGCCGACACGCCGCCAAAAATGATCGCCGTGGCCAGCCCCAGCCGGTGCGGCGGCACCAGCTGCGCGGCGACGATGCCAATTAAGGCCCAGAAGGCGCCATGCGCCAGGGCGCCAATCATGCGGGCGCTCATCAGGGCGAACATCGAATAAGACCGGGTTGCGGCGAGGCAGGAAAGCGCCAGGATCAGCATCAGCCCGACCAGCAGCGCCTTGCGGGAAATACGCGCCGGCATCGCGCCGGAAAGCAGAGCCGCCAGGGCGCCCACCCAGCCATAGGCGGTGACGGCGAGGCCCATGCCGGATTCCGTCTGGTGAAAATCCGCCGCCAGGGCGCTGAGCATGCCTACCGGCGCCAGTTCGCTGGTGACGATCGAAAAGGCGCAGATCCCGAGCGCAACGACGGCTATCCAGACGCGCGCCGGCGCCGGGTGGAGGGGTAAAGCAATCTCTTTCATATCAGGCGTATCCTTAGGAAAGGTGCGTTCCGCGCGGTGCGCGGACGTTCAGGTGAGGAGCGAGCAGGCGACCGGATGGCCTGGTTGTCTCCGCGAGTGGCGTGCAGTATCATCCCTGCGAAACTGATAAAAAAGAGCGGAAAACGGAGAGTCGTTTTCCATAAATGGAAAATAGATGACCGCAGAATTTAACTGGGATGATGCGCGCATATTCCTCGCCATCGCCCGGGCGGGAACGCTGAGCGGCGCCGCCGACAAGATGAACATGGGGATTGCCACGGTCTCCCGCCGGCTGGATCGGCTGGAGCAGGCGTTGAACGTTCCGCTCTTCAGCCGCCATCAGAGCGGCTATCGCCTGACCGATGATGGCGAAGCCCTGCTCGCGCGGGCTGAGGCGCTGGAATACGCAGGCCTGGCGTTCGGCGAAGCGGCGCAACTGCAGGGGCATGTCGGCGGGGTTGTCCGCCTGGCCACCGCGGACAACCTGGCCACGCATTTTATTCTGCCCTCCCTGAAAGGGCTCCTGGACCAATATCCCGAGCTGCGGGTGGAGGTGCTGAGCGGCGTGCAGCCGGTGAACCTGCACCGTCGGGATGCCGATCTGGCGATCCGCATGGTCAAGCCTGAGGCCGGGCATCTGACGTTAAAGCGTCTGGGGACGGTGGGGTTTGGCGTCTATGGCGCCGCCGGCTATCTGGCCGGGGCGGACGGCCTGTCGCTGAGCGAGGCGGACTTTGTGGGGTGGCCGGAAACTCACCAGCACCTGCCGGCCGCCCAATGGATCACGCGAACCCTGCGCGGCCGGCCGTGTAAAGTCGAAGCCAATACGCTCGTGGCCCAGGTTTCCGCGGTATCCGCGGGCCTCGGACTGGGCGTCCTGCCGCACTTTATGGCGAGGGCCAGCGGCCTGCAGTGCCTGCAGCCGGAGATCGGCGCGGATCAGACCCTCTGGCTGGTGATGCATTCCGACCTGGCCGGGTCAAGACGCGTGCGGGTTCTCGCCGACCATCTCATCGCTCTCTTTGCGGATCATCAAGAGCGGCTGGCGATGCCCTGAAGGGACGCGGCTTGGGCGTGTATCGATAAGACCCCCCGGGGCTGACGAGCCACGATTTTTTCCGCGCCCGCTAACAGTCATACTCACCGCGCAATATTCGGCCCAATGCTGCGCCGCAGCCGAAAATACTGCAGAGTGAGGGGATATCCTCGTCCGGCAAAATAATTTTGCGTTGTTGCCAGCGCCGCCTTGTTGCGCTCCCCCAAAAATGCCTGTCGATGTTAGGGTGAGAGGTTGATTACCACAGGAGAACGCAAATGATTGTCAGGACCTGGCACGGCTGTGTGCCATTGCAACATGCCGAGGGGTTTGCAAAGCACCTTGAGCTGACCGGCGTGGAACACGCCCGGGGTATCCCCGGCAACAGGGGCGCGCTGGTGCGCCGGGAAAACCAGGGCGAATGGGCGCATTTCTTTCTCGCCACCTACTGGCAGGATCTCGCGGCGGTCAAAGCCTTCGCAGGCGAAGACTATCACGTCGCGGTCACCTATCCGGACGACGAAGTATTCGAACTGCTCTCCGACCCCTACGTGTTTCAGCATGAGGTTGAGGCCGTGTCGCCGCTGTAGGCTGCGTGTCGGGCAGGCGGAAGTTAGGCCAACCACAGACGGTTGCTGGCCGCGTGAGATCGACCTCTACCTTGCATGGGCAGCCAGCCACCGTTGGGTGAGCGTGGAATGACAGGAACACTTAGCCTTTGAGTGCGGCAACAATGGCTGCTTCCATTTTCTCCGGCGTCGTGAACGGCGCAAAACGCGTGAGGGGAGTGCCGTCGCGACCGATGAGGAACTTGGTGAAATTCCACTTGATCCGTCCGCCGAGCACGCCGGGCAACGCTTGTTTCAAATAACGAAACAGCGGATGCGCGGCGGGGCCGTTGACGTCCACTTTCTCAAACATCGGGAAGCTCACGCCGTAGTTAACGTGACAGGTCTGCTCGATTTCATCCGCACCGCCGGGTTCCTGCTTGCCAAACTGGTTGCAGGGGAACCCAAGCACAACCAGCCCCTGAGCCGCGTACTTTTTGTAGAGCGCTTCAAGGCCAGCATATTGCGGCGTGAAGCCACAATAGCTGGCCGTATTCACCACCAGAACCACCTTGCCAGCATAGTCAACCATGGAGAGGGGCTGTCCGCGCAGGCGGTTAGCCGTCAATTGATAAAAAGGGGTCATAGCAGGCTCCTGAGAGTAGAAACAGTTCAACGCTGACGATCGCGCGAATGTTTGAAGCAGATTAGGCAGTTATGATACACAGGGTTAGGGATTTGTACCTGTAGTGTTAAAAAAAACGCCAGATGTCATAGAAAAAATCGCGAACAGGAACGGCTGAAAATGGTCAAATATATCTTATCGCTGGTCGTAGTGGCGATGCTCGCAGGCTGTACCAGCGCGCCAAACTTGCCGCCTCGGGATACCATTGTGGCGATGAAACCCACAGAGTCCGGTATTGTCGCCAGCTCAGCGAAATACAGTTACCGCTTTGTCCGTGACGGTGTGCCTGAGGAATATCAGCGTTATAAGACCTTTTATGAGCGCTTTCACGAACAGGCTTCCGGCGTGCGGGTTAACTTTGTCGTGGAACAACATGAGGTAACGGCGGAATATCTGGTGGTGATGGATCAGCGCAAACTGGATGCCGGGCAGCATAGCGAGCTGGTAAATCAGTATCATGCGGTGCAGATTGATAACGATCGCCTCGGGGTGTTGTTTAAAGCGACAGGGTTTTGGACGGCATCGGACGCGTCAGATCTGGCCGCCGCCTACCAGTTAGCGCACCCCGTTGTGGTATCAATCAATGATAAGACCAAAACGATTAGCTCGCTTGGCGCCGTCGCCATGGCCCCGTTGTTTCCGTTTTACATGATGTATGGCTGTGCCATCGGGCCTTGTGTCTGAGGAAAATAGCCAGCAAGTCACCCGACTCACTGGCTGAGTATTTCACTACGCTTCACTTTTAGACGATTGTTTGTGAAACAGTTCGCGGAATACCGGGTAGATATCCTCCTGGTCGCGGATATGCTGCATGGCGAAATTATCAAAGGTCGCCTGCAGGTGTTCATACTCGCGCCACAGGGTCTGATGCGCCCGGCGGGTAATTTCGATATAGCTGTAATAACGCACCACCGGCAGAATTTTCTTCGCCAGCAGTTCGTGGCACAGCGGGGAGTCGTCGGCCCAGTTGTCACCATCCGACGCCTGGGCGGCGTAGATGTTCCACTGCGCCGGGTCATAACGCGCCTGCACCACTTCATCCATCAGCTTCAGGGCGCTGGAGACGATGGTGCCGCCGGTCTCCTGAGAGTAGAAGAACTCGTGTTCATCCACCTCTTTCGCCTGAGTATGGTGGCGGATGTAGACCACATCGACGTTTTTATAGGTCCGGCTGAGGAACAAATACAGCAGGATATAAAAGCGCTTGGCCATGTCTTTGGTGGCCTGGTCCATCGAGCCTGAGACGTCCATCAGGCAGAACATTACCGCCTGGCTGGAGGGCTCCGGCCGTTTTTCGTAATTTTTGTAGCGTAAGTCAAAGGTGTCGATAAACGGCACCCGTTCAATTTTAGCCCGCAGCTCGGCAATCTCTTTGCGCAGGCGCTCCTCCTCCAGCAGCTGCACCGGTTCGCTGCGGCTGATGGTCTCCAGATCCTCCTCCAGGGCGCGCAGTTCACGGCGCTTGCCGGCGGTCATCGCCGTCCGGCGGGCCAGCGAGTTCTGCAGCGATCGCACCACGCTGATGTTGGCCGGCACCCCGTTAGAGGTAAAGCCCGCGCGATGGGTTTTAAACTCGTTCAGCTGCCGGTGCTGATTTTTCTTCAGGTTCGGCAGGGCGAGATCTTCAAACAGCAGATCCAGGTACTCATCTTTCGAAATCTGGAAGACAAACTCATCCTTCCCTTCGCCATCGGCGCTGGCTTGCCCCTGACCGCCGCCCCCGCCGCCGCCGCCCCCTTGCGGGCGTTCGATGCGGTCGTTTTGCACGAAATGGTCGTTGCCCGGGTGGACGCGGTTGCGCAGCCCGCCGCGACCCTGATGAAACATCGGCTCGTTGATATCGTCCGTCGGGATCGAGACGGATTCTCCGCTCTCAATATCGGTCACCGAGCGCTTGTTGATGGCCTCGGAGATCGACTGTTTAATTTGCGCCTTATAACGGCGCAAAAAGCGCTGACGATTGACGGCGCTTTTGTTTTTCCCGTTCAGGCGTCGGTCTATGAACCAGGTCATATGCCCTCCTGTACTGCATTAGCCAACTTTACTTATCATCATTCAGCTGCAGTTGGCCCGGCGGCGCACCGCCGGGCTGGACGCATCAGGACGATTTACGAACCCGCAGGTACCACTCGCACAGCAGGCGAACCTGTTTGCGGGTGTAGCCTTTCTCCATCATGCGGTCGACAAAGTCGTCGTGTTTTTTCTGCTCATCGGTTGAGGTTTTGGCGTTAAACGAAATGACCGGCAACAGCTCTTCGGTATTGGAGAACATTTTCTTCTCAATAACCGTGCGCAGTTTCTCATAGCTGGTCCAGTTCGGATTACGTCCGCTGTTGTTGGCTCTGGCGCGCAGCACAAAGTTGACGATTTCATTACGGAAGTCTTTCGGGTTGCTGATCCCGGCCGGCTTCTCAATTTTCTCCAGCTCGGCATTCAACGATTCACGGTCAAACAGCTGCCCGGTGTCCGGATCGCGATATTCCTGATCCTGGATCCAGAAGTCAGCGTAGGTGACATAGCGATCGAAAATGTTCTGCCCGTACTCGGAGTAGGATTCCAGATAAGCGGTCTGGATCTCTTTGCCGATAAACTCGGCGTATTTCGGGATCAGATAGCCTTTGAGGAACTCCAGATAGCGCTCGGCCTGCTCCTGCGGGAACTGTTCGCGCTCAATCTGCTGCTCCAGAACATAGAACAGATGCACCGGGTTGGCCGCCACTTCAACATGGTCGAAGTTAAACACCCTTGAGAGGATCTTAAAGGCAAAGCGGGTGGAGAGCCCGTTCATCCCTTCATCCACACCGGCATAGTCGCGATACTCCTGATAGGATTTCGCTTTCGGGTCGGTATCTTTCAGGCTCTCGCCGTCATAGACCCGCATTTTCGAGTAAATGCTCGAGTTTTCCGGCTCTTTCAGGCGCGACAGAATCGAGAAGCGCGCCAGCGTTTCCAGCGTGCCCGGGGCGCATGGCGCATGCGTCAGTTCGCTGCTGTTGAGCAGTTTTTCATAGATACGGATCTCTTCGGAGATCCGCAGGCAATAAGGCACTTTGACGATATAGACGCGGTCGAGGAAGGCCTCATTGTTTTTGTTATTACGGAAGGTCACCCATTCCGATTCGTTGGAGTGGGCAAGGATGATCCCGTTAAACGGCAGGGCGGAGATCCCTTCGGTCCCGTTATAGTTACCCTCCTGGGTCGCGGTCAGCAGCGGATGCAGCACCTTGATCGGCGCTTTAAACATCTCGACGAACTCCATGATCCCCTGGTTGGCGCGGCACAGCGCACCGGAGTAGCCGTAGGCGTCCGGGTCGTTCTGCGCATAGTGTTCCAGCTTACGGATATCCACTTTACCCACCAGCGCCGAAATATCCTGGTTGTTCTCATCGCCCGGTTCGGTTTTGGCGATGGCGACCTGCTCGAGAATCGATGGCCAGACTTTGACCACGCGGAATTTCGTGATATCGCCGCCAAACTCATGCAGGCGTTTGGCCGCCCACGGCGACATAATGGTGCCGAGATAGCGGGTAGGGACGCCATACTCTTTCTGAAGGATCTGCGCATCCTCCTGCGGATTGAACAGGCACAGCGGGTGATCGTTAACCGGGCTGCGCTCGCCGTTGGCGCTCAGCACATAGATAGGCACGCGCTGCATCAGGGCTTTCAGCCGTTCAGCCAGCGATGATTTACCACCGCCCACCGGTCCCAGCAGATAGAGGATCTGTTTCTTCTCTTCCAGCCCCTGGGCGGCATGCTTGAGGTAGGAGACGATCTGCTCAATGGCGTCTTCCATACCGTAAAACTCTTCAAACGCCGGATAGCGTGCGATGACCCGGTTTGAAAAGAGACGGGATAGCCGCGGCTCGAGAGCCGTATCAACCATGACGGGTTCACCAATGGCCATCAACAGACGTTCTGCCGCATTGGCATAGGCACTGCGATCTTGCCGGCAGATGGTAAGAAACTCCTGCAGTGTGAACTCTTCGTCCTTGGCAGCTTCATAGCGCTGGCGATAGTGATCGAATATATTCATGGCATGCCGTCCTTTCGTTTTTTAGCACAGGTTGAGAGCCGTTCATATGAATAGTGGGGGCCCCCGGAAGACATAAGCTGAACATCGCTCTCCTGGTATCCAGCAACCCTTATGCCAGGTTGCGGGTGGGGTAGCGTGAATGTGCCCTGCAATTACACCTTCTAAATTTAAGCGTAGATGCATTTAGAAATCTTGCATGCCGCAGAAAATCAATTTCAATGACATATCAATAACTCATCCTGAAAAAGACGCTTTTTGATTCGCCGGGACGTGAAGCTGTCATCGGGCTGTCACCAGATGGTAAGAGAAGGGTGGGAAAGTGAACGATTTGTGTCATATCGGGTAAAGAATTTGAGGCATGAGACCTACGACGGTAAACTGCACGGGCTGATTATTTGACAACGGGAATATGGATTGTGACTAAAATCAAACTTCTGGCACTCGGCGTGCTGATTGCGACCTCCGCCAGCGCGGCGCATGCCGATGGGAAGTTCACGCTTGGGGCTGGCGTCGGCATCGTTGAGCATCCGTACAAGCAGTATGATGCGGATGTTTATCCGGTGCCGGTCATTAGTTATGAGAGCGATAACTTCTGGTTCCACGGTCTGGGCGGGGGTTACTACCTGTGGAATGACACCAACGATAAGCTGTCGATAACGGCCTACTGGTCGCCGATGTACTTCAAGCCGGGCGACAGCGATAGCGAACAAATGCGTCGCCTGGATAAGCGTAAATCGACCGTGATGGCCGGTCTTTCTTATGTCCACAACACGCCCTATGGCTTCCTGCGCACGACGATTGCCGGCGATACGCTGGATAACAGCAACGGCATCAACTGGGATCTCGCCTGGCTGTACCGCTACACCAACGGGAACCTGACGCTGACGCCGGGCATTGGCGTCGAGTGGAACAGCGACAATCAGAACGAATACTACTATGGCGTCTCGCAGCATGAGTCCCGTCGCAGCGGGATGCGCAGCTACGATCCGGACAGCAGCTGGAACCCGTATCTGGAGCTGGCGGCCAACTATCGCTTCCTCGGCGACTGGAGCGTATACGGTATTGCGCGCTACACGCGTCTGTCGGATGAAATCACCGATAGCCCGATGGTGGACAAATCCTGGAGCGGTCTGATCTCAACCGGGATCACCTACACCTTCTGATTGTGCATTATTACAGTGCGCTTTATGCATCAAAACAGGGCTTCGTGCCCTGTTTTGCTTTATGGTGGTGCAGGGCGCGAAGAAGGAGACGATGGTGAAAAAAACAGTATGCTTTGGCGAGCAGGCGGCAGTTCCGGCCATCGGGCTGGGAACCTGGTATATGGGCGAGAACGCGGCGCTGCGTCAGCAGGAGGTGGCTGCACTGCGCGCGGGCATCGACCATGGCCTGACGGTAATCGATACCGCGGAGATGTATGCCGACGGCGGGGCGGAGGAGGTAGTGGGCCAGGCGATCCGCGGCCTGCGCGACCGGGTGACGCTGGTCTCTAAAGTCTATCCCTGGCACGCCGGCGGAGCGGCGATCCGCCGCGCCTGTGAAAACAGTCTGCGCCGGCTGCAGACCGACTATCTGGATATGTATCTCCTGCACTGGCGGGGCGATATCCCCCTGCAGGAGACGGTCGAGGCGATGGAAAGGCTGGTGGCCGAGGGCAAAATCCGCCGTTGGGGCGTCTCCAATCTGGACACCGACGATATGCAGGCGCTGTGGCGCACGGCGGGCGGCGAACGCTGCGCCACCAACCAGGTGCTCTATCATCTCGCGTCGCGGGGCATTGAATACGATCTTCTGCCCTGGTGTCAGCAGCACACCCTGCCGGTGATGGCCTATTGCCCGCTGGCGCAGGCGGGGCGCTTACGCGATGGACTTTTTCAGCATACCGATATCATCAATATGGCTAACGCGCGGGGCGTGACGGTGGCGCAGCTGCTGCTGGCCTGGGTGATTCGTCATCCGGGAATGCTGGCGATCCCGAAAGCGGCGACTATCGAGCATGTGGTGCAGAATGCCGCCGCGCTTGATATCGTTCTCAGCCCGCAAGAGCTTGCGCAGCTGGATCGCCTCTATCCGCCGCCGCCGCGGAAAACCCGGTTGGATATGGTTTAACCCACAGCGCATCCAGGTGGAGAAGAGAAAAAGCCCCGTGATAAACGGGGCTTTTTGCGGTTAGCGTTTTTTCACGCTGATGGTTTGCGCCAGGCGAGACGGGGTCTCTTCACTGGCTTTCTGCGGCTGGGTCACGCAGCAGGTTTCGACGCAAACGAAGGTTTTATAGCCATCGTCCGGCATGTCGCCCATGCTGACGGACAGCGCCGGGCCCGGGTTCCAGGCCACCACGTTGTGCTGATGATGATGCACCACGTCGATCGTGCGGCTGAGCGCGTCGTCGTGGATCACGCTGCAGCCTTCGGCGTCGAGATAGACGCGGTCGGTACGATCCGGGAAGGTCTGCACGCCGTTGTTCAGAACGCCTTCTTCGGCGTTCTTCACTTTATCGATATAGCGCTCGCCAAGACCGCTCACTTTCACCGCCGCGATATCGCCAACGTTGAAGTAGCTGTGCAGGGCAGAGGTGGTCTCGAATTCGCCGTGGGCTTCCAGCTCGATTTCGCAGGTCTTACCCAGCTTGAAGCGGGCATAGAGGGTGAACTCATGCGGCCACAGCTTCATGGTTTCAGCGCTGTTCTGCAGCGCAAAGGTCAACATCACGCCGCTGTCGTCTTCATCATGCCCTTCCAGGGTCCACGGCAGGTTGCGGGCAAAGCCGTGCGACGGCAGGCCCTGCTGCGCCGATGGGCCAAACCACGGCCAGCAAATCGGCACGCCGCCGCGCAGGGCGACGCCCTGTTTAAATGGGGTGTTGTTGCTCAGCCACAGGACTTCTACTTCACCGGCGGGTTTCCAGGAGAGCAGGTGCGCCCCTTGCAGCGCCACAGAGGCTTTCACCTGCGGATGGTCGATGACAATCAGCTCCAGGTCGTCCAGCTGGCGACGGGAGATAACGGGTGAAATGGTTTCATTCACCGGGAGAGCAAAAATTTTATTTATCATTGTGCAATCCTATCTCTGCAGACAAAAAAAAGAGCGACCGAAGTCGCTCTTACAGATTACTTTTTCATCTCAACTTATTTGGAGATGTGGGCAATCAGGTCCAGAACTTTGTTGGAGTAGCCAGTTTCGTTGTCGTACCAGGAAACCAGTTTAACGAAGTTGTCGTTCAGTGCGATACCTGCTTTAGCATCGAACACGGAAGTGCAAACTTCGCCGTTGAAGTCGGTAGAAACAACGTCGTCTTCGGTGTAACCCAGAACGCCTTTCATTGCGCCTTCAGAAGCGGCTTTGATAGCTTTCTTGATTTCTTCGTAGGACGCTGCTTTTTCCAGACGAACGGTCAGGTCAACAACGGATACGTTCGGAGTCGGAACGCGGAACGCCATACCGGTCAGTTTGCCGTTCAGTTCTGGCAGTACTTTACCTACAGCTTTAGCAGCGCCGGTAGAGGACGGGATGATGTTCTGAGCTGCGCCGCGGCCGCCGCGCCAGTCTTTGTGAGACGGGCCATCAACGGTTTTCTGAGTAGCGGTGGTTGCGTGGACGGTGGTCATCAGGCCTTCAACGATACCGAAGTTGTCGTTGATGACTTTAGCCAGCGGTGCCAGGCAGTTGGTGGTGCAGGATGCGTTGGAAACGATGTCCTGGCCAGCGTAAGTGTCGAAGTTAGCGCCGCGAACGAACATCGGGGTGTTGTCTTTGGACGGGCCAGTCAGAACGACTTTTTTCGCGCCAGCGGTGATGTGTTTACGAGCGGTTTCGTCGGTCAGGAAGATACCGGTTGCTTCAGCAACAACGTCAACACCAACTTCGTCCCACTTCAGGTTAGCCGGGTCACGTTCAGCGGTAACACGGATTTTTTTACCGTTAACGACCAGATGACCGTCTTTCACTTCAACGGTGCCGTCGAAACGACCGTGAGTGGAGTCATACTTCAGCATGTAAGCCATGTACTCTGCGTCTAACAGGTCGTTGATTGCAACGATCTCGATGTCAGAACGTTTCTGAGCAGCACGGAAAACAATGCGACCGATACGGCCAAAACCGTTGATACCTACTTTGATAGTCATATATTCCACCAGCTATTTGTTAGTGAATAAAAGGTTGCCTGTAAAATTACAAAAACCTTACGCAGCGTCAAGCGGAATCGTGTCAATCATTGCGACAAATCAATCCTGAGCACACCTTGCGCGATTGATTTGCCTCACTCTCCCTTTGAGCCCAATTCCATATGGGGGCTGCGCGCGGAATTTTAAAGGGCATTTAAGATAAAAACGTGATTTAAGTCACAATTATCTGGCTGCCTGTGGGCACCGGATAAGTTTAGAACAAAAGTGTACGCTTCATTGTTAATGTTTTGTTAGAATTGGGGCGAAAGTTGTCCATTGCAAAGCGAGATGTAAGCCCATGGCGAATAAACCCTCCCCGGAAGAGCTGAAAAACGGCTTGAGCGAAATGCAGTTTTACGTGACCCAACATCATGGCACCGAACCGCCTTTCACCGGACGGCTGCTGCACAACAAGAAAAATGGCGTGTATCACTGCCTGGTGTGCGATGCGCCGCTGTTCAACTCCCAGACCAAATACGACTCCGGCTGCGGCTGGCCGAGCTTCTACGAGCCGGTAAGCGAAGAGGCCATTCGCTATCTGGACGACAGCTCCCACGGCATGCAGCGCATTGAGATCCGCTGCGGAAATTGTGATGCCCATCTCGGTCACGTGTTTCCGGATGGCCCGCAGCCGACCGGCGAGCGCTATTGTGTCAATTCGGCGTCGCTCAGCTTCACCGATGAGCAGAACGGCGAGCAGATTAAGGGGTGAAGAAACGATTCAGCAAATTATTCCAAGTGGAGGTGAGCGGAAGATGGATATTGAGCAAATTATCGACAGCATGACCCCGGAAGTGTATCAGCGTCTGGCGACGGCGGTAGAGCTGGGAAAATGGCCGGATGGCGTGGCGCTGACGCCGGAGCAGAAGGAAAATAGCCTGCAGCTGGTGATGCTGTGGCAGGCCCGGTATAACACCGACGCCCAGCATATGACCATCGACACCCGTGGGCAGATGGTGATGAAGAGCAAACAGCAGCTGAAGGAAGATTTCGGCATCGTGCCGAAGCCGATCGCTACCGTGAAGTTGCAATAAACCGCCGCCCGGCGGGGAGACGTTCCGGCGTCGGGTGATCCGGCGCCGGACAAGGGTAGCGTCAACGACCGCGCCCGGCGGTCAGTCGCTTCGCTTACTTTTTATTCATCATCGCTTTCAGGTCGGCAAACGGGTTGTAGGTGGCCTCGCCGACGCTCTTTTGCGCATCTTCGCCCGCTACCACCGTGGAGCCATACTGATCGGCTTCGGTGTACTTGGAATGTTCGTGATCGTGACAGTAAAGGCACAACATCTCCCAGTTGCTGCCATCTTCCGGGTTATTGGAGTGGTCGTGATCGATATGGTGCACCGTCAGCTCGCGCAGATTGGAGTAGACAAACTCCCGTGAGCAGCGTCCGCATACCCAGGGAAAGAGCTTGAGCGCCTTTTCGCGGTAACCCACTTCCAGACGTGCGTAATTTTTGGGGATATAGGCCATGGCCCCCTGCCTCCTGTCAAACGGTTAAGCTGCGCCAGCCCCTGGCGCAGCGGATAACAGGCATCATAACCTATCCCGGGCGGCGCGATATACCTGCATTCCCGGCGATGCTGCCTGCGTCACGCCGCCCGGCGGCGGCGATGCGGCGGAACAGCCGCGATTAGTGTTTGATCCCCAGCGATTCCGCCAGCTGGCGGGCCAGCTGGTTCTGATCATCGGCGCCATACTCCCAGAACATCGCTCCGGCGAGGCCTTTCGCCTTGATGTAGTCCGCTTTAATGGCTACCGAGCGCGGGTTCTCGTAGGAGAGGGCGAACAGCGGCTTGCCCTCCGCGGACTGCACCGACAGCCACGGGACTTTCGCCTCATCGTCCCAGTGCTCGGTAAAGCGTTTCTGCGGATCGTTGAGCAATTTGCCCACGATATCATTGTATTTCACGTAGGTGTCTTTGCTCAGGTCATAGCCCAGCGAGGCAAACAGCGCGATCTGCTGGGGACCAAAATAGGGCTGGGTGACCGGGTTCTTTTGCGCATCCGCTTTACTCCAGTCAATCCCCGGCTCGACCGCCCGTTTCGGCACCCGGCCATAAAAACCAATTCCGAGGTTCATCTGGCTGGGTTTAAGCCCGGCGGCCAGGTAATTGTTGACCACAAAATCGGCGCTGTATTTATCCGCCGCGGCGACCGTCGGCCAGTGGCTGGAGTCATACAGGTTCGAGTTGAAGTACTGCGTGCCGTAGGCCATGTCGTAGGTCATCAGGTTGATGTAGTCGAGCGATGACGCAATCGCTTTAACGTCCACCCAACTTTTCGGGCTTTCGGCGTTGGCGCCCACGGCGATAGTGACAAGTTTCCTGGTACCAAACGCTGCGCGCAGCTCTTTTAACAGCGCGGTAAAGTTATCGCGATCGGCCGGTTGACTGGCAACCAGCCCCCAGGCGCCGTTGACCGGAAACTCCCAGTCGAGGTCAATCCCATCCAGACCATATTTTTCAACAATTTCCTGCGCAGACTGAATAAACACCTTCCGGGTTTCTTTGCTTGCCGCCGCGCCGGAGAAACCGCGCGCCCCCCAGCCGCCGACCGACAGCAGGACTTTGAGGTCCGGGTTCTGTTTACGCAGGGCCGGGAGCTTTTGCAGATCCGCCTGCACCTTCGGCGACAGCCAGATCTCGTGCAGATGAGCAGGATCCTTCAGGGCTGCGTTGGTCTCGTCTTTTTCATCGTTATAGATAAGGCCAAACGAGTAGTTGAGATGGGTGATCTGCCGGACGTCCAGCTTGTCGATATCCCCGCCCGGCCCGGCAGTGACATCGCCGCCGCCGTTGAAATAGCCGACGGACATCAGCGGTTGGGCAGAGAGCGCGGAAGCGCAAAGCAGGGGCAAGGCTGCCAGCAAGGGCAAACGTTTCATAGTGGTTCCTCTTTGACTTAAAAAAATAACCGCGCCACGGAAATGGCGTGGCGAAAAAACAGCCTTGCCAGACTACCAGCAATAACCTGTTGAAACTGCGAGAGAGTTCAATTTATGGACGATAGCGAAGCGGCACAAGAAGCCCCGGCGCGGGCGCGCCGGGGAAGGGATCAGGCGTGGGTTTCCCGCCAGTCGTCGAGGGTATAGAGCGTGGCGCCTGCGGCGGCCATCTCCATAAACGCCTGGCTGCTGTCCTGCGGCTGAAGATTCACCCCGCGGCAGCCGTCGGTGATGACGTTGACCGCGTAGCCCAGCGCCAGGGCATCCAGCACGGTGAACTTAACGCAGTAATCGGTGGCGAGGCCGAGCACGGTCAGCTCCACGATCCCCTGACCACGAAGCCAGCCGTCCAGTTCAGTTTTCTGCCGGTGACCGTTGTCAAAAAAAGCGCTGTAGCTGTCAATGACCCGGTTTTGCCCTTTGTGGAACACGGCGGCGATGGCCTGCTGCTTGAGCAGGGGATGCAGCGCCGCGCCTTCGCTGTGCTGAACGCAGTGATCCGGCCAGAAAGTTTGCGCCAGGCCATCCAGGTCGCCCACGGTGTAGGGCTCCACCTGGTGCTGGCTGGCGAAGCTGCCGTGATCCGCCGGGTGCCAGTCCTGGCTGGCGACGATGGGCTCGCCGCGCGCCAGGCTCCAGTCGATAAGCGCATTGGCCACCTCGACGGTACTATCGCCTTCAGGAACCGCCAGCGCGCCGCCGGCGCAGAAGTCGTTCTGCAAATCAACCAGTAACAGCGCTCGATGCGCCATACGTCCTCCTTAAGCTTCGTCAGGGGTCAGTTCGCCACGCAGATTCTGCTGCATCGCCGCGCGAATGGCGTCAACGTCCAGCTGCTGGCTCAGCAGATAGTGTAGCTTGGTCAGCGTCGCTTCCACCGTCATATCGAAACCACTGATGACTCCCGCCTGGGCGAGGGCATTGCCGGTGGCATAGCCGCCCATGTTCACTTTCCCGGACATACACTGCGTCAAGTTGACCACCACAATGCCGCGCTGGCTGGCTTCCGCCAGCACCTGAATAAACTCGCCATTCTGCGGCGCATTGCCGACGCCGTAGGAGCGGAGGATCAGCGCTTTCACCGGCTGGCGCAGGAAATTACGCACCACGTCGGCGGAGATGCCGGGGTAAATCGTCACCACGCCAATCGGCTGCGGGGTGATGGGATGCACGATAAGCTCTCCGCAGCCCTGCGGCGCCGGCGGGGTACCGAGACGGCGGATATGGATCCCGGCCTCCAGCAGCGGCGCGAGGTTTGGCGAGGCGAAGGCGTCAAAGCCGTCGGCATGGGCTTTAGTGGTACGGTTGCCGCGGAACAGCCGATTGTTGAAGAACAGCGCCACTTCGTTAATCGGATAGTTGGCGGCGACGTACAGGGCATTGAGCAGGTTGATCTGGCCGTCGGAGCGCAGCTCGGCCAGCGGGATTTGTGACCCTGTCACAATCACCGGTTTGCCGAGGTTTTCCAGCATGAATGACAGCGCAGAGGCGGTAAACGCCATGGTGTCGGTACCGTGGAGGATCACAAAGCCATCATACTCCTCGTAATGGCTGCGGATATCGTCGGCGATGTGCTGCCAGTCCTCAGGGGTCATATCGGATGAATCCATCAGCGGATGGTATTCATGGATCGTGAAGTCCGGCATCTCCGGGCGATGGAACTCAGGCATCAGCGCCAGCTGACGCTGGAGATGGCCGGAAACGGGTACATAGCCGTGTTCAGAGCGCTGCATACCGATGGTCCCACCGGTGTAGGCAACGTAAATCGATTTTTTTTGCATAGCATCGCTTAGGTTGGTCGTAGACAGGCGCAGTATAAAGAGACGGAGGAAAAAATACAGTGTTGGCCGCTCGCTTTGTGGCGGCGCTGGCAGGTGCGGAAAAAAGGCTGCCCCGGGAGACGGGGCAGCCGCTGCGTATTAACGGATGTTGGCGCAGGTCAGGCAGAAGGCATAGCGGTTCTGAGGGTCGTTAAACGCCGCCAGCTTGTCGCTTTCGGCTTTCACCGTCTCGGCTGCCGCGGCCACCGGCGCAGGCAGCCAGGCCTGAATGGCGGCCGGCAGCGAGGCGCGTACCGAACCGGTCAGGCTGTCCAGCACCATCGAGAAGAAGGTGGGCTCTTCCTGATAGTAGTTGAGGTGCCAGGTTTTCAGCTTCGCCAGCTCGGCGGCCTTGGCCACCGCGTCGTCGAAGTCGCCGAGGCTGTCGACAAGACCGTTGGCTTTGGCATCTTCCCCGGTCCAGACGTGGCCCTGGGCAATCTGGTCGATTTTCTCCGGCGTGCTCTTACGCGCGTTAGCCACCAGGGTGATAAAGCGTTGATAGCCGTTCTCAATGCTCAACTGCATCAGCTGCTGCACTTCCGGCGGCAGCGCTTTGGTGCTGGAGATATCCGCCAGCGGCGACGTGGCGACGCCGTCGGTATGGACGCCAATCGACCCGAGGGTGTTTTCCACGGTGTTGATCACCCCAAAGATGCCGATGGAGCCGGTGAGGGTGCTTGGGTTCGCGACAATGTAGTCCGCCGGCGTGGAGATCCAGTAGCCGCCGGAGGCCGCCATGCCGCCCATTGAAACGACCACCGGTTTACCCGCGGCTTTGGCTGCCGCCAGCTCTTCACGAATGATTTCCGAGGCGGTCACGCTGCCGCCCGGGCTGTTGACGCGCAGGACGATGGCCTTAATTTTCGGGTCGAGGCGCGCATCGCGAATTTGCGCAGCGGTGGTGTCGCCGCCAACGTTGCCCGGGGTCTCCTCGCCGTCCATGATGGCGCCGTTGGCGAAGATCACCGCGATGGCGGAACCCTGGTCAGACGGTGTCTTCACGTTGTAGTCGTAATAGCTGATCGCCCGGTAATTGTTATCCGCTTTGCTCCAGCCAAACTGTTTGGTCAGCGCCTTTTCCACTTCCGTGGAGGTCGCCAGCTCATCCACCAGTTTATTGTCCAGCGCATATTTCGCCGTATCGCCGCCCACCTTACGCAGGCCATCGATAATGCCCTGGGCGCCCGGGAAGAGCTGCTGGGCGGTGATCTGCCGGTTGGCGGCGATGGTGTTGAGGTAGTTCTGCCACAGTTCGCCAATCCAGCGGCTGTCCGCTTCGCGGGCGGCAGGGGACATGTCATCGCGAATGAAAGGCTCGACGGCGGATTTATAGGTGCCGACGCGGAAGACATGGGTGGAGACTTTCAGCTTATCCAGCAGCGACTTGTAGTACAGCCCGTTGGTGGCGAAGCCGTGCAGGTCCACCTCGCCCTGCGGAGAGAGCCAGATTTTGTTGGCAAAGCTCGCCAGGTAGTACTGGCCCTGGCTGTAGCTGCTGCCGACGGCATACACCGGTTTGCCGCTGTCGCGGAATTCGCGCAGCGCTTTACCGATGTACTGCATGGAGGGCTGATCGCCGCCGACGAAGTTTTTCAGATCCAGCACAATACCGGTGATATTACGGTCATCCTTCGCCTGACGGATGGTCTGCACGATATCGAACAGAGAATTCTCCTGCAGACGGTCCGAGCTGGCGCCAAACAGTTGGCGGCCAATTACGCCGAGCTTGCTGCTGGCGGACGGTTTATCCACCACCACGCCGGTAATATCCAGCAGCAGCGCGCCGCGCGCGGCATGTTCGCTGGTGGTGCTGCTGAACTGGCTCCAGATGCCGATACACACCAGCACCAGCACCAGGAAGATCGCATTGAGGGCCAGTTTGCGAATAAAGTTGAGTATCCGCCACGTCCATTTAAAAAAGCTGGCAATCAGTCGCCAAAGGGTTCGCATGTATTCTCCCTAACGTTATCTAAAAATGGGCAGGCCGCAGGGGCCGCCGCGTCTGGCTATCCTAAAGAGTGAGCCGTCGGTTGTCAGCAGGAATCACCGACCGCGCTGTAACAAAATCCTTGTGCATGTTAATTTTATGAAAAATGACATCACAGGAGTTATACAGATGGATGCTCTCGACCTACTGCTTAATCGCCGCAGCGCTTCCCGCCTGGCGGAACCGGCCCCGGCCGGCGAACAGCTGGAAAACATTCTGCGCGCCGGGCTGCGCGCCCCGGATCATGGCACCCTGCAGCCGTGGCGCTTTTTCATTATCGCCGATGGCGGCCGCGAACGCTTTAGTCAGCTGCTGGAAAAGGGGGCCCGGGAGGCCGGCCAGGATGAGAAGGGCATAGAGAAAGCCCGCAATGCGCCGTTTCGCGCGCCGCTGATCATTACCGTAGTGGCGCGCTGTGAAGACCACCCGAAGGTGCCGCGCTGGGAGCAGGAGATGTCCGCTGGCTGCGCGGTGATGGCGATGCAGATGGCGGCCCTGGCCCAGGGATTCAACGGCATCTGGCGCAGCGGAGCATTGACCGAGAGCCCGGTGGTGCGGGCCGGCTTCGAGTGCCGCGAGCAGGATAAAATCGTCGGCTTCCTCTATCTGGGCACGCCGCAGCTGAAAGCCTCAACCACCATTGCCCTGCCGGATACCGCGCCGTTTGTGACGCGATTCTGAGTCAGCGCGTGTTACGCCGGGTGGCGGCTGCGCCTTACCCGGCCTACATTCGTACGACCTGTCGTTAATTTATTCACCATAGTTGCTGAAACTGCCGGTGCTGGCGGCCTCAAAATCGCTGAGACGTTCCCGGAAGGCCGGGGCAGCCCGCATGGATGCGGGCTGAGGGCCGTGTTTTGCACGGACGCTGCCTCGGCCCGACCCGAAGCCTGCAGGGATAAGTCGAAGGGACCACGCAGTGGCGATTTTGCTGGCCGGAGCCCGGGGGTACAGGGGGCGGCGGCGACTGGCCGCCCCCTGTGCGCTCCCTGCGCCATGCCAGACATAACGCAGAAGACATATCGGGAGCGCCATCTGCCCGGACATAACACAGGAGTGGTAGCCCTGCTAAGCGCAGCGCGAGCAGGGAAATTTACGATTGCGCCGTTATTTCGCCGGGCGGCGGCGTGCGCCGGACCCGGCCTTCAGCCCCAAAGGTAGCCCGGACAAGGCGCGCCAGGCGCCGCCTCCCGGAGTTCAACGGCGATGACGTTACTTCTGCGTTTTGGCGAATTCGTCTTTGGCTTTCTGCAACTGCTGCTGGAAGGCCGGGTTGGTGTGCAGCGTGGCGACCACCGCGGAGCCGACGATGCGCGCCGCATCGACATCGCTCTGCCAGTGATAGCCGCAGATCACCCTGCTCTCGCCGAGCTCATAGCCGCGCTTCAAAATTTCGTTCTGCCGCTGCGGGTTGATCTCCGCCAGCACCAGGGCGGTGGCCCAGCCGATGGAGGTATGCCCGGATGGGTAAGAGCCGTTTTTCGCCAGCTTGTCCTGCTCGGTGGTGTTGCAGGTGGAGACACCGTAGAAGGCAAACGGGCGAATGCGCATATACTTCTCTTTCGCGCCGCGGGTCGCCAGATCGCCGGCGTCTTCAATCATATTGGTCAACAGCTTATGGAGCTGCGGCGCGTCCTTTTCGGTGATCGGCGAGCCAAAGGCGCTGGAGAAGGCGTTAGCCACGCCGCCCGCGCTGAGGTTGGCATCCTCTGCCGCCAGCTTCCCGCGCTCGGTGTTGCGCAGCAGGCGCCCTTGCTCATACATCGCCTGATCGTTTAAGAACGCGATACTGCCCACCGCCGGCGGCGGCGGCAACAGCGCCAGGCTGTCGATGGCCTGGGCATTGGTCAGATAGTAGAGATCGGGCTTGGTGGTGACATCGTTACCGGGGGGAACCAGCGCGAAGGCGTTAACGGAGAAGAAACTGGCCAGGCAAAGGGCAAGAACACGCTTTTTCATTAGAATTTCCTTACGTCATAATCATTCCAGAGAAGACAGTCCTGGGTTGTCACATTTCTGTCATCTTTAAGTAAAAGTGAAAATGGTCGGGAAAAAATTGCCGCGTCTCGCAAAAACGACTTTTTGTCTGCTTAATGAGCAACCATACGCGATTTCAGACTGTCGTACTTACCACCCTGACGTTTGGGCGCTAACATAGCGGGATTGCAATGACAGGAGATGTCCATGAGCGAGCAAGCCATTCGTTTAACGCAATACAGCCACGGAGCCGGTTGTGGTTGTAAAATTTCCCCGAAAGTGCTGGAAACCATCCTGCATAGCGAGCAGGCGAAGTTTGTCGACCCGAAC
This sequence comes from Klebsiella sp. M041, assembly GCF_059759695.1. Taxonomy (NCBI): domain Bacteria; kingdom Pseudomonadati; phylum Pseudomonadota; class Gammaproteobacteria; order Enterobacterales; family Enterobacteriaceae; genus Klebsiella; species Klebsiella sp. M041. Next base: position 48,353 of record NZ_JCAXWU010000011.1, read on the forward strand.
CTGCTTGTCGGCAACGAAACCAGCGATGATGCCGCCGTTTACGATCTTGGTAATGGCACGTCAATCGTCAGCACCACCGACTTCTTTATGCCGATTGTCGATAATCCGTTCGACTTTGGCCGCATTGCCGCCACTAACGCCATCAGCGATATTTTCGCCATGGGCGGGAAACCGATTATGGCGATTGCCATTCTCGGCTGGCCGATCAACACCCTGGCGCCGGAAATCGCCCGCGACGTGGTGGAGGGCGGGCGCTTTGCCTGCCAGCAGGCCGGGATCGCGCTGGCGGGCGGCCACTCCATTGACGCTCCGGAGCCAATCTTTGGTCTGGCGGTCACCGGCGTGGTGCCCACCGAGCGCATCAAGAAAAACAGCACCGCGCAGGCGGGCTGCAAACTGTATCTCACCAAACCGCTGGGGATCGGCGTGCTGACCACCGCGGAGAAAAAATCGCTGCTCAAGCCAGAGCATCAGGGGCTGGCGACGGAAACCATGTGCCAGATGAACCTCGCCGGCGCCGCGTTTGCCGCTATCGACGGGGTGAAGGCGATGACCGACGTCACCGGCTTTGGCCTGCTCGGCCACCTCAGCGAGGTGTGCCGCGGGGCCGGCGTGCAGGCGCAACTGCGCTATGCCGATATCCCGAAACTGCCGGGGGTGGAGGAGTATATCGCCGCCGGCGCGGTGCCGGGCGGCACCGGGCGCAACTTTGCCAGCTACGGCCATTTGATGGGCGAGATGCCGACGGAGTGGCGCGATCTGCTGTGCGACCCACAGACCTCAGGCGGTCTGCTGCTGGCGGTGACCCCGGAGGCGGAGGCGGAAGTCCAGGCCGCCGCGGCGGAGTTCGGTATTAAGCTGGCCGCCATCGGCGAGCTGGTGACCGCCCGTGGCGGGCGACCGATGATCGAGATCCGTTGATTCGATGCGGTTGTTTATTGCAGAAAAACCGAGTCTCGGTCGGGCTATCGCCGATGTGTTGCCTAAACCGCACCGCAAAGGCGATGGCTATATTGAGTGCGGCAACGGGCAGGTGGTGACCTGGTGTATCGGTCACCTGCTGGAGCAGGCGCAGCCGGACGTCTATGACAGTCGCTATGCCCGCTGGAATCTCACCGACCTGCCGATTGTGCCGGAGAAATGGCAGCTGCAGCCCAAACCTTCGGTCACCAAACAGCTGAATGTGATCAAGCGCCTGCTCGGCGACGCCGAGGAGGTTATCCACGCTGGCGACCCCGACCGTGAGGGCCAACTGCTGGTGGACGAGGTCCTCGACTACCTGCAGCTGGCGCCGGAGAAGCGCCAGCAGGTGCAGCGCTGTCTGATAAACGATCTCAACCCGCAGGCGGTGGAGCGGGCGATCAACCGCCTGCGCGCCAACAGCGAGTTTGTGCCGCTTTGCGTGTCGGCGCTGGCGCGGGCGCGCGCCGACTGGCTGTACGGCATCAATATGACCCGGGCCTATACTCTGCTGGGGCGCAACGCCGGCTATCAGGGGGTGCTCTCCGTGGGGCGGGTGCAGACCCCGGTGCTCGGCCTGGTGGTGCGCCGCGATGAAGAGATTGAAAACTTCGTCGCCAAAGATTTCTTCGACGTCAAAGCGCATATCGTCACGCCGCAGGAGGAGCGCTTTGTCGCGACCTGGGTGCCGAGCGAAGCCTGCGAACCTTACCAGGATGAAGAAGGGCGCCTGCTGCATCGTCCGCTGGCCGAGCACGTGGTTAAGCGTATCGAAGGCCAGCCGGCGCTGGTGACCGGCTATAACGATAAGCGCGATTCCGAACCCGCGCCGCTGCCGTTTTCGCTGTCGGCGCTGCAGATTGAGGCGGCCAAACGTTTCGGCTTCAGCGCGCAAAATGTGCTGGATATCTGCCAGAAGCTGTATGAAACCCACAAGCTCATCACCTATCCGCGTTCGGACAGCCGCTACCTGCCGGAAGAGCATTTCGCCGGCCGCCATGCGGTGCTGAATGCGATTGCCGTCCATGCGGCGGATCTGCTGCCGCAGCCGGTGGTGGATCCGGAGATCCGCAACCGCTGCTGGGATGATAAAAAGGTCGACGCGCACCATGCGATTATCCCGACCGCCCGCAGCAGCCAGGTCAAACTCACCGATAACGAAGCGAAGGTCTACACCCTGATCGCCCGGCAGTATCTGATGCAGTTCTGCCCTGACGCGGTATTCCGTAAATGCCAGATTGACCTTGAGATCGCCAACGGCAAATTTGTCGCTAAAGCGCGTTTTCTGGCCGAGGCGGGCTGGCGGACGCTGCTTGGCAGCAAAGAGCGCGATGAAGAGAACGACGGCACGCCGCTGCCGGTGGTGGCCAAAGGCGATGAACTGCTGTGCGAGAGGGGCGAGGTGGTGGAGCGCCAGACGCAGCCGCCGCGCCACTTTACCGACGCCACGCTGCTGTCGGCGATGACCGGGATTGCCCGCTTCGTGCAGGATAAAGATCTGAAGAAGATCCTCCGCGCCACCGACGGCCTCGGCACCGAAGCAACCCGCGCCGGGATTATCGAACTGCTGTTTAAGCGCGGTTTCCTGAGCAAAAAGGGGCGCTATATTCACTCCTCGGAGGCCGGAAGGGCGCTGATTCATTCCCTGCCGGAGATGGCCGGGCGACCGGACATGACCGCCCACTGGGAGTCGGTATTGACGCAAATCAGCGAGAAACAGTGCCGCTATCAGGATTTTATGCAGCCTCTGGTGGGGACGCTGTATCAGCTGATCGAGCAGGCGCGCAGCACCCCGGTGCGCCAGTTCCGCGGTCTGGTGGCGCCTGGCGGGGCGAAAAAATCCTTCAGTAAGGGCAAAGGCAAAGCGAAAGGCAAAAAAGCGGCAGACGATGCCGCGCCGCCGCCGCAATAACCCGCCCGGCGGCCGCGAGGATGCGCTTCCCCGCGGCCGCCGTTTCTCCCCCCGCCAGGTCAATGGTCTACACTAAACAGCCGGGAAGGGGTTGACGACCCCCTCAGAACAGGGATGCCCATTCCCCTTCCCGATGCCGTTGCTCATTTCTCTCCCAGGCGATAAGGAGGACCCGTGAAATATATCGCTATCAGCCAACCGGGTGGCCCGGAAGTATTGCAGATCCGCGAAGGTGAGATCCCCACCGTCGGGGTGCATGAGGTGCTCATCGAGGTGAAAGCGGCGGGCGTCAACCGGCCGGATATTCTGCAGCGCCAGGGGCTGTACCCTATGCCTGAGGGCGTCATCCCCGTGCCCGGCCTCGAGGTGGCGGGCGTGGTCGTGAAGGTCGGCGCGCAGGTCACAACCTTTACCCCCGGGGATCGCGTCTGCGCGCTGACCAACGGCGGCGGGTATGCCGAATACTGCGCCGTCCCGGCAGGCCAGACGCTGCCGATCCCGGCGGGCCTCAGCTTTAGCGAAGCGGCCGCCATTCCGGAAACCTTCTTCACCGTGTGGGCGAACGTTTTCCAGCTCGGTAAGCTGCAGTCCGGCGAGAGCATTCTGATCCACGGCGGCGCCAGCGGGATTGGCACCACCGCGGTCCTGCTGTGTCACGCGCTGGGGATGAGCGTCTATGCCACCGTCGGCCAGGACGAAAAAATTGCCGCGCTGCGACCCTACGCCACGGCGATCAACTACAAAACCGAAGATTTCGCAGAGAAAATTCACCAACTGACCAACGATGAAGGGGTGGATGTCATTCTGGATATCGTGGGCGGCCCTTACTTTAACCGCAACCTGGGGCTACTGAAAAAGGATGGACGGCTGGTGATCATCGGTTTTATGGGCGGGCGAATCGCTCATGAGGTGGATATTCAGACCCTGATGCTCAAGCGGGCCACCGTCACCGGCTCCACCATGCGCGGCCGGACGGCGGCGGAGAAACAGGAGATTGCCGAGGCGCTGCGGCGCCACGTCTGGCCGCTGCTTGAGGCAGGGAAATGCAAGCCGATGATCTATGCCAGCTACCCGATGGCGGAGATTGCCGAGGCGCATGCCTGTCTGGACAGTGGTCAACATCTGGGGAAAGTGGTGATCACGATGACGTCGTGAGACGCCTCCCGGCGGGCAGCCGCCGGGAGGGCGTCAGGGGAGGTTAAATCACGCCCTGGGCCAGCATGGCATCCGCCACCTTCACGAAACCGGCGATATTGGCGCCGCGCACGTAGTTGGTCTGCTTCGCTTCACCGCCGTACTGCACGCAGGCGTGGTGGATATCCAGCATAATGTGATGCAGGCGAGCATCCACTTTTTCCGCTTTCCAGCCCATGCGCGCGGCGTTCTGCGCCATCTCCAGACCGGACGTCGCCACGCCGCCGGCGTTGGCCGCTTTGCCCGGGGCAAACAGCACGCCAGCTTCAAGGAACAGATCGGTCGCGGCGATGGTGGTCGGCATGTTGGCGCCTTCCGCCACGGCCTTCACGCCGTTGGCAATCAGCTGGCGGGCGGCATCGACGTCCAGTTCGTTCTGAGTGGCGCAAGGCAGGGCGATATCCACCGGCACTGACCATGGCTGCTGGCCTTCGAGATAGGTGAGGCCAAACTCGCGGGCGTAGTCGGCCACCCGGCCGTGGGCACGCTCTTTGATGTCGATCAGGCGGGCCAGTTTTTCTTTGGTAAAGCCCGCCTCGTCAACGACGGTGCCGTTGGAGTCGGAGGCGGTGACCACCCGCGCGCCAAGCTCCATCGCTTTCTCAATGGCGTATTGCGCGACGTTGCCGGAGCCGGAGACCGCCACGCGAGCGCCTTCGAAGCCCAGGCCGTGACGTTTGAGCATCGCTTCGGTGAAGTAGATCAGGCCGTAACCGGTAGCTTCCGGACGGATCAGGCTGCCGCCGAAGGAGAGGCCTTTACCGGTGAAGACGCAGGCGCTGTTGTTAGAGAGTTTGCGCATCATGCCGGCCATAAAGCCGACCTCGCGGCCGCCGACGCCGATATCGCCCGCCGGTACGTCGGTATCCGGGCCAAGATGGCGATAGAGCTCGGTCATCAGCGCCTGGCAGAAGCGCATCACTTCACCATCGCTCTTGCCTTTAGGATCGAAATCGCTGCCGCCTTTCCCGCCGCCCATCGGTAGGGTGGTCAGGGCGTTTTTGAAGGTCTGCTCGAAGCCAAGGAATTTGAGAATCGACAGATTCACCGACGGATGGAAGCGCATCCCGCCCTTATACGGGCCGATGGCCGAGTTGAACTGCACGCGCCACGCGCGGTTGACCTGGACCTGATTGCGGTCGTCCACCCACACCACGCGGAACTGGATCACGCGCTCCGGTTCCACCAGACGTTCCAGCAAAGCAAGCTGACGATAGCGCGGATTTTCCTCAAGGAAAGGCCACAGGGTGGTCATGACCTCCCGGACGGCTTGAGCAAATTCGGTTTGATGAGGATCGCGCTGTTGAACGCGGGTGAGAAAGCCTTCCAGAGTGCACGTCTGATCCATAGATATAAGTTCCCCTTATGGTTGTGGTTGCGTGTATTTATTATGATTCGGTCCTTGAAAAAACCGATTTTCCGACTATAACACCGCTAATCCTTAGGCAAGCAAGGAAAAATTAAGCCGTCAGCAAAATTTATAATTGCCCGCCCGTCATAACTAAAAACGATGACGAGGCGGCGAGCGGATCAGCGGGGAGAAAGGGACGGGCGCTGGGCGATAAAGGCGTGCAGGAGGGGGATATCGGCCGGGGCGAGATCGAGGGTTAAGGCGTCGGCAGGAAGGCACCAGCGCAGCTGGCTGTGATAGTGGGCCAGCGGCGCGCCCTGAAAGTTCGGTACCCACCAGGCGTGCAGATGGATCTGGCGACCGGAGACTTCCCGCTGATGGCTGGCGATATAGCATGCCGGGTGGGCGAGGATGCCCATCTCCTCCCGCAGCTCCCGGGCCAGCGCCTGCGGCTGGCTTTCACCAGGCTCCACTTTGCCGCCGGCGAATTCCCACATTCCCGGCTGGTCGGCGTGGGGCGGGCGCTGCGCCAGCAGAATTTTGCCATCCTGTTCAATAATGGCGGCGACAACTTCAATCATTTTCAGCATAAGCATCAACGTTAATAAGACCAAACTGGCCTATTATCACCGCCATAGACCTTCACTGACAACCGCCAACTCTGCTGGAGCCCCCCGTGCTTGATAGCCACCTGCATCCTCGCCTCAAACCTCTGCTTAACGCTGCCGCCGGCGCGCTTGACCGCCCGGGTATTTCGCCAGACGGGCTGACGCTGCTCGGTTTTGCCATCGGCGCGCTGGCTCTGCCATTTCTGGCATTAGGGTGGTATGGCGCGGCGCTGGCGGCCATTCTTCTCAACCGCCTGCTGGACGGCCTGGACGGCGCCCTGGCGCGGCGGCGCGGGCTTAGCGACGCCGGCGGTTTTCTCGATATCTCACTGGATTTTCTCTTCTATGCCCTGGCGCCGTTCGGTTTTATCCTGGCGGATCCGCAAAATAACGCCCTGGCGGGGGGCTGGCTGCTGTTTGCCTTTATCGGCACCGGCAGCAGCTTTCTCGCCTTTGCCGCGCTGGCGGCAAAGCACCAGATCGCCAATCCCGGCTATGCCCATAAATCGCTGCACTATCTCGGGGGGCTGACGGAGGGGACGGAGACTATCCTGCTGTTTGTCCTCAGCTGCCTGTTTCCGGCGCATTTCGCCTGGCTGGCGTGGCTGTTTGGCGCGCTATGCTGGCTGACGACGGCGACGCGTATCGCCAGCGGCTACAGGACCTTAAAGCGGGTGGCGTGAGCAGGAAATCGCGCGTCGCCGGCAGGGGGCGACGCGCGCGGGTGGGACGCGTTACTGGCTGCTTTCCGGGCCGCGTTCTCCGCGGGCGACCGGATTGTGCGGGTTGCTGCTCCATTCGTACCAGCCGCCGTCATAGACGGCGACGTGCGGCCAGCCCATGGCCCGGGCATACATGAAGGTTTCCGAGGCCCGCCAGCCGGTTCCGCAATAGAACGCCACCTGCTGGTCAGGCAGGATGTTCCACTGGCGCCACAGGGCGGCGATATCGTCGGCGCTGCGCATGGTGCCGTCCGGGTTATGGAAGTCTTCCATGTGCGTGGAGTCGCTTCCGGCATGGCCCCAGCGGGCGCCGGCGATGTCGCCCTTCGGTTTGATATAGCTGTACCCGCTGGTGGTGCCGATAAACTCCGGCCACGAGCGGACGCTGACCAGCGAGGCGTCCTGGCGATGCAGCAGACCGCGGGCCTGCCCGGTATCCAGCATCAGCTGCGGCTGGCCGGGGATCGGCGCGCCAAAATCCGGCGCCGGCTGCGGCGTCGGCGGCATGCCGCGCGCCACCGGCAGACCGGCGTCGGACCAGGTCTGCCAGCCGCCGTCCAGCAGGCGCACGTCTTTGACGCCGGCGTACAGCATGATCTGCGCCACCCGCGCCGCGGCGTAGACGTCGCGACCGTAGAGGATCACCGTGGTGTCATGGCGGATGCCGTGCTTCGCCAGCATCGCCTTCAGCTGCGCATCGGACACTTTATTCCACAGCGGTTCGCTCTCCACCTCATTGGTGTCGATATAGCCCGCGCCCGGGATATGACTCAGCAGATAGAGCTTCGGCGCTCCCCAGGCGGCCTCAAACACTTTCCAGTCGCCGGCCGGGGCGGCAGCCACGCTCTTCCCTTGCTGCAGATCGTGTAGCCACTGCGGGTAGACCAGCTGTTCAAAGTGCGGCAGCTTTTGCAGACGGTCGCCCTGGCTTAGAGCGTCGCTCAGGACGTTGAGCCGGGTGAAGCCCGCTTGTTTCAGTCGCGCCGCGACGCTGGCGTTATCCTCAGGACTGCCGTACAGCGCGATGGGGGTATCGGGCTGGAGCTGGTGCTGTTTAGCCCAGCTGTGGAGCTGCTCGTCGCTCATGGCGCCGAGCCAGCGGGCGGAAAGGTTCAGCGCCTGCGGCTCATGCCCTTCCGGGCCGTTGACGTGCTGCGGCCAGCCGTTGTAATAAGCGCTCAGGCGGGTGTCGATGGCCACGCCGTGCTGCTGTTGCAGATGGGAGAGGGTGAGCGCTGGCATGGTTTCAGCGGCGCAGGTGGTGGTGGCAGCAAGCCCCATGAGCAGGGCGAGTGCGGTCAATTGAGAAACACGTTTCATCGAAATGCCCGACGGTAAAAAGTGGAGGGCGTATTCTCCGCTTGCCAGGCGTTGATTTCTTTGCGGTAACGCAGGTTTGCACGCTATTGCGCTTCATTGCCAGCGCTCCATCGCCAGGCACCGCCCCGTCGGCGGACAGTCCTCGCGATCGTGGGTCACCAGGATCGCCGGAATGGCCTGGCGGGCCAGTTCCTCAAATACCCAGCGACGGAACGCGGCGCGCAGGGTCGCATCCAGGCGGCTGAAGGGCTCATCCAGCAGCAGCGCCTCGGGGCGCGCCAGCAGGGCGCGCAGCAGACTCACCCGCGCCCGCTGTCCGCCGGAGAGCGTGGCCGGGTCGCGCGCGGCGAAGCCATGCAGCCCGGCGCGACTGAGCGCCTGCTCCACCGCGGCTTTTCGCGCCTCGCCGCGCACGCTTTCCGGTAGCGCCAGCTGTAAATTTTGCCCGACGCTGAAATGGTCGAACAGCAACGGGTCCTGAAACAGGATGCCGATGCGCCGGCGCTCCGTTGGCAGCGTATCGCAGCGCCGCTCGTTGAGCCACAGCTCGCCCTCGGCGCGGAAGTCGCCGGCCAGAGCGCCAATCATCCATGCAAACAGCGTCGATTTTCCGCTGCCGGAAGGGCCCATCAGCGTCAGCACTTCACCCGGGGCCACCGAGAAGGCGACCTCCCGCAGCAGCGGCTGACGTTTCACGCTCAGGGTCAGATGGTTTACGGTTAGCACTAGCGAAGTCCTCGTCGATAGCGGCCCGCCAGCCAGGCCAGCAGGGACGTCAGGGTAAAGCATACCGCCGGCAGCAGTAATTGCCACAGCGCCTGGGCGGCGAGCGTCTGCGCCTCGCCGCCGCTGCTGAGCGCCACCGCCTGGCTGGTAAGCGTCGGGATACGGCCTGCCCCCAGCCATAGCGTTGGCAGATACTGCGCAATGCTCACCGAGAAACCCACCGCCAGGGCGGTCAGCAGCGGGCGGGTCAGCGAGGGCAGGGTCAGCAGCCAGAAAATACGCGTGGGATCCCAGCCGAGCGTGCGGGCGATCACCGCCATCCGCGGATCGCGCTGGCGCCAGGCCGGGCGCAAAATAAACAGCATCCACGGCACCACCCACAGCAGATGGCCCCACAGGACGGTCCACCATTCGCCGTCTAGCCAGGCGTACAGCGCCAGCCGGTACTGGCCGTCGGCCAGCGGCAGGGCCGGCAGCACCAGCGGCAGCCAGACCCAGCCATCTCCCCGCGCCGGGCCGCAGGCCAGCCACAGCAGGCAGACGGCCGCGCCGAGGGCGCAGGCCGCCAGCGCCAGACCAAGGCTGTTAATCAATGCCTCGGTCTGCGGCGGCGCCGAGCGCGCCAGCCCCGCCAGCAATAGCGCGCACAGCAGGCCGCTCAGCGGCAGGGCTCTCGCCAGCAGGCGGCCGGGCAGGGCGTGGGGATGGGGATGCCGAACGCCGCGCAGATCGGGCAGGCGTCGACGCTGTAGCCGCCATCCGCCCCAGGCGACCAGCGCCAGCCCGCCGAGGATCGCCAGCAGCAGCAGGCTGGCCAGCGCCCCTTTCGCCTGCTGCAGGTCATCGCCCTGGCTTAACCACTGCCACGCCAGCACGGCGAGGGTGGGCGGATTGCCGGGCCCCAGCACCAGGGCGACGTCTACCGTCGACAGGCTCCAGGCCGCGGCGGCCAGCAGCACCATGCCGAGGGCGGGCAGCAGCCCAGGCAGCACCAGCCAGCGCAGGCACTGCCAGCGGCCGTAGCCGAGGCTCTTTAGCGCTGTCGCCTGGTCGGCGAGGCGCGCCTCCCCCAGCAGGCCGTAGATCACCCACAGCACAAAGGCGCTCTCTTTCAGGGCCATCGTCAGGCCAAGCCCGATGCCGTACCGGTCGACCGGCGGCGTCAAAAACGGCAGCCGCTGCCAGATCCAGCCGCCTTCGGCGAACAGCAGCAGCGCCGCCGTCGCCAGGGCTAGATGGGGCACCGCCAGCAGCAAGGGCAGGCGGGAAGCCAGTCGCCGCCAGCGGGCCGAAGGCCAGAGGGCAGCGACGATGGTCAGGGCGATCAGTAACGCGCCGCCGACGGACAGCAGCGTGGAAACAAGGGTGGCGGCCAGCGCCTGGCCCAGCTGCGGGTCGGCGAACAGCGCCCGCCAGTGGACCGGGGAGAGCGCCGGCCACACCAGCCCTGCGGCGGCGGGGAATAAGGGCAGATAGATTGCCGCCATCGTCCCCCAGGCCAGCAGGATCAGTGGGTACCGTAGCGGCGCAGCCATTCCTGCTCCAGTGCGTCAACCCACGCCGCGTGCGGCTCGGCAAGCACCGGCGGCAGATCCTGCGGCAGGGTGGCCGCCAGCGCCTGGCGCTGCTTGTCAGGTAGACGCTGCGGGTCCAGGACGCTTGGATCGCCCCAGACGGCGGCATCCGCCTTGCGCAATTGCGCCTCAGGGGAGAGCAGGAAATTGGCCACCACTTTGGCGGCGGCGACGGCGCGCGCGTTGGCCGGAATAGTCACGAAATGGACGTTGCCGAGGGTCCCTCCGGTAAAGCCGAAGCTGTAGCTGTCCGCCGGTAACTCCCCGCTGGCGGCCTTCTGCCGGGCATGGAGCGGATTAAACGTCAGCGACAGGCGGAGGATGCCCTGGTTGAGCATGGCGTCCATCCGCGCCGGCGACGCCGGGAAATCCTTGCCCGCCCGCCACAGCGTCGGGTGCAGCGCATCGAGATAGCGCCACAGCGGGGCGGTGACCGCCGCGAAAGTCGCCGTCTGCGGCGGCTGGCGCAGGGCGGCAGGCTGGTCGGTGAGGGCGAGCAGCAGCTGCTCCAGCAGGGCGGTACCGGTGAAGTCCGGTGGCCGCGGGTAGGTTACGCTGCCCGGATGGGCTCTGGCGAAGGCCAGCAGCGCCTGCGGGCTGGTGGGAGGCTGCGGGGTTTGTTCGCGGCGGGCGATAAACGTCAGCTGGGCGCTGCCCCACGGCGACTCGGCGCCCTCGGTGGCGACAGAAAAATCTTCCTGAACCGGCTTTTGCCGATCGACATAGCGCCAGTTGGGCAGCGATTCGGCCCAGCCGGAGAGCAGCAGGTTGGCCTGTTTTAGGGTGTGAAAGTTTTCGCCGTTGATCCACAGCAAATCCACCGAACCGCCGCGGCGACGGCCAGCCTGCGCCTCAGTCTGGATGCGTTTCACCGCGTCGGCGGCGTCGGCGATGGGGACAATACGCAGGTCGATCGCGTAGTGGCGTTTGACCTCCTCGCTGACCCACGCCAGATAGCGGTTGACGGCCGGGTCGCCGCCCCAGGCGTTAAACCAGACGGTCTGGCCACGGGCTTCCGTCTGGGTCTGCCGCCAGCTGTCGTCGGCATTCACCACCAGCGGCCAGAGCAGCAGCAGGTACAGACAGAGGCTGAAATCACGCAAACGGCGCATCATTACTCCTTATTGTGCGGGGAAGAGGGGGGTATCTTGCACAGCCCCTGGGCCGGGATCGCCATCGCGGCGTTGAACCGCGCTGATAAATTTTGCAGGCCAATCAGGGCGGTCAGCTCGGTGAGCGCCCGGGCGTCAAAATGCGCCGCCATCGCGCTGCGCAGGGCATCATCCACCTCCGGCGGCGTTTGACTGGCGGCTTCGGCATAGGCCAGCGCCAGACGCTCTTGCTCGCTAAACAGCGTACTGTTGCGCCAGTCGGCGACCGCCAGCAGTTTGTCGCGGCCTCCGCTCCGCGCAGCGAGGGTCATGCTGGTGATATCGATGCAGAATTCGCAGTGGCACAGCTGGGCGATACGGGCGCTGACCAGCGAGCGCAGCACCGGATCCAGCGGCGAGCGGCGGCGTTCAATATAGCCGACGAACAGCGAGACCAGGTAAAACAGCCACGGGATCCGCCCCCACCAGCGAATGGGGCTCAGCACCTGGCCGTAATGACGACGGTGCAGCCAGGCCTGCGGACGAAGGATCAGGGGGACAGTATCCAGCGGGGGTAAGCTCATGGCGACGATCTCTTATGACGTTCACGGTAAATATTTTTGGCGATGGAGATGACCACCGCCAGGGCAAAAAGCAGCGAAAGGCCAGTGGCCAGCCAGAAGGCGCCTCCGGTCAGCAGGCTCCCGGCCCAGGAATAGACGATGGTCGCCGGCAGCTGTCCCACGCCGGTGGCCAGCATAAAGGGCCAGAAGCGCAGCGAAGTCAGTCCGGCGGCATAGCTGACCGGATCAAAAGGGACAAACGGCAGCAGGCGACAGATCAGGATCGTCTGCGGGCCAAAGCGGGCGAAATAGCCGTCGACGCTGCGCAGCACCGTGCGGCCGGTGAGTTTCTCCACCACCTCGCGCCCCAGCGCTCTGGCGATGCAGAAGCAGAGCCCGGCGCCGACCATGGCGCTGAACCACGACAGCGCGCCGCCCCAGAAGGCGCCGAACAGCGCGGCGTTCGCCAGGGTGATCAGGAAGGCCGGCAGCGGGGCGACGATCGCCTGGAGGATCATCAGCGCAAAAGAGACCAGCGCCGCCTGCGCCCCCCAGGCGGCGATAAAGTCTTTAACATGCTGGGGATCCAGCGACGCTAGCGCCGTCAGGCTGTGCTGCAGAAAGGCTCGCCCGCCGGGGAACCACAGCCAGGCGGCCAGAGCGGCAACGGCCACCACGGCGAGAGCCAGCCGGGCGCGGCGCAGGTGACGGCGATCAGGTCGGGTCATGGCGCACCTCCTCGCCGGGCGTTGCCACACGGCGGGCGCGGGCAAACCGTTTGCCCATCTGCACCAGGGCAAACAGCAGCCCGCCGGCGAGGCTCAGCTTGAGCGCGAAGGCGAAGGTCGCTCCCTCGCGAGCCAGTTCGCTGGCCATCACCGAATAGATCACCAGGCCCGGCAGGGTGGTCACGGCGGAGATCAGGGTAAAAGGCCAGAAGGGGATCGCCGTCAGGCCGTAGGCGTAATTCTGAATGTTGTAGGGAAAGAGCGGTACCAGGCGGGTGAGGATCAGAAAATCGCTGCCGCTGCGGGCGATACCGCGCTCAATGGCCTGGAAGACGGCGGTATGGCCCACATAGCGCTGCAGCAGATCGCGCCCAAGCCAGCGGGCGATCAAAAACGACAGCGAAGAGGCGACAGTGGCCGCGGCAAACGAGAGCAGAGAGCCGGTCAGCGGGCCGAAGAGTATTCCGCCGGCGATCACCAGCAGGCTGCCGGGGATCAGGCACAGGGTGGCAATGATAAACAGCGCTGCATAGACCAGATAGCCCCAGGCGCCCTGATGGCGCAGGGTCTCCTGCAGCAGATGCAGGTGAGTCAGCAGATCGTGGAGACCGACGCGGTGGCTGATAACGGCCAGCGTGGCCGCCAGCGCGATGAGTCCCAGCCCTTTACCAATGGCCGGATGATGGCTTCTTTTTCATGAAGGGGTCTCCTGTACAGCCTGGACGCGGTGGACATTAAAAAGTGCGCGCGACAGTATCCTGTTCAGACGACGGCCACAATGGTTTACCGTCGCTTTGTTGATTTTGCTCAGGAAATTCTGCCCCTCGCGCGGCGGGAGGCAGGTCAGGACGTGGCTTACGGCCGGAAGGTGGCCCACACCGGCGCGTGGTCGGACGGTTTTTCCATCCCGCGGATCTCATAATCGATTCCGGTCTCCACGCAGCGCTGGGCCAGAGGCTGGCTGGCCAGCAGCAGGTCGATGCGCAGCCCGCGGTTATCGTCGAAGCCTTTGGAGCGGTAATCAAACCACGAGAAGTGCTCCTGATTGTCCGGGTTAGCCTGACGCCAGGTATCCACCAGGCCCCAGCCCAGCAGACGGTCCATCCATTCCCGCTCTTCCGGCAGGAAGGAACATTTGCCGGTGCGCAGCCAGCGTTTGCGGTTCTCTTCACCGATACCGATGTCGAGATCGGTAGGGCTGATGTTCATATCGCCCATGATCAGCACCGGATTCTCTTTATTGAGCTCGGTCTCCAGATAGTTCTGCAGATTCTGATAGAACGCCGCTTTGGCCGGGAATTTGGTCTCATGATCGCGGCTTTCACCTTGCGGGAAATAACCATTAATCACCGTAACGTTACCGAACGGCGACGGGATCTCGGCCATGATGATGCGGCGCTGAGCCTCTTCGCCATCGTCCGGGAAACCGCGGCGGACGGCAATCGGCGTCTCTTTGGTCAGCAGAGCGACGCCATAATGGCCTTTCTGGCCGTGATAAAAGACGTTATAGCCGAGTCTGGCGACCTCTTCGAGAGGGAACATATCGTCGTGAACTTTGGTTTCCTGCAGGCCAATCACGTCCGGCTGGTGCTTTTCGACGATGGCGGCCAGTTGGTGTGGGCGGGCGCGCAGGCCGTTGATATTAAAAGAGACGAATTTCATAGTCGCTGCCACTGTGCAAGGTGAATAGTGCAGGGATGGTAGCAGAAATTCGCCAGGCTGGCTGCCATCCGATGCGTCATTCTGCCAATCGCTGCGCATGAGCGTACCGTGGGTGCCCCTTTTGCGGGCACGCCGCGCCAAAAAAGGGCAAATAGCTACGATAAATTTCGCAGAAGATCACAATTACAGAATTATATCTTACCTTTGCATAACTTATCTTCTTTAATCACTGTTCATCCCCCTTTGTCGGATACTTATTCACTAATTATGCATTTTATGTGAATAGCGACAGGTTGTAACTCATTGATATTGCGTTATCTCATCCGGTTTATGCATTTTTATCGCTGGCTGGCACGAACCGTGCAATCTACATTTACAGCGTAATAACTCATATTTATTAACATTATTGCTACTTTTAATTTACCGGAAGAGGTCGATATGTCTCAGTCAATTACGCGTAACCACTTTGATGAATGGATGATGCCGGTCTACGCGCCAGCGGCTTTTATTCCGGTGCGGGGCACCGGGTCGCGGCTGTGGGATCAGCAGGGCAAAGAGTATATCGATTTTGCCGGAGGCATCGCCGTGAACGCGCTGGGGCATGCGCATCCGCGTCTGGTGCAGGCCCTCACCGATCAGGCTGGCAAGTTCTGGCATACCGGCAATGGCTATACCAATGAGCCGATCCTGCGTCTGGCCAAAATGCTTATCGATGCCACCTTCGCCGACCGGGTCTTCTTCTGTAACTCCGGGGCCGAGGCCAATGAGGCGGCGCTCAAGCTGGCGCGTAAATATGCCCACGATCGCTTTGGCAGCGAGAAAAGCGGCATTGTCGCCTTCCAGAACGCCTTCCACGGGCGGACGCTGTTCACCGTTTCGGCAGGCGGTCAGCCGGCCTACTCCCGGGATTTTGCCCCGCTGCCGCCGCAGATCCAGCATGCGGTGTTTAACGATCTCGCGTCGGCAAAGGCCTTAATCAATGACCAAACCTGCGCGGTGATCGTCGAGCCGGTGCAGGGCGAAGGCGGCGTGGTGCCGGCCAGCGTCGAGTTTTTACGCGGCCTGCGCCAGCTTTGCGACCAGCACAACGCCCTGCTGATTTTCGATGAAGTGCAGACCGGGGTCGGGCGCACCGGCGAACTGTATGCCTATATGCACTACGGCGTGACCCCTGATGTGCTGACCACCGCCAAAGCGCTGGGCGGCGGCTTCCCCATCGGCGCGCTGCTGGCGACAGAGGCCTGCGCCAGCGTAATGACCGTCGGCACCCACGGCACCACCTACGGCGGTAACCCGCTGGCGGGGGCGGTGGCCGGCGAGCTGCTGTCGATCGTCAATACCCCGGAAGTGCTCTCCGGCGTCAGACAGCGCCATCAGTGGTTTTGCGAACGCCTGCAGGCGATCAACGCCCGCTATGGTCTGTTCAAGGAGATCCGCGGCCTGGGGCTGCTGATCGGCTGCGTGCTGAACGACGCCTGGGCCGGGAAGGCGAAAACCCTCAGCAACCTGGCGGCGGAAGAGGGCGTGATGATCCTGATCGCCGGCGCCAACGTGGTGCGTTTCGCGCCAGCGCTGAACGTCAGTGAAGAAGAGGTGAACAGCGGGCTGGATCGCGTCGAGCGGGCCTGCGCGCGATTCCTGGCGGGAGTTTCATCATGATGGTTATTCGACCGGTGGAGCCGGGCGATCTGCCCGGGCTGCTGAAGCTGGCGGCGGAGACCGGCGGCGGGCTGACCTCGCTGCCGGTGGATGAAGCCACCCTCGCGGCGCGGATCGCCCGCTCACAGCAAACCTGGCGCGGCGAGCTGCCGAAAAGCGAGCAGGGCTATGTCTTTGTGCTGGAAGAGAGCGAGAGCGGCGCTGTGGTGGGCATCTGCGCGATAGAGGTGGCGGTGGGGCTCAACGATCCCTGGTACAACTACCGGGTCGGCACCCAGGTCCATGCCTCGAAGGAGCTTAACGTCTATCAGGCGCTGCCGACGCTGTTTCTCAGTAACGACCACACCGGCAGCAGCGAGCTGTGTACCCTGTTCCTCGACCCGCAGTGGCGCAAAGAGGGTAATGGCTATCTGCTGTCGAAATCGCGCTTCTTATTTATGGCCGCCTTTCGCGAGCGCTTTAATGAGAAGGTGGTTGCCGAGATGCGCGGGGTGATTGACGAGCACGGCTATTCCCCGTTCTGGGAGAGCCTGGGCAAACGCTTTTTCGCCATGGAGTTTTCCCGCGCCGACTACCTGTGCGGCACCGGACAGAAGGCTTTTATTGCCGCCCTGATGCCCAAGCACCCGCTGTATATCGATTTCCTCACCCCCGAGGCGCAGGCGGTGATCGGCAAGGTCCACCCGCAGACCGCCCCGGCCCGGACGGTGCTGGAGAAAGAGGGATTCCGCTACCTGAACTACATCGATATTTTCGACGGCGGCCCGACCCTGGAGTGCGATATCGACCGGGTGCGGGCGATCCGTCAAAGCCGTCTGGTGACCACCGAGGCCGGCGAAACGCCGCCCGGCGACGGGCCGCTGTGCCTGGTGGCGAACGAACAGTACCACCAGTTCCGCGCCCTGCTGGTGCATGCCGACCCGGATGGCGACACCCTGACCCTCAGCGCCCGCGAGCTGGATATGCTGAAGTGTCATGCCGGCGACCAGGTGCGCATGGTGCGCCTGATCCCTGAGGAGAAAACCGCATGAGTCTGTGGATTAACGGCGAGTGGCGGCCCGGCGATGGGCCGCGCTTCAGCAAACAGG
Source organism: Klebsiella sp. M041 (assembly GCF_059759695.1). Taxonomy (NCBI): domain Bacteria; kingdom Pseudomonadati; phylum Pseudomonadota; class Gammaproteobacteria; order Enterobacterales; family Enterobacteriaceae; genus Klebsiella; species Klebsiella sp. M041. The sequence continues at coordinate 65,511 of NZ_JCAXWU010000011.1, forward strand.
ATCCGGTCAACCTGAAGGTTGTCTGGCAGGGAGAGGCGGCGGACGCCGGGCAGGTCGCCGAGGCGGTGGCGGCAGCCCGCCAGGCGTTCCCGGCCTGGGCGCGGCTGCCGTTTGCCGACCGCCAGGCCCTCGTCGAAAAGTTTGCCGCGCTGCTGGAGGCCAGCAAGGCGGAGCTGACGGCGATTATCGGCGCCGAGACCGGAAAGCCGCGCTGGGAGGCGGCCGGGGAAGTGACGGCGATGATCAACAAGGTGGCGATCTCGGTGAAGGCGTACCACACCCGCACCGGCGAACAGCACAGCGAGCTGCCCGATGGCGCCGCGACGCTGCGTCACCGGCCGCATGGCGTGCTGGCGGTCTTTGGCCCCTATAACTTTCCCGGCCATCTGCCGAACGGGCATATCGTGCCAGCGCTGCTGGCGGGCAATACCGTGGTGTTCAAACCCAGCGAACTCACCCCGCACAGTGGCGAAGCGGTGGTGAAGCTGTGGGAGCAGGCCGGCCTGCCCGCCGGGGTGCTCAACCTGCTGCAGGGCGGTCGGGAAACCGGCGAGGCGCTCAGCGGCCAGGCGGATATCGACGGGCTGCTGTTTACCGGCAGCTCGACCACCGGTTTTCATCTGCATCGCCAGCTGGCCGGACAGCCGCAGAAGATCCTCGCGCTGGAGATGGGCGGCAATAACCCGCTGATCGTCGACGATCCGCGGGACGTCGATGCCGCGGTGCATCTGACCATCCAGTCCGCCTTTATTACCGCCGGCCAGCGCTGCACCTGCGCCCGGCGTCTGCTGGTCCGGCGCGGAGAGGCGGGAGATGCTTTCCTCTCCAGGCTGGTGACGGTGAGCCAACGGCTGATCCCCGCGGCGTGGGACGCTGAGCCGCAGCCGTTTCTCGGCGGGCTTATCTCTGAACAGGCCGCGCAGAAAGTGCATCAGGCCTGGCTGCAGCGGGTCGCCGCAGGCGCAGCCACCCTACTGGAGCCGCGCTTATTGCAGGCCGGGACGTCGCTGCTGACGCCGGGGATTGTCGACATGAGCGACGTGGCCCAGGTCGAGGATGAAGAGGTGTTCGGCCCGCTGCTTGGCGTGTGGCGCTACGACACTTTCGAGGAGGCGATTGCCCTGGCCAATGCCACCCGCTTCGGGCTCTCCTGCGGGTTAATTTCCCCGGAACGGGAGAAGTTCGATCGGCTGCTGCTCGAGGCGCGGGCCGGGATAGTCAACTGGAACAAACCGCTGACCGGGGCGGCGAGTACCGCGCCGTTCGGCGGCACCGGGGCCTCTGGCAATCATCGCCCCGGGGCCTGGTATGCCGCTGATTATTGCGCCTGGCCGATGGCCAGTCTCGAATCGCCGACCCTGACGCTGCCCGCCAGTCTCAATCCGGGGCTCGACTTTCGGGCCGGGGAGGCGTCATGACCGCCCGCGAAGTCAATTTTGACGGTCTGCCCGGACTGACCCATCACTACGCCGGGCTCTCCTTTGGCAATGAGGCCTCCACCCGGCACCGCTTTCGGGTGTCGAACCCGCAGCTGGCGGCAAAGCAGGGGCTAAAAAAAATGAAAGCCCTCGCCGACGCCGGCTATCCGCAGGCGGTGATCCCCCCTCAGGAGCGGCCCAACGTGCCGCTCCTGCGTCAGCTGGGCTTTAGCGGCAGCGATGAACAGGTGGTGGCTCGCGCGGCTCAGCAGGATCCGGATCTGCTGTCGGCGGTGAGTTCGGCCTCGGCGATGTGGGTGGCCAACGCCGCGACGGTCTGTCCCTCCGCCGATTCGCTGGATGGCCTGGTACACCTGACGGTGGCGAATCTGCAGGATAAATTCCACCGCGCCAGCGAAGCCCCCACCACCCGGGCGTTGCTGCAGGCGATATTCCCGGACCGCACGCGATTTGCCATCCACCCGGCGCTGCCTGCCTCGGCATGGTTTGGCGACGAAGGGGCGGCGAACCATAACCGTCTCGGCGGGGAATATGGCGCCCCCGGCGTTCAGCTCTTTGTCTATGGCCGCCGCCGGGGAAGCGAAGAGGCGCCGCGTCGCTATCCGGCGCGGCAAACTCTTGAGGCCAGCCAGGCGGTGGCGCGCCTTAATCAGGTCAATCCCCGCCAGCTGATCTTCGCCCGCCAGCATCCGGCGGCGATCGACATGGGGGTTTTTCATAACGATGTCATCGCGGTGAGCAATCGTCAGGTCCTGTTCTGCCATGAGCAGGCCTTTGCCGACCAGAACGCGGTTTTGCAGCAGCTGGCGCAGCAGGTGCCGGGCTTCACCCCGCTGGTGGTTCCCGCCAGCCGGGTCACGGTGGAAGAGGCGGTTGCCACCTATCTGTTCAATAGCCAGCTGTTGAGCCGGGCGGACGGCAGCATGGCGCTGATCCTGCCCCAGGAAGCCCAGGCGCATCCGGGCGTGTGGAACTATCTCAATGAGCTGCTGGCCGGGGATAACCCCATCGCCGCGCTGCAGGTGTTTGATCTGCGCGAGAGTATGGCCAACGGCGGCGGTCCGGCGTGCCTGCGTCTGCGGGTAGTGTTGACGGCCGAGGAGTATCAGGCGGTCAATCCGCACGTCCTGATGAACGATACGCTGTTTGCCACCCTCAATGATTGGGTGGATCGCTACTATCGCGATCGTCTCACCCAGGCCGACCTCGCCGACCCCCAGCTGCTGCGGGAAGGGCGCGACGCGCTGGATCGGTTGACCCAGATCCTGCAGCTCGGTTCGGTTTATCCATTTCAGCAATAAGGGGGCGCGGTGGAACACTTTCTGGCATTAACCCTGGCGGGGCGTTTGCCCCATCACTTTCACGGCGAGACGGCCCATTTCCGCTGGCACTGGCTTGGGGAGGGGATCCTTGAGCTGACGCCGCATGCGCGCTGCGAGCGCGGGCTGGTGCTCTCCTGCGCCATCCATGGCAACGAAACGGCGCCGGTGGAGATTGTCGACCGGCTGGTGCAGCGGCTGGTTCGGGAGGAACTCCCCCTGCGCTGGCGGCTGCTGGTGATCGTCGGTAACCCGCCGGCGCTGCGGGCGAATAAACGCTATCTGCACAGCGATATGAACCGGATGTTTGGCGAGCGCTGGCGGCAATTCCCGACCAGCGAGGAGACACAGCGGGCGCAGCGGCTGGAGCAGGCGGTGGGCCGCTTCTATCGCGACCACGGTGGTCCGCGCTGGCACCTCGATCTGCATACCGCGATCCGCGGGTCGCTGCATCCGCGCTTCGGGGTGCTCCCGGCTCGCGATACGCCCTGGGAGGAGGATTTTCTTCACTGGCTGGGCGGCGCCGGGCTGGAGGCGTTGGTGTTTCATCGCCAGCCAGGCGGGACCTTCACCCACTTCAGCTGCGAGCGGTTCGCGGCGCTGGCCTGCACCCTTGAGCTGGGCAAAGCGCTGCCGTTGGGGGAAAACGATCTGTCGCAGTTTGCCGCCGCCGAGGGGGCTATCTCCCGGCTGCTGGTGGGGGATCTGGCCATTGCCGACGCCCCGGCGCCGTTGCGCTACCGGGTGGTGCAGCAGATCACCCGCCATAGCGATGATTTCCGTCTGCATATGGCGGATCGGACGCTGAACTTCACCCCCTTCGCCCCAGGCACGCTGCTGGCGGAGGAGGGGGAGATGCGGTATGTGGTGGGGGCAGAGCCGGAGTATGTTCTGTTTCCCAATCCGGCGGTGGCCAGGGGGCTGCGCGCTGGCCTGATGCTGGAAAAATTACCCTGACGGCAAGCCGTCCACCGGGCGGCCTGCTTAATTTCGCGCGTCGTTTTACATCTTCTTATTTTTTCGTGCGCCAGCGTAAATTTGCAGATTATTCCTGGTAAAATGCTTTGTTTTTAATCTCCCCTCCTTTATGCTCTCCATAATTTCTCTGAAAAACAGTAGGTTATTTATTTTTTATTGCAATTCCTCGTTCAAATTCCTTATTTTCTCCATAATTGGTGAGAAACTGTTTTTTACACTTTCATTGTTTTACTCTTGCTCTGACTAATTGACGATTAACGTCGTAAAGTTAATCTCGTCAACACGGCAACGCGCCGTAAGAATAACGTAAAGTAAGGATTGAATGATGAAGAAACTCACTGCACTGTTTGTTGCCTCTACTCTGGCTCTGGGCGCGGCTAACCTGGCACACGCCGCCGATACCACCACCGCGCCGAGCGACAGCAAGCCGATGATGATGCATCATAAAGGCGGCCCGGGTCAGCATGACATGATGTTTAAAGGCCTCAACCTGACCGATGCGCAGAAGCAGCAGATCCGTGACATCATGAAGAGCCAGCGCGAAAACATGAAGCGTCCGTCCCTTGACGAACGCCGCGCGATGCACGAGCTGATCGCCAGCGATACCTTCGACAAGGCGAAAGCGGAAGCGCAGATCGATAAGATGGAGGCGCAGCATAAAGCGATGGCGCTGTCCCGCCTGGAAACGCAGAACAAGATCTACAACATTCTGACCCCAGAGCAGAAAAAACAGTTCAATGCCAATTTTGAGAAGCATCTGACAGAACGCAACGCGCCGGCAGGTAAAATGCCTGCACCCGCTGAATAATGTAGCGTACTGAATCAAGACCGCCGGTCTTGCCCAATAATGCCATCAGGCGTTGGGCAGGGCCGGCGGTTTTTTCTTTCTGGCTTCTCAGCTAAGCGGGTGCAGCGGGTAGTTGCCGCTGAGCAGAGGTTTACAGAGAATTTTGTAACCATCCTGGTCGAATCCGGCGGGCAGGCGGGTGAGCTCAGCGGCCTGGTCGAGCGAGTCGACGGCCCCCAGCCACAGCCAGTTATGAATGACATGATACTGCGTCATATCAGTGCCGCGCTCCTCCAGCGCCACCGGTCCTGCCCAAGGCCAGCACACCAGCTGTAGCTTGCTCATCTGCGCCAGCAGACGCTGGCGGTGCGCCTCCACGCTCTCCTTTCCACAGCAGGCGCCGGCGCAGCGGCCCAGCGCGGATCGAAAGCAGGCGCGGCCGCGGCTGAGCGGCTCCAGACCGAGCAGGCCATAACAGAGGCGCTGTTCGTCAGCGAGGCTCTGCAGCATCTGCATCGCCGCCCGCCGGTTGGCGAACAGACCATAGAGATGCTGCTGATGAGAGAAATCAACTTCGCGGGCATAGACAATCTGCGGCCGGTCGTCCGCAAGCAGCCAGGCGCAGAGTTGCTTGTTACGCCGTAGCCGCTTGTTAAACAGCGGCTGCTGCTCTTTAATTAACCGCGCCTCCAGCAGCAGCGCCCCCAGCTCGCCAGCGGTGCGCTGCCAGGTAATACGCCGGGACTGACGCAGCATCGCGGCCTCTTCAGGCGTGCGCAGGTGGGAGAGCACCCGGCTGCGCAGGTTAACGCTCTTGCCGATATAGAGCGGCATCGTGTCGCTGTCGCCGTGAAATTGATAGACGCCCGGCAGCTTCGGCAGCGCCTCCAGCCACGGGCGAAGGTGTTCGGGATATTCATAGATCGCCGCCGCCTCAAACTCCAGACGCGGGGCAGATTGCTTTCTGGCCACAATAACTCCTGATACTGTCTATCTATCCAGTATAGCAGGCGGTTTTTGCGGCGAAAAGCGCAAAAAATAACCCCGGCGCGGGCCGGGGCGAGGGAGGGACTATTTTTTCCAGAAATCGTCAAAGACGGTGATGGGCGGCCGACGCTTGTGTTCGGTTTTCAGATACCAGCCTTCGATTGTTTTGGCGATGCTGGGGTCCAGCGTTTTGCCTTCCAGATAGTCGTCGATATTCTCATAGGTGACCCCCAGCGCCACTTCATCCGGCAGGGAGGGACGATCGTCTTCCAGATCGGCGGTCGGCAGCTTCTTATACAGATGTTCCGGGCAGCCGAGATGGGCCAGCAGCTGTTTGCCCTGACGTTTGTTCAGGCGGAAGATCGGGTTGATGTCGGTGCCGCCGTCGCCATATTTAGTGAAGAAGCCGGTAATCGCTTCCGCCGCATGGTCGGTGCCGACCACCACCCCTTTGGTCATCCCGGCGATGCTGTACTGGGCTTTCATGCGCTCACGGGCTTTTTCGTTGCCGCGAACGAAGTCGCTCAATTCGATCCCCGCTTCGCGCAGGGCCTGTTCGCTTGCCAGTACCGAGGCTTTGATATTCACCGTCAACACGCGGTCAGGCTGAATAAAGGCGATGGCATCCTGGCAGTCCTGCTCATCCGCCTGCACGCCGTAGGGTAAACGGACGGCGATAAACTGCAGGCTGCTGTCGCCAGTTTCGGCGCGCAGTTCATTGATCGCCATCTGGCACAGTTTCCCCGTCAGGGTCGAGTCCTGGCCGCCGCTGATACCCAGCACCAGCGATTTAATAAAAGGGTAAGTCTGCAGATAGGATTTCAGGAAATCGACGCTGCGGCGGATCTCGCCTGCGGCATCAATCTGCGGCTTCGCGCCCAGCGCCTGAATAATCTCTTGTTGTAGCGTCATCGCGCCCTCCGAAAGTGAATCTGTTTGGCAACCTGTTGGCTTAAAGCTACCTCTTTGCCGCTGAAACGACAAGGACCGGGGTTTTGACTGCCGGAAAAGAAGGCAATCAATGACATAGGATTTCATTATAGATGCCCGCGCGCAGGAGGAAGCGCCGGTCTTCGGCGGAGCGTCAATCCTGTTTACGCATTAACACAATCAGACATGATTTCGCTGTTCGGCTTGAAAAATAACACTATTTATTCCAGGCTTATCGTTACACAGTGGAAGAGAGGAACCAAAATGAACAAAAGCTTAGCAGGAATACTGGGCGTCACCGTCGCGTTAACCTTACTCGCGGGCTGTACCGCTTACGATCGTACCAAAGACCAGTTTACCCAGCCGGTGGTGAAAGATGTGAAGAAAGGAATGTCGCGTGAGCAGGTGATGCAGATCGCTGGCAAACCTTCAACGGAAGTGACGATGGTCCATGCCCGCGGCACCTGCCAGACCTATATCCTCGGTCAACGAGATGGTAAAGTGGAGACCTACTTTGTGGCCCTCGACGAAACGGGGCACGTGATGAACTCCGGCTACCAGACCTGCGCTGAGTATGATACGGATCCGCGCAACGCTAAGTAAGCGCCCTACTGTTGACTGAGTTGTACGTAAGCCCGACCACTGGTCGGGCTTTTTTGTGAGTCCTGATGCTTATTTAATTGCGCGAATTATTTGGATGAAAATGTGAGGGTAGTCAAAACCGGAGGTCAATGAGAGACAATTCTGTTCAACAGGGAATTATCACGACGGCTCAGGTTGCCGTATACTCAACCCATAAACAGAATTAACCGGATGTTACCAGTCTTACCGGCTCTCAGCGGTTACTGAAGGCCCTGGTCTCACACATTGAGGAAGCGTTCATGGAAAAGAAACACATTTATCTGTTCTGCTCGGCAGGCATGTCCACGTCACTGCTGGTCTCCAAAATGCGGGCGCAGGCGGAAAAATACGAAGTCCCGGTCATTATTGAAGCCTATCCTGAGACTCTCGCGGGTGAAAAGGGACCGGAAGCCGACGTTGTATTATTAGGGCCACAAATTGCGTATATGTTACCGGAAATTCAGCGCCTGCTGCCGAATAAACCGGTAGAAGTCATCGATTCTCTTCTGTATGGCAAGGTGGATGGTTTAGGGGTATTGAAAGCCGCCGTCGCGGCCATTAAGAAAGCTGCAGCACAATAATTTTAAATTTTAAAACTCGATATATTTTGACGCCTGGCGGCATCCCGTTGCCGGACGTCAAAGAATAAAGAGTTTATTTTCCCGTCAAAGAGTAATTTCATACATCATCGCCGTAATAGTTTATTGCGGCTTTTAAGGGTATTGACTATGAGTAAAGTGATCGACTCGCTTGAAAAGGTACTCCTTCCTTTTGCAGTGAAAATAGGAAAACAGCCGCATATTAATGCGATTAAAAATGGATTCATTAAATTAATGCCGTTGACCCTCGCCGGGGCCATGTTTGTATTAATTAACAACGTTTTTCTGAGCTTCGGCGAAGGCTCTTTCTTTTATTCCATGGGCATTCGCCTGGATGCCTCCACCATTGAAACCTTAAACGGTTTTAAGGCTATCGGCGGTAACGTCTATAACGGCACCCTCGGCATTATGTCGCTGATGGCGCCATTCTTTATTGGCTCCGCGCTGGCGGAAGAGCGCAAAGTCGACCCGATGGCCGCAGGCCTGTTGGCGGTCGCGGCCTTCATGACCGTGACCCCGTATAGCGTGGGCGAAGCCTATGCCGTCGGCGCCAACTGGCTGGGCGGGCAGAACATCATCTCCGGCATGATTATCGGTCTGGTCGTCGCGGAGCTGTTCACCTTCGTGATCCGTCGCAACTGGGTGATCAGACTGCCGGACAGCGTGCCGGGGTCGGTATCGCGCTCTTTCTCCGCGCTGATCCCTGGCTTCTTGATCCTCTCCATCTTCGGCATTATCTCGTGGGCCCTGTCGAGCTACGGCAGCAACTTCCACCAGATCATCATGGACTCCATCTCTACGCCGCTGGCGGCGATGGGCAGCGTGGTCGGCTGGGCATACGTCATCTTCAACTCCCTGCTGTGGTTCTTCGGGGTGCATGGTTCGCTGGCGCTGACCGCGCTGGATAACGGCATCATGACGCCGTGGGCGCTGGAAAACATCGCGCTGTACAACCAGTACGGATCGGTTGATGCGGCGATCGAAGCGGGTAAACAGTTCCACTTCTGGGCCAAGCCGATGCTCGACTCCTACATCCTGCTGGGGGGTTCCGGGGCGACGCTGGGTCTGATCATCGCCATCTTTATCGCTTCCCGTCGCGCTGACCATCGTCAGGTTGCGAAGCTGGCGCTGCCGTCAGGCATCTTCCAGATTAACGAACCGATTCTGTTTGGCCTGCCGATCATCATGAACCCGGTCATGTTCATCCCGTTCGTGCTGGTCCAGCCGATTCTGGCGGCCATTACTCTCGCGGCCTACAGCCTGGGGATTATCCCACCGGTGACCAACCTGGCGCCGTGGACCATGCCAACTGGCCTGGGGGCGTTCTTCAACAGTAACGGCAGCGTCGCCGCTCTGCTGGTCGCCCTGTTCAACCTTGGCGTCTCCACCCTGGTCTACCTGCCGTTTGTGGTGCTGTCGAATAAAGCGCAGACCGTCATCGAGCAGGAAGAGAGCGAAGAAGACATCGCCAACGCACTGAAATTCTGATACCGCGCGGTACGGGCAGCGTCCCGTACCGCCTGAGAAATGAGGGAAATATTATGTTTGATCTGGACAACATCGACGCGGTAGAGACCCCGGAAAACGACCTCGAAGAGGTGGTGATGGGGCTGATTATCAACTCCGGACAAGCCCGTAGCCTGGCCTATGCCGCGCTAAAACAGGCCAAGCAGGGGGATTTTGCCGCGGCGAAATCGATGATGGAGCAGTCGCGTCAGGCGCTGAGCGAGGCGCATCGCGTGCAGACCCAGCTTATCGAAAGCGACGAGGGCGAAGGGAAAATGAAGGTCAGCCTGGTGCTGGTGCATGCTCAGGATCACCTGATGACCTCCATGCTGGCCCGCGAGCTGGTTGCGGAATTGATTGAGCTGCACGAGAAGGTACAATAGGCCATCACGACGATGAGGCAGCCCAGGATGATGACCACCGAGATCAGTACCGCCAGAGAACAGCAGTTGTTCAACGGGAAGAACTTTCATGTGGTCATCTATAACAAAACGGAAAGCGTGAGCGGGCTCCACCAGCATGATTACTACGAATTTACCGTCGTATTAACCGGGCGCTATTACCAGGAGATCAATGGCAAACGGGTGCTGCTGGAGCGCGGGGATTTTGTCTTTATCCCGATGGGCTCGCACCACCAGAGCTTCTACGAATTTGGTGCGACGCGCATCCCTAACGTCGGCATCAGCAGGCGCTTCTTTGAGAAACACTATCTGCCGCTGCTGCCGTTTGGCCTTGTGGCGTCGCAGGTCTATGCCGTGCAGAGCGCTTTTCTCGGCTATATTGAGTCGGTCATCGCCTCACTCAATTTTCGCGAAACGGAATTTGACGAATTTATCGAGCTGGTCTCCTTTTATGTCATTAACCGTTTACGTCACTATCGCGAAGAGCCAGTTGCAGACGTCGTTCCACAATGGTTAAAAAATACCGTTGAGGCCATGCACGATAAACTGGAGTTTGGCGAGAGCGCCCTCGAGAATATGGTTCGGCTATCGGGCAAAACGCAGGAATATTTAACCCGGGCGACCCAGCGCTATTATGGTAAAACGCCGATGCAGATAATTAACGATATCCGTATTAACTTTGCCAAAAAGCAGCTGGAAATTACCAACTATTCGGTGACGGATATTGCCTATGAATCAGGGTACAGCAGCCCGAGCCTGTTTATTAAAACCTTTAAAAAGCTGACCTCGTTTACGCCGAGCAGTTATCGCAAACATTTGACCAGTATTAATTAAACCCGCGCGGTATTAGCCGCCCGGCTTACACCGTAACTAATTTAAGTTAACTGTCCGCATTTATGCGGAGAGCTGCCTGCGCCCAGGCGCAGCGCCTAAGGGAGAAAAAAATGAGCCAGAAATTAAAAGTCGTCACCATTGGCGGCGGTAGCAGCTATACCCCGGAATTACTGGAAGGTTTTCTGAAACGTTATCATGAACTGCCGGTGACAGAGCTGTGGCTGGTGGATGTGGAAGAGGGCCAGGAGAAGCTCGATATTATCCATGCGCTGTGCGAGCGGATGGTGGAAAAAGCCGGCGTGCCGATGAAGGTTTATAAAACGCTGGACCGCCGCGAGGCGCTGCAGGGCGCGGATTTCGTTACCACCCAGCTGCGGGTGGGCCAGCTGAAGGCGCGTGAAAAAGATGAGCGCATCCCGCTGAGCCACGGCTATCTTGGCCAGGAGACCAACGGGGCGGGTGGGCTGTTTAAAGGGCTGCGCACCATCCCGGTGATTTTCGACATCGTGAAAGATGTGCAGGAGATCTGCCCGGACGCATGGATCATTAACTTCACCAACCCGGCGGGCATGGTCACCGAGGCGGTCTATCGCCACACCAGTTTCAAACGCTTTATCGGCGTGTGCAACATTCCCATCGGCATGAAGATGTTCATCACCGACGTGCTGCAGCTCAGCCCGAGCGATGAGCTGAACATCGACCTGTTCGGTCTGAACCACCTGGTGTTCGTCCGCGACGTGCTGGTTAACGGCGTCTCGCGCTTCGATGAACTGCTGGACGGCGTTGCCTCCGGCCGCCTGACCGCGAACTCGGTAAAAAATATCTTCGACCTGCCGTTTAGCGAGGGGCTGATCCGCTCCCTGCGCCTGATCCCATGCTCCTATCTGCTCTATTACTTTAAGCCAAAAGAGATGCTGGCGATTGAGATGGGCGAGTACTATAAGGGCGGCGCGCGCGCCCAGGTGGTGCAGAAGGTGGAGAAGCAGCTGTTCGAGCTGTATAAAAATCCGGATCTCAAGGTCAAGCCGAAGGAGCTGGAGCAGCGCGGCGGCGCCTATTACTCCGATGCCGCTTGCGAAGTGATCAACGCTATCTATAACGACAAGCAGACTGAGCACTATGTAAATATCCCGCATCATGGCCATATCGATAATATCCCGGCGGACTGGGCGGTCGAGATGAGCTGCACCTTAGGTCGCGATGGCGCGAAGCCGACGCCGCGCATCACCCATTTCGACGAGAAGGTGCTGGGGCTTATCTACACCATCAAAGGGTTTGAAGTGGCGGCCAGCCAGGCGGCGATCAGCGGCGAGCTGAACGACGTGCTGCTGGCGCTGAACTTAAGCCCGCTGATCCATTCCGATCGTGACGCCGAGCAGCTGGCGCGGGAGATGATTCTGGCTCATGAAAAATGGCTGCCGAACTTTGCGGCGACGATCGAAAAACTGAAAGCGTAACGGGAGCGGCAAATGGAACGGGTATTGATCGTCAACGCCGACGACTTCGGCCTCAGTAAAGGGCAGAACTACGGCATTATCGAAGCCTGCCGCAACGGCGTGGTGACATCGACTACGGCGCTGGTCAACGGCGCGGCTATTGACCACGCCGCCCAGCTGAGCCGCAGTACGCCGGAGCTGGCGGTCGGGATGCACTTTGTGCTGACGCTGGGCGAACCGCTGTCGGCCATGCCGGGGTTAACCCGCGACGGCCGGCTGGGCAAATGGATCTGGCAGCAGGCGGAAGAAGATAACCTGCCGCTGGAGGAAATTGCCCACGAGCTGGCGTGTCAGTACCGTCGTTTTATCGATCTCTTCGGCCATGAGCCGACGCATCTCGACAGCCATCACCATGTGCATATGATCGCCGCGATCTATCCCATCGTCGCCGCTTTTGCCCGCGATAAAGGCATCGCGTTGCGCATCGATCGCCAGGTGGCGGCGCAGAGCGGTCTCGATCAGCAGGCGGCGCGCAGCAGCGCAGGCTTCAGCAGCGAGTTTTACGGGGAAGCCGTCTCTGAGGCGCTGTTCCTGCAGACGCTGGACGCCTCAATCGCCCGCGAGGAGCGCTCGCTGGAGGTGATGTGTCATCCGGCCTTTGTCGACCAGACCATCATGGGCAGCGCCTACTGCTACCCGCGGCTGGGCGAGCTTGATGTGCTGACCTCTGCCTCGCTGAAAGCGGCGGTGGCCGACCGGGGTTATCGCCTGGGAACCTACCGCGACGTGTAAGCCCGACGGGGGAAAGGAAAGTGAGTCAAGCCCGGCACACTGTGCCGGGCTTTTTGCTACGCCGGAATAGCGGCGATTTTTGGGCTTCTCGACCACACCCGGTGGGCCGTCATCAGCGCGAGCAGTTTATCTGCCGCCGGGGTGTCGAGAGCATCGGTAACGATGATGCCCTCTTCTCCCTGGGCCGGGACCTGGAGAACCGACGTTAACTGCCGCGCATCGCCTGCCAGCAGGATCGGCTTCAGGTGCTTATAGGCCTCCAGCAGGTAGTAGCGCGCATCGCCGCTCTGGCTCAGGGCGCTGAGGTCGCCGCCGGGCACCACCACGGCATCCACCGTCAGCGATGGGGAACCGGCGAAGGTGCCGGCGATCGGCACGGGAGAACCATCGTCGGCGATGACCTCGCCCATCCGCGAATAGAGCAGTTTACTGTGCACGCCCTGGGCCTGTAGCGCCTGCAGGAGATGGACCAGGTCCTGCGCCGAGGTACGCTCATTGAGCAGCACCGCCACCACGCGACCTTTCACATCTCCTTCGGCGTCCGCATAGAGGCTGAGGGTGGGATCTTTCTCCACGCCGTTGACCGGGGAGGGCAGAGTGAGGCTGCGCTGCTCATCGCTCAGTTCAATACCTAAATTCGCCCCGACCGCTTCCGCCAGCCGGGTATCAATATGGGCCAGGTGATCGACCACCCGCTCGCGGATCCAGGTGCGGACCACTTTGCTGAGCTCGAAGCTGAAGCCATCGATAATATGCTGCTGCTCAATCGGCGTCTGGCTCAGCCAGAACAGACGCGGCTGGGCGTAATATTCGCCGAATGAAGGGCTGCGCTGGCGGATCTTCTCGCCGTCGACGCGCTCGGCAAGGGACTCGAAACCGCCGCGTTTGGCGGCTGGCGGCGTCTCGCGCGGCCAGTTGTCGTTGATCGAGTTGGGTTCGTAGTTGGCCGGGTTGGTGTCAATCTCCATCCGGTGCATACCGTCGCGCTGGAAGTTGTGGTACGGGCAGGTTGGCCGGTTGATCGGGATTTCATGGAAATTCGGTCCGCCGAGGCGGCTAATCTGCGTATCGGTGTAGGAGAAGAGACGTCCCTGCAGCAGCGGATCGTTGCTGAAATCGATGCCCGGTACGATATGCCCGGGATGGAAGGCCGCCTGTTCGTTCTCGGCAAAGAAGTTGTCCGGGTTGCGGTTGAGGACCATTTTGCCGACCCGTTGCACCGGCACCAGCGCCTCAGGGATCAGCTTGGTGGGATCTAACAGGTCGAAGTCAAAATCAAATTCGTTCTCCTCGGGGATCAGCTGCAGCCCGAGCTCAAATTCCGGGTAGTCCCCGGCTTCAATGGCCTCCCACAGGTCGCGGCGATGAAAATCGGGGTCACGGCCGGTCAGCTTCTGCGCTTCATCCCACACCAGCGACGCCTTGCCGGCGACCGGTTTCCAGTGGAAGCGAACAAAGGTGGCTTTGCCCTCGGCATTGATCAGGCGGAAGGTGTGGATCCCGAAGCCTTCCATGGTGCGATAGCTGCGCGGGATGCCGCGATCGGACATCGCCCACATCACGTTGTGCAGCGTTTCCGGCTGCAGGGAAACGTAGTCCCAGAAGGTGTCGTGAGCGCTTTGTCCCTGGGGGATGGCCCAGTGGGGCTCAGGCTTCACGGCGTGGACAAAGTCGGGAAACTTCAGCGCGTCCTGAATGAAGAAGACCGGGGTGTTGTTGCCGACGAGGTCAAAAATCCCCTCGTCGGTGTAAAACTTGGTGGCGAAGCCGCGAATATCGCGAACGGTGTCCGCCGACCCCGCGCCGCCCTGCACGGTGGAGAAGCGCACAAAGACCGGGGTGATTTTATCGGCTGCCGAGAGAAAATCGGCTTTGGTCAACGCTGTCAGACTTTTGTAGGGCTGGAAGTAACCGTGGGCCGCTGAGCCGCGGGCATGTACGATACGCTCCGGAATTCGCTCATGGTCGAAGTGGGTGATCTTCTCCCGCAGAATGAAATCTTCCAGCAGCGTTGGGCCGCGGGCGCCGGCGCGCAGCGAGTTCTGATCGTCGGCAATGCGCACGCCCTGGTTGGTGGTCAGCGGATAGTCTTCTCCGCCTTTGCGCTGCGGCTCCAGGGCGTCAAGTTTGCTGCTGTGGGTATCAGGCGCTTTCAGGCTGCCAGGGGCGGTCGGTTCAGCGCCAGGGGCGGTCGGTTTCGGCGTGGGGCGCCACTCCCGATCATCCGGCGCCAGCGAGTCGAGACCCGGCTGCGCTTCCTCGCTGCCGTGAACCGGTGCCTGCTGGTGGTGCGGGTTTGGGTGCTTATCAGACATTGCTCGTCTCCTGCTTTCATTGCTAAAAGTGGTCGTTGATAAACCAAAACCCTTCTAACTATAGAACATTACGCTGGCTGCGCCCGACGAGGGGGCAGGGAGTTATCCTAAAATGCGCATCGGCGGCAGGGGGGCGACGAACGGGGCCACGATCGGCTATGATAGAGGTTTCTGTTTCCCGCTTTGCTTAGTGAATCCATTTGTTATGAAACCATTGCGCCAACAAAATCGCCCTGTCATTAGCTACGTGCCGCGCGTGGAGCCTGCGCCCCCGGAACATGCCGTGAAAATGGACCATTTTCGCGATGTCTGGATTTTGCGCGGGAAGTATGTCGCCTTTCTGCTGATGGGGGAGCATTTCCGCCGTTCACCGGCGTTCAGCGTGCCGGAGTCGGCGCAGCGCTGGGCTAACCAGGTGCGTCAGGAAGGTGAGATTGAAGCCTGAATCTGCTGCAGAAATAAAAAAACCGCTGATTATCAGCGGTTTTTTTGTGCTTACCGTTTAGCGATGTGCCAGTTCGGCCTCTTCTTCGCTATCGAAAATCGACTTGTCCGTCTGGCGCAGCCACTGGCTGGTCAGCGTCCCGGCGGTCATGGAACCGTTAACGTTCAGCGCGGTACGCCCCATATCGATCAGGGGTTCGACGGAGATCAGCAGCGCCACGAGGGTCACCGGCAGGCCCATCGCCGGCAGGACGATCAGCGCGGCGAAGGTGGCCCCGCCGCCCACTCCGGCGACGCCCGCCGAGCTGACGGTGACGATGCCCACGAGGGTGGCAATCCACATCGGATCCAGCGGGTTGATGCCTACGGTCGGTGCGACCATCACCGCCAGCATGGCCGGGTAGATACCGGCGCAGCCGTTCTGACCAATGGTGGCGCCAAAGGAGGCGGAGAAGCTGGCAATCGACTCCGGTACGCCGAGACGACGGGTCTGCGCTTCCACGTTCAGCGGAATGGAGGCGGCGCTGGAGCGGCTGGTGAAGGCGAAGGTGATCACCGGCCAGACTTTACGGAAGTACTTCAGCGGGCTGATGCCGTTAATCGCCAGCAGCAGGCCGTGAACGACAAACATGATGCCCAGCGCGATGTACGAGGCCACCACGAAGCCGCCAAGCTTGATGATATCCTGTAGATTCGACCCGGCAACCACTTTGGTCATCAGCGCCAGCACGCCGTAAGGGGTCAGCTGCATTACCAGACGAACCAGCTTCATCACCCAGCCCTGCAGGGTATCGATGGCGGTCAGTACGCGCTGGCCTTTTTCCACATCCTCTTTCAGCAGCTTCAGGGCTGCGACGCCGAGGAACGCCGAGAAAATGACGATGCTGATGATCGAGGTCGGGTTAGCCCCGGTGAGGTCAGCAAACGGGTTCTTCGGCACGAAGGAGAGGATCAGCTGCGGGACGCTGAGATCGGCCACTTTACCCACATAGTTGCTCTGAATGGCGTTCAGACGGGCGGTCTCCGCGCTGCCCTGGACCAGCCCCTCGGCGGTGAGGCCGAACATGTTGGTCACCAGCACGCCAACCAGGGCGGCGATCAGGGTGGTGAACAGCAGAGTACCGATGCTCAGGAAGCTGATTTTCCCCAGCTGCGAGGCATTGTGCAGGCGGGCCACCGCGCTAAGGATTGATGCGAAGACCAGCGGCATAACGATCATTTGCAGCAGCTGGACATAACCGTTGCCGACGATATTGAACCACTGGATGGAATCTTTCAGCACCTGGCTGTCAGACCCATAGATCAGCTGTAGCGCCAGACCGAAGATCACGCCAATCGCCAGGCCGACCAGGACCTTCCTGGCCAGGCTCCACTGTTTATGGCGAGTTTGCCCCAGCGCAAACAGCAATACGGCGAACACGACTACGTTCGCTATTAATGGAAAGTTCATCCCCGTTCTCCTGATATTTTTATAACCTGGGCTGGTGGATAACCAGCTCTTATGACCGCAAGGTTAGCAGAAGGCGTTATCAAGGACTTATATTCAAATGGAATGGGTTATAACCAAATGGCGTTTTCTGCCGGTTTATCGCCCACTCTGGTGACTTATGAAGCGATTGAAGGTGATCTGCAGGGAATTAATCACCCCGGAAGACCAGCGTATCGCGCTGTTGTCCGCCAGCGTCTGCGGCATCCAGACGGCATAGACGAACAGCGCCATGCATAAGGCGCGCTCCAGCTGGTTGCCTTTGCGCGGCGCAAGGATCGGCAGCCGGAAGCGCCAGCGACACGGCCATAGCAGCGGCACTCCGGCGGGGGTGAGCATATCGGCGAGAATGTGGCTGAGATAGCCCAGCACCAGGCCCTGGAGGGCGTCCGCCGGGACAATCCAGCTGTCAGGCACCTTGAGGTAGAATAGCGTCAGCGCGCCAAACACCGCCAGCAGGCTGTGGGTGAAGCCGCGGTGGCCAAAGGCCCGCGCCACGGGCCTGGAGATCCAGCTCAGCCGCTGGCCAAGAAACGACTTTGGGTGATCGATGTCCGGCAGCAGGCAGGTCAAGACCGCGGAGGGCACAATATGCCACCAGTCGCCCTGCGCCAGCACCGGCGTTAACTCTGCGTTTTTGGCAAATACTGCGCAGGCGATTGAAAAGAAGAGATGGCCTTCCGCCGTCATGATAACACACCCTAAACTGTCGATTCATACAGTATAGGGTTTTTATACAGTGCACGGAAGAGGTGACGGTGTAACTCTTTGTCACAAATTCTCAGCGCGCCAGCCATCCGCCGTCGACGGCCAGGGTATAGCCATGAATATAGTCGGCGGCGGACGAGGCGAGAAACACCGCCGGCCCCTGCAGGTCACCCGGCACCCCCCAGCGACCGGCGGGGATACGCTCAAGGATTGCCTGGTTACGCTCTTCATCTTCGCGCAGCGCCTGGGTGTTATTAGTGGCCATATACCCGGGCGCAATGGCGTTGACGTTGATACCCTGACCAGCCCATTCGTTGGCCAGCAGGCGGGTCAGGCCCAGCACGCCGCTTTTCGAGGCGGTATAAGAGGGGACGCGGATCCCGCCCTGAAACGAGAGCATCGAGGCGATGTTAATAATTTTCCCGCCTTCACCCTGGCGAATGAACTGCCTGGCGACCGCCTGGCAGAGGAAGAAAACCGCTTTCAAATTCAGATCGATGACCGCGTCCCAGTCGCTTTCCGTGAAGGTCAGGGCGTCATGGCGGCGGATAATCCCGGCGTTGTTAACCAGAATATCGACCCGGCCCATCGCTGCTACCGCCTGGTCGACCAGAACGGTCATATCATCCTGATGGCTGAGATCCGCCTGAATGGCATGAAAGCGGCGGCCCAGCGCCTCAACCTGCGCGGCCGTGTCGTGGGGAATTTTGCGGTTGACGCCGACGATATCGCATCCGGCCTGCGCCAGGCCCAGCGTCATTCCCTGTCCCAGGCCGGTATCGCAACCGGTCACGATGGCGACCTTACCCGTCAGGTCGAAGGCGTTCAGTACCATATTCACCTCTGCGTGCTGATCTTCAGGCGTACGATGACGCCACCTGTGCCCAGCATAGAGGCAGGAAAACAAAATTACAATTAAAATGAAACGCTGTTTTGTTTTTTATTGCCGGCGGCGTGACGGCGATCGCGTCAGCCGCCAGCGGCCTTACCCGAGCAGCGCCTCGACGGTCAGGGCCTGCAGTGACGGCAGCTTGACGTCCGCCAGCACAAAGCGCGGGTCGCGGCTGTTCTCCGCTTCCGGCACCACGATAGCGCGCATGCGCGCAGCTTTGCTGGCGATCATGCCGTTGACCGAGTCCTCCAGCGCGACGCAGCGCTGTGGGTCGACCCCGAGGGCGGCGGCGCAGTTGAGATACACCTGCGGGTGCGGTTTGCTCCAGGGCAGATGCTCCGCCGAGGCGAGGGCATCAAACTGATCGCGCAGCTCGAACATATTGAGCACTTTCTCCAGCATCACCAGCGGCGAGGCTGAGGCCAGCCCAACCTTCAACCCCTGGGCTTTACACAGGGTCACCGCCTCGCGCACCCCCGGCAGCAGCGGACGTGAGGCTTCCACCAGTTCAATGGCGCGACGGATAATGCGCGCGGTGGCTTCCGCGCGGTCCACGCCGCGCCACGGCTGCTGCGCGTACCACAGATCCACCACCAGGTCGATTCGAAGACCCAGCAGGTCGGGCAGTTCATCGCGGCGGCGGGTATCCACCCCCAGGCTCTCCATGACCTCGACCTCCGCCTGATCCCAAAGCGGCTCAGAGTCAATCAGCAACCCGTCCATATCAAAAATCGCAGCCTCAATGCGGCGCTTCGCTGACATATGTCCTTCTCCTGTTGCGTAATCAGATAAACGAATCGGCATTCATGGTATATCATACCGCGCGTTATTGGGCGAAATTCGCCGTGGAAGATAGACTTATACCCGACACATTCGGGTAAGCGAGGAGCGCCTGCGCCACGCAACGGGCGGCAGGCGAACCACTAACGCGTCTTTAACAAGGGGAACTCATGACGTACCAACAAGCTGGACGCATTGCGGTCATCAAACGTATTTTGGGATGGGTCATCTTTATTCCCGCCGTGCTGTCGACGCTGATTTCTGTCCTCAAATTTATGTATGAGCACAGTGAAAAGAAACCCGGCATTGACGCGGTAATGATGGATTTTGCGCACGTCATGATTGAGATGATGCGCTTTAACACGCCGTTCCTGAACTTTTTCTGGTACAACTCACCGCTGCCGGATTTTCACCACAGCCTGAACATCGGCTTCTGGATTATCTTCATTCTGGTGTTCGTCGGTATGGCGCTGCAGGCCTCCGGCGCGCGGATGGCGCGGCAGGCGAAATTTCTCCGCGAGGGGATTGAGGATCAGCTGATCCTCGAGCAGGCGAAAGGCGCGGAAGGGTTAACTCGCGAGCAGCTCGCCGAACGCATTGTGGTGCCGCGACATACGATCCTGGTGCAGTATTTCCCGCTGTACGTGCTGCCGGTGATCGTAATTGTCATCGGCTACTTCTTCTTCTCGCTGCTGGGCTTTCTCTAAGCCAGGTGCCCGGTTAGCCGGGCGCCATCTTATTCCGCCGGCAGAGGGCGTGGTTTACCCTGATTATCGACGGCAACGTAGATAAACAGCGCTTCCGTCGCCTTGTAGCGCTGGCCAATCGGTTCTGAAGAGACTTTTTTCACCCACACTTCGATGTTAATGGTCACCGAGGTATTGCCGCGCTTCACGCAGCGGGCATAGCAGCACACCACGTCGCCGACGGCCACCGGGCGTAAAAAGGTCATCCCATCCACGCGCACGGTCACCACGCGTCCCTGGGCGATCTCTTTGGCCATAATGGCGCCGCCGATATCCATCTGCGACATCAGCCAGCCGCCAAAAATATCCCCGTTGGCATTAGTATCCGCCGGCATTGCCAGGGTGCGTAAAACCATTTCGCCCTTCGGGGCGAGATCTGTTGTTGTCATGCTCTACTCTGTTGTGGTCAAAGACGATCAGCGGGATGCTACTATGAAAACGGCGGAGAGAGAATAGGGGATAGCGCCCGCGGAGGCGGGCGCAGGCTGCCGGGGGATTAGTGGTGGTCGTCCTGCGGCATATGGCGGTAGATGTAGATCCCGCTCAGCAAGGTAAAGACCAGCGTGAGGGCGGTTAAACCGAAGACCTTAAAGTTAACCCAGATATTCTGCGGCAACCAGAAGGCGATATAGATATTAGCCAGCCCACAAAGGATAAAAAACGCCGCCCACGCCAGGTTTAGACGCGACCAGACCTGCTGCGGCAGGGTCAGCTCTTTACCCAGCATACGCTGGATAAGCGGCTTTTTCATTACCCACTGGCTGAACAGCAGCGCGCCGGCGAACAGCGCATAGATCACCGTCACCTTCCATTTAATAAACTCATCATTGTGGAAGAAGAGCGTTAATCCGCCGAAGACGGCCACCAGCACGAAGGTGATCAGCGCCATTTTTTCGATTTTACGGTAGCGCACCCAGCTGTAGATCAGCACGATGGCGGTCGCCACAATCAGCGCCGTGGTAGCGGCGTAGATATCGTAAAGCTTGTAGAAGGCGAAGAAGACCACCAGCGGTAAAAAATCCAGAAACTGCTTCATACATCGATCCCGTCTGTCAGGACGGACCGGGAAATTTCCCGGTCCAGGTTAAAATTAGCTACGGATAAGCATATACACGCGGAATAAATAGATCAGCAACAGGGCGGAAATCAGGTTGCTGATGGTGTTGATGACCACCGCGCCGACGTTCGGCGTCAGCACGGCAAAGCTGGAAGCGAACAGCAGCAGCAGGGTTTTCGCCACCAGCCAGCCGATAATGGCCGGCGCCACCAGCCGCAAATTGGCCCAGGCCAGACGCATGCTGCTGCGCATGGCGCTGAGGATGCCCATTTTGTCCTGCACCAGCATGATCGGCGCAAAGGCCAGCACAATGGCCAACAGGACGCCGGGCACCAGCACTAACATCATCCCCATCTGCACCAGGAAGGTGGTGAAGAGGATCAACAGCAGCAGCTTCGGCAGCACCGGCGCCGAGGCGCCGATAGCGCGCAGAGCGCTGACGCGATGACCGGCAGAGACCAGCTGGATGAGCAGCAGGACGCCGCCGGCGAGGATCGCATTGCCCACCAGACCCGAGAAGGTCGATGCCGCCGAGGCGCGCAGCAGAACCTGCTGCTGCTCCGGCGTCATATTCTGCACCAGCTCGAACAGGCCTGCGCTACCGGCGAGGTTGTCGCCTTCGCTGAGTATCGACAGCTGCTCGTCGCTGGGTGAAAAGGCATGGCCAAGTACTACCGTAATGAACGCGCACAACAGCGCAATCAGCAAAATGGTAATGAACTGATTACGAAAAAAATTCCCCGTGTCACGGTAGACGGACTTCGCCGTGATAGACATGCATTCTCCTTGAGTGTCGCAGGTGTTAACTAGCCGGCGATTGTACCGCAAATCGTTCCGTCGTAGCACTCTCTGCGCCGGTCAGGGCAGGTATATCTTTGTAAAGAGGCCGCAATGGCGGCAGGCCATAGCGCGCTCGCGCCCGGTTGCAGGCGTCGTTTTCCTCGCCATCTTCCCCGGACATGGCGAATTCGCGACATGGCGAGGGACGGTTTTCATAGATAGTGCAGTGGACAGCGTCGCCGATTTCGCCCGATAGCGCCGCGCAGCGGCCCTGGCGTTGGTTGGTGCCGCTCATGCAGCGCAGGAAAGGGGTTAGCGGCTCGGTCAGCGCGGAGGGCACCAGGCCGCCCGCGTCGTCGGCTTCCGCCCAGTAGAAAGAGACACGAAAATACGCACAACAGGCACCGCACGTCATGCACGGGTTGATTTCACTCATAATTACACCTGAAAAAAACGCATCAACACAGATTGTCGGCAGTTAACTTATCCAGCCGCCTCAGCGGCGGCAAGAGGGGCAGAAATAATTTTTTTCGCGAAAAGTGAAAATTGATGTGCGAAGGATTCAGCGTATTGCGATCGGTATCAAAAATTAATCTGGATCAATAAATGTTAAATCTAAGGTTTTAGTGTGATCTAAAACAGATCAAACGTAACTCGTTATAGGTATATTTGGCCGCGCTGAAAAACCATAATGAGGAAGTGGACATGAAGAAGTTAGCAGCGGCGGCATTAATTCTAAGCACTCTTTCCACCGGCAGCGTCTGGGCGCATGAAGCGGGTGAATTTTTCATTCGCGCCGGGACCGCCACCGTCCGACCGACGGAGGGCTCTGACAATGTGTTAGGCAGCCTTGGCGGTTTCAACGTCAGTAACAACACTCAGTTGGGTTTAACCTTTACCTATATGGCGACCGATAACATCGGCGTGGAACTGCTGGCGGCAACGCCCTTCCGCCATAAGGTTGGTACCGGGCCAACCGGCACCATCGCCACCGTCCATCAGTTGCCACCCACCCTGATGGCGCAGTGGTACTTTGGCGATGCGCAAAGCAAGGTACGCCCGTACGTGGGGGCGGGGATTAACTACACCACCTTCTTTAATGAAGACTTTAACGATAACGGCAAGGCGGCCGGGCTTTCCGATCTGAGCCTGAAGGACTCCTGGGGCGCGGCGGGGCAGGTCGGCCTCGATTACCTGATTAACCGTGACTGGCTGCTGAATATGTCGGTGTGGTACATGGATATCGATACCGATGTGAAATTCAAAGCCAACGGCGTGGACCAGAAAGTCAGCACCCGCCTGGATCCGTGGGTGTTTATGTTCTCCGCAGGCTATCGGTTCTAACGCCTGCTGCAAACTGGCCAGCGGACGGCCAGTTTGTTCCTCCTCACTCCTCCCTGCGATACCCCTTCGCCTGCGGATCACACTTCCGTCCACTGGCGCAGCAGGTTGTGATACATATTGAGCAGGGAGAGCACCTCTTCTCCGTCGCCAAAGCGAGTTTTGAGCGACTGGATCGTGCGGTCCAGGTCGTAGAGCATCGCGCGCTGCTTATCGTCGCGGACCATCGACTGGATCCACAGGAAAGAGGCCTGGCGTACGCCGCGGGTGACCGGGGTGACGCAGTGCAGGCTGCTGGCGGGATAGAGCACCAGATGCCCGGCCGGGAGCTTCACCCGATGCTGGCCATAGGTGTCTTCAATGACCAGTTCGCCTCCTTCATAGCTTTCCGGTTCGCAGAGAAACAGCGTCGCCGATAAATCGGTCCGCATCCAGCCCGCTTCGCCGTTCTGACGCACCGCGCCATCGACATGAAAGCCGTAGGTCTCCCCCGGCCCGTAGCGATTAAACAACGGTGCGGAAATCGTCCGCGGCAGCGCGGCGGAAAAAAACTGCGGATGGCCGCGCAGCGCGTCGAGTACGGCGCCCTGAAGACGGGCGTACAGCGGCGTGCGGGTATCGATCTGCTGGTTTTGTTTGACGGTCGCCCCCTGGCTGCCGACGGTAACCCGCCCGTCAACCCATTCGGCCTGCGCCAGCAGGCGGGCATATTCAGCCACCTGGTCCGCCGTTAGCACGTCAGGAATGTGATACATCATTGCGGTGTCCTCTCAAAAAGGTGGGGCGCGATGGCCCCACGTACAGACTCAGAAATGGACGTTCGCCGTCAGCATAAAGGTACGGGGTTCGCCCGGATGATAGCGATAGCCGCTCTTGTTGATCGAAGCCACGTAATCGGTATCAAACAGGTTGTACATATTGAGCTGCAGATCGAGGTTGCTGTTGACCCGATAGCCCAGTTTGGCGTCGGCGACCCAGTAGCCCTCGGTATGATCCGGGGTACCCACCGCGCCATCGCTGCCCCGGCGCAGGCTTCCGACATAGCGCACGCCGCCGCCGACGGACAAATCGCTGGTGGCCTGATACTGCGTCCACAGCGTAAAGGCATGTTTCGGGGTGTAGGCCAGCGCGGAAGAGCCATCCTGCGCCACATTCTGCCCCTCTGTCACCTTGGCATGCTGCTGGGTGTAGCCGGCGATGATCGTCCAGTCCGGGGTCAGGTTCCCGGTCGCGGAGAGCTCATACCCCTCCACGCGCTTTTTGCCGTATTGCGACCAGGTTCCGTCATCGTTAGCGGCCACTTCGTTTTCAATATCGGTACGGAATAACGCCGCGCTGAGCAGCAGGCGCTTGTCGAGGATCTGCCACTTGGTACCCAGCTCGCTGGATTTCGCCTTCTGCGGTTTAAAGTCGGTCCGGTTGGCGCTGTTGCCGCTGCCGCTGGCGGCCAGCGCGAAGCTGCTGCCCCCCGGCGGTTGCTGCGAGATGGCATAGTTGACGTAGATATTGCCCTGCTCGGTTAAGCGATACAGCGCCCCGGCCTTCCAGTTAACCAGGTTACCGGATTTGGCGGTATCGACTGTGGTGACCGGGCTGCCGGTCGACTGTCCTGGCGGGCAGGCGACAGCCCCGCGTCCGCTGCCGCCGCAGGCGGTGGCGCTGTCATATTTGGTATGGTAACTGTCGAGACGCAGCCCGCCGTTGACCTCAACCCGATCGGTCAGCGCCAGCGTATCGAAGGCATAAATGCCGAAGGTATCGGTCTGGCCGTTGGCGTTCGCCCCGTTTCTGTCCAGCCCGCCAATCGACAGGCTGCTCACCGGATGATAGAGATTCACTGCCGGGGCGGTCAGGGCGTTGACGCCATAGTTGGTCTGGTTTTCCCGGGTAAACTCCACGCCGGCGCTAACGTCATGGCCTATCGAGCCGGTATTGAAGGTCGAGGTGATATTGGTCTGGTTGGTCAGAATGCGGTTGCTGACATCTTTGGTATTAACCAGCCGTGACCAGCTCCAGGTATTGACGTCATTGATGTCGGGGGCAGTGATATTGCTCGCGCCGCCCATCACCGCAGTCAGGAGATACTCCTGCTTCACCCGCGACCAGCGGGTGGTATTGCGCACGGTGGTATTGTCCGTCAGATCGTGTTCGAAGCGCAGGGTGCCGCTGTCGGTGGTGGATTTATCATAATCGGAGTCGGTGCCATAGAAATTGCTGGTATTGACCTTACCGGCGGAATTGAGCGCGGCATACTTCGGCGAAGGCGCTGAATAGCCCGGCAGGCCGACGGTGGGGATCCCGCCATCCGGGGTGTTGTTCTGCCGGACGTGGAGATAGTTCAGATACAGACGGGTGGGCGTATCGAGGCCAAAGGCCAGCGACGGAGCGATGCCGTAGCGCTCGTTCTCAATTTTATCCCGGCCGGCGTCGTGGGTTTTTTCGCCCATCAGGTTGAGGCGAAACGCGGCGTTGTCGCCGAAGGCCTGGTTAAGATCAAGAGTACCCCGGCGCGACCAGGCGCTGCCGATGCTGGCCGAACCGTCGATCCCGGAGTCAAGACGCGGCTGTTTGCTGATCATATTGATCGAGCCGGAGGGGGCGCTGCGGCCATAGTCCGTGCCGGCGGGCCCTTTGATGACTTCCACCTGCTGGGTATTGAAGGTATCCCGCGTCACGCTGCCGATATCGCGAATGCCGTCCACATAAATACTGTTGGAGGTGTCCACGCCGCGCATAAAGATGGCGTCCCCGGTGGTTGAGCTGCCATTCTCCCCGGCGTAAAACGCCCCGACGCCAGGGACGTTCTTGAGGGCGTCAGTCAGGTTGGTGACGCCCTGATCTTTAATGACCTGTTCGGGGATCACGGTGATGGTGCGAGTGGTATCCACCAGCGGTTTATTAAACTTGGGATCGGCGGAGGCCCCGGGAGAATAAAGCGAAGGCGGGGCGGCTTCCACCACCAGCGTCTCTTCATTATTTTTGACTGATTTTTCCGCTGCCATGCCGGTTGCCGGCGCGGCCCCCAGACACAGACCCGTAAACAATGCCAATGAGTTGAAACTGCCAAACGGCAGAGAAGCGTTTTTTTCCATGATAAATGCAGGCTTATTTTTAGTTATTCGCACATATCACGCCGCGCAAAAGCGACGTTATTCGTCGTCTGGCTTGCGCTGACCCGGCGTGACTCTATAAATGATAAAAAGAATAGTTATCATTCGCCTTAATATTTACACAGAAAAGTTGACGTTTAAACTGATTTCTTCACCACCGTTTACAAATTTCATAAATTTTGAACAAAAAAGGCGAATTAGCTCGGCAAAGGCGGCGGGACAAAGCGGTACATGGCGTGGTGATCTGGGATCGATGACGCCGGGCGGGCGCCGGAGGACGCCCGGAGGCAGGCGTCCCGGCGGGCTTACCAGGGCACCGTGCGGCCCTGGTAATCCGGAAACTCCAGTCCCGGGCGCCGCTGCTTGTCGAGCAGGACGTTCACCAGGCATGGGATGGTCTCTTCGATGGTCAGGGGGCGTCGGCCCCGCCGAGCTCGGTGCGGATCCATCCCGGAGCCATCACTACCAGCGGGTGGCAGGCCGAGGTGGGGCGAGCGGCGAAGCTGCGCATGAACATATTCAGCGCGGCTTTACTTCCGCGGTAGAGCTCCCGCTGGCCGCCGAGATTGTTCGTCAGACTGCCCTGGCCGGAGGACATCACGCCCAGCAGCCCCTGCGGCTTGACCGCCGGCTGTGGCAGCTGGTGCGTGAGGTGTGTTGTGAGTAAAAAAAAGCCCGCACAAGTGCGGGCAAAAATACTGGAAGCAATGTGAGCAATGTCGTACTGAATACCTGAGTTATTTACTCAACTATTCAGTAATGAGAAAGATAATATTTCTCATTTAAGATATCAACCCCATCTTTTGTGCGGAAGCGATTTTTATCCAAGGGTAAAGACCGTGCGCTGCTGGATAGCATCAGCGTGATGAACCAGCCGGTGCGCGATGAGCAGAACCTCCAGGCGGCTGGCGTCCAGCTGGAACAGATGCTGTTTCCGCTGCTGATGGCGGTAGGGCGTCATGGCCGGTGGGGGGTGAGCTGGCGGATCATTTAGGGCGCGATTACACCACCGTCAGTCGCCAGGTGAAGAAACTGGAAGCCCAGGGGCTCGCCTGTAAGCAACCGAACTAAATTCTCGCGTGTTGCCGCCCCGGCGCAACAATCATCTTTTTCCGTCACAAATCACGGGTCAGCTCGTCGATATTGTCGGAGAGTATCTCCAGTAGGGATCGCAAATAGATAGTGTTATTTCCCTGATGCCACATCGCGCTGAGGGGAAGGCCTTCGATATGTTTTGTGGGCGCGAGCTTAAGGTATTTCACGCCGTCCGCATTCATATCTTTATATGACGCAGGCACCAGAGCAATGCCCAGTCCAGCGGCAACAAAACTCAGGATAGTCTGCTTCTCTTCGGCATACTGCGCGATGACAGGCATGCTGCCACCCTCCTTGAAAATATTCATTGTCAGGTCATGGCTGTGACGCCGGGTGCCTCTTTCCGGCACGATAACCGGCTCGTGTCGGAAGTCATCGATACTGACTTCGTCATAACTGACCAGGCGGTGGTTAGCGGGCACGGCGAGCACGCAGGTTTCATTGGCGATAAAACGTGTTGTCAGCGTGGCATCAATATGTTCCGGCGGACGTACAAAGACCACATCCAGCCATCCTGAAATGAGTCGGGGGATAAGTTTGTGAGATTTATCTTCCGTAAGATGAATGTCTGCCTCCGGAAAACGCCTGACGAAAAGATTAAGCAGTTCAGGAAGTAATCCTTTGGCTGCGCTATCGATAGCTCCGATCCGCAACGTCCTTTTCTGCAACAGGCTATTTTTCCGGAATCGCTGCCGTAGCGCATCGAAATCAGCAATGACCGTTTTGGCCTCATTTAAAAAGGCGGCACCTTCAGGCGTTAGCGACACATTGCGGGTCGATCGATTCAGTAGTCTTATCCCCAAATCATCT
This sequence comes from Klebsiella sp. M041, assembly GCF_059759695.1. Classification (NCBI taxonomy): domain Bacteria; kingdom Pseudomonadati; phylum Pseudomonadota; class Gammaproteobacteria; order Enterobacterales; family Enterobacteriaceae; genus Klebsiella; species Klebsiella sp. M041. The sequence continues at coordinate 93,704 of NZ_JCAXWU010000011.1, forward strand.
TCCAGCAGTTTGATGAAGCGACTCAGTGACGCAGGCATCATTTCAAGTTTACGGGCAGCACGGCCGAAGTGAAGCTCATCACCCAATACCACAAAGCAACGTAGCTGATTTATATCCATTTTTTCACCAAAACCTGATTATGCAAATTATTTATATAAAGCCATGCCGATGATAAAGCGGTTCAAAACTTCATACTGGGTTTATTACAAAACGATAACAACCCTACATCACTATGGAGCATCCGTCATGAAAAACGACCTCGAAAAGAAGGTGATGCGCAAGGTTACCCTGCGCATTATTCCTTTCATCATGCTGCTGTACTTCATTGCCTTCCTCGACCGTGTCAACATTGGCTTTGCCGCCCTGACCATGAATCAGGATCTGGGTTTTTCACCCACCGTTTTTGGGCTGGGCGCCGGCATCTTCTTCCTGGGGTACTTTCTGTTTGAGGTGCCGTCAAACTTAATTCTCCATAAAGTAGGTGCCCGCATCTGGATTGCCCGCGTCATGATCACCTGGGGCCTGGTCTCTGGCTGCATGGCTTTTGTGCAGGGTACGACGAGCTTCTACATTCTGCGTTTTCTACTCGGTGTAGCGGAAGCCGGTTTCTTCCCGGGAATTATCCTTTATCTCAGTTATTGGTTCCCGGCAGCCAGACGCGCGCAGGTTACCGCCATCTTTATGGCCGCAGCCCCGCTCTCTACAGCATTGGGATCGCCTGTTTCTGCCGCCCTGCTGGAGATGCATGGCTTTCTCGGCTACGCCGGCTGGCAGTGGATGTTTGTGCTGGAAGCCTTGCCAGCGCTGATACTCGGCGTTGTGGTTCTGTTCTTTCTTACCGATCGTCCGGCCAAAGCCAAATGGCTGACTGACGAAGAGCGTGCATGGCTGGAAAACACCATGCAGGCCGAGGAGCTGGCCCGGGCGGCAAAACAGAACCACAGCAGCGCATGGAAAGGACTGGCGGATAAGCGGGTACTGGCTCTGGCGCTGGTCTATTTCGGTACTTCTGCCGGCTTGTACACACTTGGCATCTGGTCCCCGCAAATCATCCGCAGCTTCGGTGCTACCTCACTGGAGATTGGCTTCCTCAACGCCTTCCCGGCGGTCATCGGCGTCATCGCCATGATCCTGTGGGCGCGGCATTCTGACCGCACCAGAGAGCGCAGCTGGCATGTGATTGGTGCCTGCCTGCTGGCAGCAGCCGGTCTGATTTACGCCGGTAACGTCAGCACACTGTTTACCGTGATTGTTGCCTTAACCCTGGTCACCGCAGGCATCAGCGCCTCGAAACCGCCCCTCTGGAGTATGCCTACCGTGTTCCTCAGCGGCCCGGCTGCGGCCGCGGGTATTGCCACGATTAACTCCATCGGCAATCTGGGCGGTTTTGTCGGCCCGATGATGATTGGCGTGATCCGCGAGCAGACCGGTAGCTACACCTGGGGCCTGTACTTTGTCGCCGGACTGCTGGCTATTTCGGCCCTCATTGTCCTGATCCTTTCTGCCAGGGCGGGTAAACCGCAAACGGCAGAACTCACTCATCCTCATACTCATTAACCGGAGAATTTACTATGCGTAACTATAAAATTGCCGCCATACCTGCCGACGGTATTGGTCCTGAAGTCATCTCGGCAGGTGTTGAAGTGCTGCATGCACTGACACGCCACGATCCGCAGCTGAAGTTTGATGTGGAGACCTTTGACTGGGGGTCGGACTATTACAAAAAACATGGCGTGATGATGCCGGAAGAAGGGCTGAACACACTAAAAAAATTTGATGCCATTTACTTCGGCGCGGTGGGCGCACCGGATGTCCCTGACCACATCACACTCTGGGGTCTGCGCCTGCCAATTTGCCAGGGGTTTGACCAGTACGCCAACGTGCGTCCAACCAAAATCCTGCCGGGTGTCACCTCACCGCTGCGCAACCGCGGGCCCGGCGATCTTGACTGGGTGATTGTGCGCGAAAACTCCGAAGGTGAGTATTCCGGTAACGGCGGCCGTGCACACCGTGGCTTACCGGAAGAAGTCGGCACCGAGGTGGCCATCTTCACCCGCGTCGGGGTTACTCGCATTATGCGCTATGCCTTCAGACTGGCGCAGTCTCGTCCACGTAAACTGCTGACCGTGGTGACTAAATCCAACGCCCAGCGCCACGGAATGGTGATGTGGGATGAGATTGCCGCCGAGGTGGCGCAGGAATTCCCGGATGTGCAGTGGGACAAGATGCTGGTCGATGCGATGACGCACCGCATGACGCTGCATCCCCAGACCCTGGATACCATCGTTGCCACCAATTTGCATGCCGATATCCTTTCCGATCTGGCCGGCGCGCTGGCGGGCAGTCTGGGCGTAGCGCCGACCGCCAATATTGATCCGGAACGCCGCTTCCCTTCCATGTTCGAACCTATCCATGGTTCAGCTTTTGATATCACCGGCAAAGGCATTGCTAACCCGATAGCAACCTTCTGGACTGCGGTACAGATGCTTGATCATCTGGGAGAGCGTAACGCCGCGGCGCTGATTATGGAAAGTATCGAATATGTTTGTGAGAAAGGCATTCTGACGCCAGATGTCGGTGGAACGGCCAGTACCGCGGACGTCACCCGCGCTGTAGTGGAATTTATTGAAGCCAGAGCAAATATCGCCGAGACCGTATAACCATGATAAATGAACAGCCTGCAGAGATCCTGCAGGATATTTTTCAGCATGCTGTCGACAGCGCCCGAGCCGGGCCTGCGATCCTGTCTAACCTGCCGGAAAAACCGCGTGGCCGCTGCGTGGTAATCGGTGCCGGTAAAGCCTCGGCGGCAATGGCAGCGGCTGTGGATGCAGCCTGGCCGGATGTGGATGTGTCTGGCGTGGTGGTGACGCGTTACGGTTACGCGGTGCCTGCTGGTCGCATCCGCATTATCGAGGCTGCTCATCCGGTATCGGATTCGATGAGCGAAGTTGCCGCAATGCTGATTGTGGAAGCGCTGCGCGGATTGACCTCTGATGACCTGGTGCTGGCGCTCATTTCCGGTGGCGGGTCGGCGTTGATGGCGCTGCCCGCACCAGGATTAACATTGAAAGATAAGCAGGCCATTACCCGCGCGCTACTGCACAGCGGTGCCAATATCAAAGAGATGAATCTGGTACGTCGTCATCTCTCCGCGGTGAAAGGCGGCAAGCTGGCAAGAATAGCGCAACCGGCCCGTATTGTGTCACTGATTATCAGCGATGTGCCGGGGGATAACCCGGCAGATGTGGCATCAGGTCCTACTGTCGCCGATGACAGCACGCCGCTTGATGCGCTTCGGGTACTTCAGCGCTACGGTATTCAGACCCCGGAACCTGTTCATAAACTGCTAAGCCAGCCGGCAGGCCCGGTTGAAAGCACAGCGAACAGCGAAGTAAAACTCATTGCCACGCCGCAGCTGGCTTTGCAGGCTGCCGCGCTGGCTGCGTGCAGACACGGACTTACGCCGCTTATTCTCGGCGATGCGTTAGAAGGCGAAAGTCGTGAAGTGGCCATTGTTATGGCCGGGATTGCTAAATCCGTGAAGCAATATGGTCATCCGGTTTCCGGTCCGGCAGTGCTATTGTCGGGGGGCGAAACCACCGTGACGGTAAGTCAGGGTCAGCACGGGAAAGGGGGTCGTAATACTGAATTTGCGCTCAGTCTGGCCTGTGCGTTGCAGGGAGAAAGCGGTATATGGGCAATCGCTGGCGACAGTGATGGTATCGACGGAACGGAAGATGCAGCAGGTGCGCTGGTATTCCCGGACACGCTAACACGCGGCAAAATGGGTGGTCTAAATGCGGCTAGTTATCTTGATGTACACGATAGCTATAGCTATTTTCATGCGCTCGATGACCTGGTAATGACCGGCCCAACGTTAACCAACGTCAATGATATTCGGGCAATATTGATTGCCTGACCTATCGCTCTCCTGTACCAGGGAGAGCGATATTTTTACTCTCAACATGGTGCAAATCTTCGGTATCCGCCCGCCATCAATTTCCACGTTAAAGCGCATCGCCTGGCGTCAAGGTGTCGATCATCGTTCAGTCTGATGTGCAGGCGTGCAAGATGACATGGAAGGGGAGCTAACGCGAGGAAATCGCCGCCTGGCGCGATGCCAGGCGGCTGACGGTCAGGCGGTTTTGGTCGCCGCCTTCAGGCTCCGGACGAAGGCTTTCAGCTCGTCGAGCATGGTTTGCGGCTCATCAAGATGACGTTCGATGATTTTGACGATGGCGGAACCGGAGATCGCCCCGGCGGCCCCGGCGTCAATGGCGGCGCTCACCTGCTCCGGCGCGGAGATGCCAAAGCCCTGCAGCGGCGGCGCAGCGTGATATTCCGCCAGCTTCTCCACCAGATGGTGCAGCGGCAGCGCAGCGCGATTTTCCGCTCCCGTCACCCCGGCGCGCGACAGCAGATAGGTGTAGCCGCGGCCATAAGAGGCGATCTGGCGCAGTAAATCGTCATCCGCATTGGGCGGGCAAATGAAAATTGGCGCGATGTTATGGCGCATCGCCGCCTGGCGGAACGGGGCGGACTCTTCCACCGGCACGTCGGCTACCAGCACCGAGTCGACGCCGACGCGGGCGCACTGGGCATAGAACTCATCGATACCCGGGCTGAAGACGAGGTTGGCGTACATCAGCAGGCCGATTGGGATCGTCGGATGCTTCTGGCGGATCGCCGCCAGCATCTCAAAGCACTGCGCCGGGGTTACCCCCGCGGCGAAGGCGCGCAGGGCCGCTCCCTGGATGGTCGGGCCGTCCGCCAGCGGGTCGGAGAAGGGGATCCCCAGCTCAAGGGCATCGGCGCCGCCTTCGATCAGCGCATCGATAATTTTCAGCGACTGCTCCGGTCCCGGATCGCCAAGGGTGACAAAGGGGACGAAAGCGCCTTCCTGGCGGTTTTTCAGTTGGGCAAACAGCGTCTCATAGCGTTCCATCAGATTTCCCCTCGCGCTTTCAGGATGTCGTGTACGGTGAAAATGTCTTTATCGCCGCGGCCGGAGAGGTTAACCACCAGCAGCTGCTCTTTTTCCGGGTTCTCGCGCATCATTTTCAGCGCATGGGCCAGAGCGTGAGAGGACTCCAGCGCCGGGATGATCCCTTCGTGGCGGGAGAGCGCTTTAAACGCCTCCAGCGCTTCGTCATCGGTGATCGACACATAGTCGGCGCGCCCGGTGCTGTTCAGATACGCGTGCTGCGGCCCAACGGACGGGAAGTCCAGCCCGGCGGAAATGGAATAAGATTCCTCGATCTGGCCGTCGGCGGTTTGCATCATCGGCGACTTCATCCCGAAGTAGATCCCCACACGACCATGCTTCAGCGGCGCGCCGTGCTCCCCGCTTTCGATACCGTGCCCGGCAGGCTCCACGCCGATCAGGCCGACGCGGGTTTCCTCGATAAAATCAGCGAACATGCCGATGGCGTTTGACCCGCCGCCGACGCAGGCGATCACCGCGTCCGGCAGACGGCCCTCTTTTTCGAGGATCTGCGCTTTGGTCTCTTCGCCGATCATGCGCTGGAATTCACGCACGATGGTCGGGAACGGGTGCGGACCGGCGGCGGTGCCCAGCATATAGTGCGCCTTCTCGTAGCTACCGGACCAGTCGCGCAGCGCCTCGTTACAGGCATCTTTCAGCGTGGCGGAGCCGCTGTGCACCGGGATCACCTCGGCGCCCATCAGGCGCATACGGAAGACGTTCGGCGACTGGCGTTCGACGTCCTTGGCGCCCATGTAGATACGGCATTTCAGGCCGAGCAGGGCGCTGGCCAGCGCTGAGGCGACGCCGTGCTGGCCGGCGCCGGTCTCGGCGATAATTTCGGTTTTGCCCATCCGTTTGGCCAGCAGAGCCTGGCCCAGTACCTGGTTGGTTTTGTGCGCGCCGCCGTGCAGCAGATCTTCGCGTTTCAGGTACAGGGTGGTGCGGGTCCCTTCGGTCAGGTTCCGACATTTGGTCAGGGCCGTCGGACGACCGGCGTAGTTTTTCAGCAGGTCGGTGAATTCCGCCTGAAAAGCCGGGTCCTTCTGCGCGCTGACAAAGGCTTCTTCCAGCTGGCGCAGGGCGGGCATCAGGATCTGCGGCACATACATGCCGCCGAATTCGCCGAAGTAGGGGTTCAGTAAAGTGCTCATTATTGCTCCTTAATATGCGCGCAGCGTCTGGAAAACGGAGGCCAGCTTGCTGGCGTCTTTAATCCCGGGTTGCGACTCTACGCCTGAATTGAAATCGAGTCCGGCACAGCCGCTTTTGGCCGCTTCCACACAGTTATCGGCGCCGAGGCCGCCGGCCAGCATAACGTTGCGCAGATCCTGGCCCTGCAGCAGGCTCCAGTCAAAACGCTGGCCGCTGCCGCCCTGGCCGTTGTCGAGCAGATACTTATCGACATGGCGGAGTGTACGGGCCGGCAACGTTTCGCCAACGCTCAACGCCTTCCAGATGCGGACGTTATCCGCGAGGGCGTCGCGCAGTGCGTCGATATAAGCCTGGTCTTCATCACCGTGCAGCTGCACGGCGGCCAGCCTCAGGGCCTGGGCGCGGGCGACCACCTCGTCCAGCGGCGCATTGCGGAAGACGCCGACGTACTGCAGCGGCGCGGCGGCGATCACCGCTTTGGCCTGGGCATCATTTACCGCCCGCGGCGAGGTCGGGACGAAGATCAGGCCACCGTAGATGGCGCCGGACTCCCAGGCCACCTGGGCATCCTGTGGGCGCGTCAGGCCGCACACTTTGTTCTCGCCGAGCAGCACGCGTTTGACCGCCGCTTCCAGATCCGCCTGCTCCATCAGGGCGGAGCCGATCAGGAAGCCGTTGGCGAAGTGGCTCAGCTCACGCACTTCGGCATAGGTATGGATGCCGGATTCGCTGATCACCGTGACATCCGGGCCGAGACGCGCCGCCAGCTGACGGGTGCGGTTAAGGTCAATCGACATATCGCGCAGGTCGCGGTTGTTAATGCCTACCACCTTCGCCTTCAGAGCGATGGCGCGCTCCAGCTCCTCTTCATTGCTGACTTCGGTCAGTACGCCCATATTCAGGCTGTGAGCCACCGCGGAGAGCTGACGATACTGTTCATCGTCGAGCACCGAGAGCATCAGCAGGCAGGCGTCGGCCTGATAGTAGCGCGCCAGGTAGATCTGGTAAGGGTCGATGGTGAAGTCCTTACACAGGATCGGCTGCGGCGCGACCTTGCTGACGATCGGCAGAAAATCGAAGCTGCCCTGGAAATATTTCTCATCACACAGCACCGAGATCGCCGAGGCGTAGTGTTTGTAGATGCTGGCGATCGCCGCCGGATCGAAATCTTCGCGAATCAACCCCTTCGACGGCGAGGCCTTTTTGCACTCGAGAATAAACGCGGTGCGGGTGCCGGCCAGCGCGTCATAGAAATTGCGCTGCGTCGGGACGACCTCATTCTGAAAACTGGCTAACGGTTGTTGTTGTTTGCGGGCTTCCACCCAAATCGCTTTGTCGGCAACGATTTTTGCTAAAACGGTCTGCATTCTTTACCCTCTTGCCGCTAAGGCGGTCACTCTGTCATAGGCCGCGCCGCTGTGCAGCACATCCAGTACCTGCTGAGCGTTAGCTTTCAGATCTTCATGCCCGTGTAAACGCATCAACATGGCGACGTTGGCGGCGACGGCGGCTTCGTGAGCGGCTTCACCTTTACCTTGTAGCAAGCGCGTCAGAATGTCACGGTTTTCTTCCGGCGTGCCGCCCGCCAACTGCGCCTGATGGTAAGGCGTCAGGCCGAAGTCGTCGGCGGTCAGCTGATAGCTTTTGATTTCCCCGGCATGCAGCTCGGCGACCACCGTGGGCGCATGCAGCGAGACTTCATCCATCCCGCCGCTGTGCACCACGGCCGCGCGCTGATAACCGAGTACGCGCAGGGTTTCCGCAATCGGCAACACCAGCTCCGGGCTGTAGACGCCAATCAGCGCCAGCGGCGGATGCGCCGGGTTGATCAGCGGTCCCAGCACATTAAACAGGGTACGGGTCTTCAACTGCTGACGGACCGGCATCGCGTGGCGGAAACCGGTGTGATACTTGGGCGCGAACAGGAAGCAGACGCCCAGCTCATCGAGCGCCGCGCGGGATTTATCGGCGTTCATATCGAGATTAATGCCGAAGGCCGCCAGCAGGTCGGAAGAGCCTGATTTACTGGAGACGCTGCGGTTGCCGTGCTTCGCCACTTTCAATCCACAGGCGGCGGCGACAAACGCGCTGGCGGTGGAGATATTAATGCTGTTGCTGCCGTCGCCACCGGTGCCGACGATGTCGGCAAACAGGTAGTCCGGGCGCGGGAACGGCGCGGCGTTTTCCAGTAGCGCGGTGGCGGCGCCGGCAATTTCCTGCGGCTGCTCGCCGCGCACTTTCATGCTGACCAGCGCGGCGGCCAGCTGTTCAGGCTTCACTTCGCCGCGCACCACAGCGGAGAACAGCTGGTGGCTCTCCTGCTGACTCAGGGTTTCCGCCTGGTACAGTTTCTCCAGGATCGGCTGGAGGGTGTTGGTATGCTCCAGCTTCTGCAGCGCCCAGGCCAGAGTCTGCTCCAGCAGTCGCGCGCCCTGGGTGGTGAGGATTGATTCCGGGTGGAACTGGAAGCCGCACACCCGGTCCGCATCGTGACGCACCGCCATCACCATGCCGTTGAAATTGGCGTTAATCGTCAGCCCGGCGGGAATATTGCTGCCGACCAGCGAGTGGTAGCGCGCCACCGGCAGCGGGTTAGCCAGACCGGCAAACATCGCCTGGCCGTCGTGCTCAATGCTGGAGGCTTTGCCATGGAGGATCTCGCCCGCCTGGCCGACATAGCCGCCGTAGGCTTCGACAATGGCCTGGTGGCCGAGGCAGATGCCGATGATCGGCAGCTTGCCCCGCATGCGGGTCAGCAATTCCGGCATGCAGCCGGCTTCGCTTGGCGTACCCGGGCCAGGGGAGAGCATCAGCACCGGGTTGTCCATGGTGCCCAGACGCTCAATCAGCGCCTGCGCCGGAACGGAGTTACGGTAAATGACCACGTTATGGCCGTTGGCGCGCAGCTGGTCTGCCAGGTTATAGGTGAAAGAATCGATATTATCGAGCAGCAGAATGTCAGCCATCAGAAAATCTCCTTCGCGTGATGGGCCTGGGCAATGGCGCGCAGCACCGCGCGGGCTTTATTTCGGGTCTCATCCGCTTCCGACTGGGGAACCGAGTCGAGCACAATGCCGGCTCCGGCCTGGACGGTAGCGATACCCTCCTGCACGTAGGCGGAACGGATGACGATGCAGGTGTCGAGGTCGCCGTGGGCGGTGAAATAGCCCACCGCGCCGCCGTAGCTGCCGCGTCGTTTACCTTCGGCGGCGGCAATCAACTGCATGGCGCGAACCTTCGGCGCGCCGCTGAGAGTGCCCATGTTCATGCAGGCGCGGTAGGCGTGCAGTACATCAAGATCCTGACGCAGTTCACCCACCACCCGGGAGACCAGATGCATGACAAAGGAGTAACGGTCAACCTTGGTTAAATCGGCGACATAGCGGCTGCCCGGGGTGCAGATACGGGCCAGATCGTTGCGCGCCAGGTCCACCAGCATCAGGTGCTCGGAAAGCTCTTTGTGATCGGTGCGCATTTCCAGTTCGATACGGCTGTCGAGATCGCGATCCAGCGAACCGTCGGCGCGGCGGCCGCGCGGCCGGGTGCCGGCGATGGGGTAGATCTCAATCTGACGGCTGACGGCATCGTACTTCAGCGAGCTCTCCGGCGAGGCGCCGAACAGGGTGAAATCGTTGTCCTGCATAAAGAACATATACGGGCTGGGGTTGCTCTTCTTCAGCACATCATAGGCGGCCAGCGGTGACGGGCAGGGCAGCGAGAAGCGGCGGGAAGGGACCACCTGGAAGATTTCCCCGGCGCGGATCGCGCGCTGCATTTTGCGCACCACCGCGCCGTACTCTTCATCGCTCTGGTCAACGTCGCAGCGCATTTCGGCCACGGTGGTGACCGGCAGCGGCAGCGGCGGCTCGTTCAGCTGCTGGCGCAGCTGGCTCAGGCGCTGCTCCAGGCGCTGTTTTTCATTCTCCAGCGGCGTAAACAGGCTCGCCTGAATGCGGGTATGCTTGGTCTGATGGTCGATGACCAGCAGGGTCTCCGCCAGATAGAAACAGTAGTCCGGGCAGGCGGTGTCGCTCTGCAGCGGCGGCAGATCTTCAAAGCCGGCCACCAGGTCATAGGCGAACAGGCCGCCGAAGAACATCGCTTCACGCTCGTTGGCCGGGACGGTCACCAGCTCCTGCAGGAGACGAAAGGCGTCAAACACTGACAGCGAGCAGAGGCGGGCGTCTTCATCGAGCAGGGAGCTGACCGCCGGGAAGGTCAGGATGCGGCCATTGGGCTGGCGCTGATTGGCGATCCCGGAGGGCAGCGCGCCGTCCAGCAGCTCCAGCAGCGCGGCGCCGTTGGCGGAGAGGGCCTGAATGGTGACAGTGTCACCGAGGGCAGTGATGCGCAGCGCGCTGTCGACCAGCAGCAGGCTTTTTAAGTCATCTTTGCTGTCGATGTCAGCCGATTCCAGCAGCAGGGTGGCCGGACGGGCGCCGCACAGTTGGTGGAATAACGCCGTCGGGTTCTCCCGGTAGATGGCGTCGCTGGTGAGAAGCTCGAGTGCCGGTTTGGATGTTTGCATTATTGTTCTCGCCTGTTCGTATTATTTTTGTCCAATAAAAAGCCCGCTCATTGGCGGGCCGGGTATCTGTATGCTGAATGCAAAACGCGATCACGCCGCCCGTTATCAGGAGGTGCGCCACCAGCTGTGCAGAGTGATAAAGTGCATTTTCATCGTGATACCCCTTCATGTGAACTTGCGTACTAGTTAACTAGTTCGATGGAATAAAGTCAACCCTTGTTTGCAGATTTTCTCTGCCTGTCGGTATGATAATGCGCTTATTTACGTTGATGTCCAGCAGGAGTCCTTTTGAGCGACAGCCAATACGCAGTGATTTACGATCTGCACAGCCATACCACCGCCTCTGACGGGCGGCTGACTCCGCAGGAACTGGTCCATCGCGCCCATGAGATGCGCGTTGGCACGCTGGCGATCACCGACCATGACAGCGTGGCGGCTATCCCGGCGGCCCGGGAAGAGATTGCCCGCGCCGGATTACCCTTGACCCTGGTGAACGGCGTCGAGATTTCCACCCTCTGGGAGAATCACGAGATTCATATTGTGGGTCTCAATATTGATATTGCACACCCGGCGATGACCGCCCTGCTGGAGGAGCAGAAAGCGCGGCGCCAGCAGCGCGGCCAGATGATTGCCGAGCGTCTGGAGAAGGCGCGCATCCCCGGCGCCTGGGAAGGGGCGCTGCGGCTGGCGGACGGTGGCGCCGTCACCCGAGGCCATTTTGCCCGTTTTCTGGTGGAGGCCGGCCACGCGAAGAACATGGCGGAGGTCTTCAAAAAATACCTTGCCCGCGGGAAAACCGGTTACGTGCCGCCGCAGTGGTGTACAATAAAACAAGCAATTGATGTCATTCATCATTCTGGCGGCAAGGCGGTGATAGCCCATCCCGGACGTTACGATCTTTCCGCCAAGTGGCTGAAGCGGCTGTTGGCCCACTTTAGCGAGCAGGGCGGTGATGCCATGGAAGTGGCCCAGTGCCAGCAGGCGCCCCACGAACGCGCTCAACTGGCCGCCCTGGCCGTGCAGTTTGGTCTTCTGGCGTCGCAGGGATCCGATTTCCATCAACCCTGCGCGTGGATCGAGCTTGGCCGTAAGCTCTGGCTCCCTGCCGGCGTCGAAGGCGTCTGGCACAGCTGGGAAGCGGCCGCCGAATAAAAATTGAGAGGGAAGTATGAGCCAGTTTTTTTATATCCATCCGGATAACCCGCAGGCGCGGTTGATTAACCAGGCGGTGGAGATTGTGCGTAAGGGCGGGGTGATCGTTTATCCTACTGACTCCGGCTACGCGCTGGGCTGCAAAATTGAAGACAAGGGCGCGATGGAGCGGATCTGCCGCATCCGTCAGCTGCCGGACGGACACAACTTCACCCTGATGTGCCGCGACCTGTCCGAACTGTCAACCTACGCCTTTGTGGACAACGTGGCGTTTCGCCTGATGAAAAACAATACGCCGGGCAACTACACTTTTATCCTCAAAGGAACGAAAGAGGTGCCGCGCCGGCTGCTGCAGGAGAAGCGTAAAACCATTGGTATGCGCGTCCCGTCCAATCCCATCGCTCAGGCGTTGCTTGAGACCTTAGGCGAACCGATGCTCTCCACCTCGCTGATGCTGCCCGGCAGCGACTTTACCGAATCCGACCCGGAAGAGATCAAAGATCGTCTGGAGAAAGTCGTGGACCTCATTATCCACGGCGGCTTCCTTGGACAGCAGCCGACCACGGTTATCGATCTCACTGAAGACGCTCCGGTGGTGCTGCGCGAAGGCGTCGGCGACGTGAAGCCGTTTCTGTAATCTGACGAAAAGTGGGCTGAAGCAACGCTCGAACGTCAGGAGCCTGTCTGGCTCCTGAAAGTCTCATGGGAGAACCTGGTTATGCTTCATGAGCTGATATCGTTAATCAATGTTGTTATTTGGCCCGCTATTGTTCTGTTTTTTCTATGTCGATTTGGAACTGCAATCAACCGGTTTCTTGAAAACCTCAGCCGCCTTTCCATTAAAGGTCCTGGCTTTGAAGTCGAGACCTTCAATAAAGGGGCTGAGTCTAGTGCCAATCTTGCCGCTGCATTGGCCAGCAAAGGTACCATTGCTAAAGGCGAGGGTAATGTAGAGCAAAGCGTTCTGGATGACGTCAACGTAGTGACTCAGGCTGTAACGCCGAGAGTATTGCGAAGAGCGGGTGATGCCGTCATCTTGTGGGTAGATGACAGACCCAATGGTAATCGCTTTGAACGTCAGTCCATGGAAGCTCTGGGCATAAGGTTTGTTAATGTAGTATCTACCGACGAGGCTCTCGAAAGACTAAAAAATCAGTCGTTTGATGTGATTATTTCCGATATGAAGAGGCCAGGGGATGATCGTGCGGGATATACTCTCCTGGATGAGCTAAGAAGAAAGGGCAAAGACATTCCATACATTATCTATGCGAGCTCCAATGCTGCTCAGCATAAGGAACAAGCAAAACAGCATGGCGCTTTAGACGCGACCAATAATCCGCCGGAATTATTTCGCCTGGTCATGGGGGCGTTAAAAAAATAATTATCGATCAAATCCAGAGGATGACTTCTGCATTCCACCTCTTGCTATATCCTCGGCTGGAGGCGGGTTATCTGTAAATTCCCTTTCCCGGATTGATAATCAATGACCCACCAGGTCTTTATAGGTTCAGGCTGCTCGCAAATCTAAGCGTCCGCGCAAAATCTGTTCCATACTCAGCGCAATGCGGCGAACAGAAGCTTTCCCGACGAAGTTAGTGTAGTATGTTCGGCCACGATTACGGGCTCGCGGTGAATGTTTTGCGCATGCCAGCGAGACTTTACGTAAAAAGTATATACGTAACAATGAGTTGTTGAAAAAGGCCTCATTGTTTCATAAAGCATACCAGACGCCTGGGAAGGCGACACCTTAAGGAAGCTCAATGAGCGAGAAACTGCAAAAAGTGCTGGCCCGCGCCGGCCACGGCTCCCGCCGTGAAATTGAAGCGAAAATCGAAGCTGGCCGCGTCAGCGTCGATGGCAAAATCGCCACCCTCGGCGACCGTGTGGAGATCGTCCCCGGTTTAAAAATTCGTATCGATGGCCATCTGATCTCGGTGAAAGAGTCCGCTGAGCAGATCTGCCGCGTGCTGGCTTACTACAAGCCGGAAGGCGAACTGTGCACCCGTAACGATCCGGAAGGGCGCCCGACGGTGTTCGATCGTCTGCCTAAACTGCGCGGCGCGCGCTGGATTGCCGTTGGTCGTCTGGACGTCAACACCTGCGGCCTGCTGCTGTTCACCACCGACGGCGAACTGGCAAACCGTCTGATGCACCCGAGCCGTGAAGTCGAGCGTGAGTACGCCGTTCGCGTTTTCGGCCAGGTGGATGAAGATAAGCTGCGTCAGCTGTCTCGCGGCGTGCAGCTAGAAGATGGTCCGGCGGCGTTTAAAACCATTAAATTCACCGGCGGTGAAGGGATTAACCAGTGGTACAACGTCACCCTGACCGAAGGGCGTAACCGCGAAGTGCGTCGCCTGTGGGAAGCGGTCGGCGTGCAGGTCAGTCGCCTGATCCGCGTGCGCTATGGCGATATCTTGCTGCCGAAAGGCCTGCCGCGCGGCGGCTATACCGAGCTGGACCTGGCGCAGACCAACTACCTGCGCGAGCTGGTGGAACTCACTCCGGAAACCAGCTCTAAGGTCGCCGTTGAAAAAGATCGTCGCCGGTTGAAAGCCAATCAGATCCGCCGGGCGGTGAAGCGCCACAGCCAGAGCAGCGCTAACCCGCGCCAGGGTAATAACAGCAACCGCCGTTCCAGTACCCGCAATAAGACCAACGGTTAATGTTGCGCGTTCCGGTGGTTTTGCGCCGGAACGCGGACTTCCTTTCGCCGTATCCGGCCCTCAGTAGTCAATCCCCATCTGTGCTTTAATGCCGGCATCAAAGGCATGTTTCACCGGGCGCAGCTCGCTGACGGTATCCGCCAGTTCAATAATATCGCGATGACAGCCGCGGCCGGTGATGATCACCGACTGGTGGGCAGGACGCTCACGTAGGGCGCTCAGCACCGCCTCCAGCGGCAGGTAATCGTAGGCCACCATGTAGGTCAGTTCGTCCAGCAGCACCAGATCGAGCTGGTCGTCGGCAAGCATACGGCGGGCATGCTCCCAGACCGCCAGACAGGCGGCGGTATCGCTGTCGCGGTCCTGGGTGTTCCAGGTAAAGCCTGTCGCCATTACCTGGAATTCGACGCCGTGTGGCTCCAGCAGATTACGCTCGCCGTTAGGCCAGGTCCCCTTGATAAACTGGATCACGCCGACTTTTTTGCCGTGGCCGACGGCGCGGGTCGCGGTGCCAAAGGCGGCGGTGGTTTTGCCTTTGCCGTTGCCGGTAAAGACCATCACAATGCCGCGTTCGTCCTGGGCCGCCGCCACCCGGGCGTCAACTTTATCTTTCAGCCGCTGCTGGCGTTCGCGGTAGCGTTCATCACTCATTGGGCAATTCCTGGTTTACGCCCCGGTTGGGCGTCGAAGGTCATTCCCGTCTTGCGACGACTGTCGTCGCCCATCAGCCACAGATAGACGGGCATAATGTCAGCGGGGGTTTTCAGTTTCAGCGGATCTTCCGTCGGGAACGCGCTGGCGCGCATGCCGGTGCGGGTACCGCCAGGGTTGATGCAGTTCACGCGCAGGTGGCGGCTTTGGTACTCGTCGGCCAGCACCTGCATCATCCCTTCGGTAGCGAATTTGGAGACGGCATAGGCGCCCCAGTTGGCGCGACCCTGACGACCGACGCTGGATGAGGTAAAGACCAGCGAACCTGATTCAGAACGGAGTAATAAAGGAAGAAGCGCCTGGGTCAGCATAAAGGTGCCATTGACGTTCACCTGCATCACCTGCTGCCAGACCTCCGGTTTCTGCTCATCCATCGGGCAGATGTCGCCGAGCAGGCCAGCATTGTGCAGCACGCCGTCAAGGCGGGGATAGTGCATGCTGATCTGCTGCGCCAGCTGCTGACACGCCTGCGGCGTGCAGGTTAGCAGGTCGAGAGTAAACCAGCGGGGGGAAATACCGCCCTCGCGTTCAATCTCCTGGGCGACGGCGCGCAGTTTTTCGTCGTTGCGGCCAAGCAGAATCACGCTGGCGCTGTAGCGGGCGTAGGTCAGGGCCGCTTCACGGCCAATTCCGTCGCTGGCCCCGGTGACCAGAATGATGCGATCTTTCAGCAAGTGGCGTTGCGGTTGATAATGCACGGCGACTCCTTTGGCGATCGGCTCTCGATCGCGCTTCATCTTTGGTATCTCACTTTTGCGCTGTTATGCCTGAAAGCGCCCGCCATTGCAATCGGCGAAGCGGAAAGTATTCACAAAATTAATATCTTGCAACGATTTCAGCCTCGCTGAAAAAAAAACGGAATCCGCTGCGCAGAGGACACAAAGCACAAAGACTTCTCGCCAGGGGCTGATGTACACTGTGCCGCAACGTCAGTGCTTTACACAAGGTGAAAACGTGGAATTACTTGCTCAATATGGCTTATTTTTAGCCAAGATCGCGACCGTTGTCGTCGCTATCGCGGTGATTGCCGCTATTATCGTCAACCTGGCCCAGCGCAAGAAGCAGCGCGGCGAGCTGCGGGTGACGAATCTTAGCGAGCATTATAAAGAGATGAAGGAATCGCTGGCGGTGGCCCTGCTGGATGGCCCGCAGCAGAAGCAGTGGCATAAGTCGCAGAAGAAAAAGCAAAAGCAAGAGGCGAAGGCGGCGAAAGCGCGGGCGAAGCTGGGTAACGTGGAGCCGGAAGGCAAGCCGCGCGCCTGGGTGCTGGATTTCAAAGGCAGTATGGATGCCCATGAGGTCACCAGCCTGCGCGAAGAGATCACCGCGGTGCTGGCCGCGGCGAAAGCGCGCGATCAGGTGGTGATTCGTCTGGAAAGCCCCGGCGGGGTGGTGCACGGCTACGGGCTGGCTGCCTCTCAGCTGCAGCGCTTGCGTGACAAACAAATCCCGCTGACGGTGGCGGTCGATAAAGTGGCGGCCAGCGGCGGCTATATGATGGCCTGCGTGGCGAACAAAATTGTCTCGGCGCCGTTTGCGATCCTCGGCTCTATTGGCGTGGTGGCGCAGATCCCAAACCTGCACCGTTTCCTGAAGAACAAAGATATTGATATCGAACTGCACACCGCCGGACAGTACAAACGAACGCTCACTATGCTGGGTGAAAACACTGAAGAAGGACGGCGCAAGTTCCGCGAGGATCTCAATGAGACGCACCATTTGTTCAAGGATTTCGTTCATCGGATGCGCCCGGGCCTTGATATTGAGCAGGTGGCCACTGGCGAGCACTGGTACGGGGTACAGGCGCTGGAAAAAGGGCTGGTGGATGCGGTTGAAACCAGCGATGAGCTGCTGCTGGGATTAATGGAAAGCCACGAGGTGATCGGGGTGCGTTATCAACAGCGTAAGAAAATGCTCGATCGCTTCACCGGTAGCGCGGCGGAGAGTGCCGATCGACTGCTGCTGCGCTGGTGGCAGCGCGGACAGAAGCCGCTGATGTAGATGATAAAACGCGAGGCTCTGCCTCGCGTTCTCGTTTAGAGCGGTCTTAATCTACGCCGGTCTTAATCGACAAGGTGATATTTGTCCGACAGCTCATGGGCGAGGTACTTAAACATATTAAATACCGCTGTACTCTTTGGCGTCGGCAGACCCTGCTCATCAAGATAAAACTCACCGCTAAACACCAGGACATTGTTGCGCTGAACGACGTCGGTGGCTTCGATACCGGCTAACGTATCCTCATGTTCGCGAATAAGTTTGTTGGCTTTTTCGAGCAGCGTCTGGCGATCGATTGGTTGGGTTGTACCTTGCATAACGGACTCCTCTTTTTCTCCGGGCGTAGTTTACGCCGCGCGGCGGCGCGGGGCAAATTTTCCATGGACAAAACAGGGGTAATCGTAACCAGTGGAGAAACAGCGGTTTACTGGCGTGATTCGCTTTTGCATGCTAATAAAGTTGCGTAACGAATTTTATCAGGTACAGTGTGACGCTTTCGGCGATCTGGCAACAGATTTGCTTGACATTCGGCCAAAAATTCTTCGTGCTATGTCACCTGACGAAAAAAGGTCAGTAAACTCAAGCGCCTGGTTTTACGGAGTTGAAACAGGTGTTCTGGGTTGATATTCACCGACGGTGCCGCAACATATGAGGCAGTCGCCAGTGGAGGGTGTATGAATGTGCGATGTATTCCTGGATGAATCAAATTAGGTAAAGGTGAATATGGGTAAAGCTCTCGTTATCGTTGAGTCCCCGGCAAAAGCCAAAACGATCAATAAGTATCTGGGTAATGACTACGTGGTGAAATCCAGCGTCGGTCATATCCGCGATTTGCCGACCAGTGGATCAGCTTCCAAAAAGAGCACCGACTCTACCGCCACCAAAGGGGCTAAAAAGCCTAAAAAGGACGAACGTGGTGCTCTGGTTAACCGCATGGGCGTGGACCCATGGCATGACTGGAATGCGCATTATGAAGTACTTCCGGGTAAAGAAAAGGTCGTTTCCGAACTCAAACAGTTGGCGGAAAAAGCTGACCACATCTATCTCGCAACCGACCTTGACCGCGAAGGGGAAGCCATTGCCTGGCACCTGCGGGAAGTCATCGGCGGCGATGAGCAGCGTTACAGCCGCGTGGTGTTCAATGAGATCACCAAAAACGCCATTCGTCAGGCTTTCGAAAAGCCGGGCGAGCTGAATATCGATCGGGTTAACGCTCAGCAGGCGCGTCGCTTTATGGACCGCGTGGTGGGTTATATGGTTTCGCCGCTGCTGTGGAAAAAAATCGCCCGTGGTCTTTCTGCCGGGCGCGTGCAGTCCGTCGCGGTCCGCCTGGTGGTGGAGCGTGAGCGTGAAATCAAAGCGTTCGTCCCGGAAGAGTACTGGGAAGTTGATGCCAGTACCACCACGCCGGGCGGCGACGCGCTGCCGCTGCAGGTGACCCATAAGGATGATAAGCCATTCCGTCCGGTCAGCCGTGATGAGACGATGGCGGCGGTATCGCTGCTGGAAAAAGCCAGCTACAGCGTACTGGAGCGGGAAGACAAGCCGACCAGCAGTAAGCCGGGCGCGCCGTTCATCACCTCCACCCTGCAGCAGGCGGCCAGCACCCGCCTCGGCTTCGGCGTGAAAAAGACCATGATGATGGCTCAACGTCTCTATGAGGCGGGGCATATCACCTATATGCGTACCGACTCCACCAACCTGAGTCAGGACGCGCTGAACATGGTTCGCGGTTATATCAGCGATAAGTTTGGTAAAAAATATTTGCCGGAAAGCGCGAATCAGTACGCCAGCAAAGAAAATTCACAAGAAGCGCACGAAGCGATTCGTCCGTCTGATGTGAACGTGCTGGCGGAAACGCTGAAAGATATGGAAGCGGATGCGCAGAAACTGTATCAGCTGATCTGGCGCCAGTTTGTCGCCTGTCAGATGACGCCGGCGCAGTACGACTCCACGACGCTGACCGTGGCGGCGGGCGATTTCAAACTGAAAGCGCGCGGTCGTACCTTACGCTTCGACGGCTGGACCAAAGTGATGCCGGCCCTGCGCAAGGGCGATGAAGACCGGACCCTGCCGCTGGTCAAACAGGGCGACCAGCTGAGCCTGGTCGAGCTGACGCCTGCGCAGCACTTTACCAAGCCGCCGGCGCGCTTCAGCGAAGCCTCGCTGGTTAAAGAGCTGGAAAAACGCGGCATCGGCCGTCCGTCGACTTATGCCTCGATTATTTCCACCATTCAGGATCGTGGTTACGTGCGAGTGGAAAACCGTCGTTTCTACGCGGAGAAAATGGGCGAGATCGTCACCGACCGACTGGAAGAGAACTTCCGCGATCTGATGAACTACGACTTCACCGCGCAGATGGAAGATCGTCTCGATCAGGTGGCTAACCACCAGGCCGAGTGGAAAGAGGTGCTGAACCACTTCTTCGGCGATTTTACCACCCAGCTGGAGACGGCGGAGAAAGATCCGGAAGAGGGCGGCATGCAGCCGAACCCGATGGTGCTTACCAGCATCGACTGCCCGACCTGCGGCCGTAAAATGGGTATCCGTACCGCCAGCACCGGCGTTTTCCTCGGCTGTTCGGGCTATGCCCTGTCGCCGAAAGAGCGCTGCAAAACCACCATTAACCTGGTGCCGGAAAACGAAGTCCTCAACGTGCTGGAAGGCGATGACGCCGAAACTAACGCGCTGCGCGCCAAACGCCGCTGCCAGAAGTGCGGTACGGCGATGGACAGCTACCTTATCGATCCCAAGCGTAAACTGCACGTCTGCGGTAACAACCCGACCTGCGATGGCTATGAGATTGAAGAGGGCGAGTTCCGCATCAAGGGCTATGACGGTCCGGTAGTGGAGTGCGAGAAGTGCGGCTCCGAGATGCACCTGAAGATGGGGCGTTTTGGGAAGTACATGGCTTGTACCAACGACGAGTGTAAGAATACGCGTAAGATCCTGCGAAATGGGGAAGTGGCGCCGCCGAAGGAAGATCCGGTGCCGCTGCCGGAGCTGCCGTGCGAGAAGTCTGACGCCTATTTCGTGCTGCGTGACGGGGCCGCGGGCGTCTTCCTGGCGGCCAACACCTTCCCGAAATCACGGGAAACGCGCGCGCCGCTGGTGGAAGAGCTGTACCGCTTCCGCGATCGTCTGCCGGAAAAACTGCGTTATCTCGCCGATGCGCCGCAGCAGGATCCGGAAGGCAATAAGACGCTGGTGCGCTTTAGCCGTAAAACGAAGCAACAGTACGTAGCGTCCGAAAAAGAGGGCAAAGCGACCGGCTGGTCAGCCTTCTTTATCGACGGTAAATGGACGGAAGCTAAAAAGTAACTGACCATTATCAGGCAGGAAAAGGGCGCTTTTCCTGCTCTGGCGGCCGGCAGGGGCCATGGATGCCTCTGCCGTGTCGTTTTCCTTTTTCTCCGCGCTTTTCACCCTCTTATAACCACCTATATTATTTTTCGTTACCGTCTATACAGTGTTGATATAAATGATATAGTGGTTATAGTTAATGCCTTTTTTATTATTAAAACGTCTTATACATCATCGCTTTCAGGATGCGTTGCGGCGCCACTATGGCCAACTGCCGGGAGGCCTGGCCTTCACCGGCGACAAGTTGCCTGAACGTAAAGTGTATTAAGCGGCTTCATTTTACGCGCAAACGGATATCAGCATGAAACTACAACAGCTTCGCTACATCGTTGAGGTGGTTAACCATAACCTGAATGTTTCATCCACCGCCGAAGGGCTTTATACCTCTCAGCCAGGCATCAGTAAGCAGGTGCGTATGCTGGAAGATGAGCTGGGCATCCAAATCTTTGCCCGCAGCGGCAAGCATTTGACTCAGGTGACGCCTGCCGGGCAGGAGATCATCCGTATTGCCCGCGAGGTGTTGTCGAAAGTCGATGCCATCAAATCTGTCGCCGGGGAGCATACCTGGCCGGACAAAGGGTCGCTGTACGTGGCGACCACCCATACCCAGGCGCGCTATGCGTTGCCCGGGGTGATCAAGGGCTTTATTGAACGCTATCCGCGGGTGTCGCTCCATATGCATCAGGGTTCGCCAACCCAGATCGCCGAAGCCGTGTCGAAAGGCAACGCCGACTTCGCCATTGCTACCGAAGCGCTGCATCTGTATGACGACCTGGTGATGCTGCCATGCTATCACTGGAACCGGTCGATCGTGGTGACGCCGGAGCATCCTCTGGCCTCCAGGGGCTCGGTATCAATAGAAGAGCTGGCGCAGTACCCGCTGGTGACCTATACCTTTGGCTTCACGGGCCGCTCCGAACTGGACACCGCGTTTAACCGTGCGGGCCTGACGCCGCGCATTGTCTTTACCGCTACCGATGCCGACGTCATTAAAACCTATGTTCGCCTGGGGCTGGGGGTGGGGGTGATTGCCAGCATGGCGGTAGATCCGGTCTCCGATCCGGACCTGGTGAAGCTGGATGCCAACGGTATTTTCAGCCACAGCACCACTAAAATAGGCTTCCGCCGCAGCACCTTCTTACGAAGCTACATGTATGATTTTATTCAACGTTTTGCACCCCATCTGACCCGCGATGTCGTGGATACCGCAGTGGCGCTACGGTCGAATGAAGATATTGAAGCGATGTTCAAAGATATAAAACTTCCGGAAAAATAACCCCGTTAAAAATAATGGCATTCCGTGTAAGGAGTGCCATTAACTATCATGGCCCTTATTTAACAACTTAAACCTCGAACCAATCACAAAATTAAGAATTTCTGATAACGCGTTTTTCATAATGCCCGTCGCGATCAAATAACCGGTCAAATATATTCCATCAGGCCTAAATTCACTGGATTAATCGTTTATCCATAATTAAGATTTATCTGTACCTGATGATTTGAGCAATTGGTGGTGACAATATGATAAGTAATATCGATTACATGAAACTGGCGATGTCATACGAAAATGACAAAACCGAAATCGATCCCGTTCTGCGTAGTCGCGTATGGGGCGTAGTGTTGGTAGGGCTGGCGATGTTCTGGAGCATCATCGCGCTCACCATCTGCAACATCTGGATTGTCAGCTAAAGCTGTAGGTCATCGTTGTAGATACATGTCATTTTTATGACAGTGAAAGGAAACTGTAATATAAAATCAGTGACCGGCAATACAGGGAGAATATATTTTGCCGCGGGATTCATCCAACCTGAAATCAATCACAAGAGCTAATCGGCCAGCAGGTAATGATTAGCTCTTTTTTTGTCCTCGTGTACTAATACAATATCGCTTAAAAGACCTCCCTGCACTATTTTGGTGCTATTTCCTCTGCGCGTAGATAATTCCCTTTTAACCCCTCTCCGTCACATCAGATTTAGCAATTTGGGTTGTTATCAAAGTGTTATGCCCAGCATGTGTTATCTTTAATGGAGACCCTGAGGAGAATCGGGGTATGCCATCCCTGAGATAAAGGAGGAGCTATGTCGTCAACCCTACGAGAAGCCAGTAAGGATACGCTGCAGGTTAACGCGAAAACCTGGCATTACTACAGTCTGCCGCTGGCGGAGAAGCAACTGGGCGATCTCAGTCGACTGCCCAAGTCGCTGAAGGTGCTGATGGAGAACCTGTTGCGCTGGCAGGACGGTGACTCGGTGACTGAAGAAGATATTCGCGCCCTTGCCGGTTGGCTGCAGCAGGCCCATGCCGACAGGGAGATTGCTTATCGTCCGGCCCGCGTCCTGATGCAGGACTTTACCGGCGTACCGGCGGTGGTGGATCTGGCCGCCATGCGCGAGGCGGTGAAACGCCTGGGCGGCGATACCGCGAAGGTGAACCCGCTGTCGCCGGTCGACCTGGTGATCGACCACTCGGTGACGGTCGACCGCTTCGGCGATGACGAAGCCTTTGAAGACAACGTCCGCCTGGAAATGGAGCGTAACCACGAACGCTACGCTTTTCTGCGCTGGGGGCAGCAGGCCTTCAGCCGCTTCAGCGTGGTGCCGCCGGGCACCGGGATTTGCCACCAGGTCAACCTGGAATATCTCGGACGGGCGGTGTGGAGCGAAGAGGTGAATGGGAAGTGGATGGCGTGGCCGGATACCCTGGTGGGTACCGACTCCCATACCACCATGATTAACGGGCTCGGCGTGCTGGGCTGGGGCGTGGGCGGGATTGAAGCGGAAGCCGCCATGCTTGGCCAGCCGGTGTCGATGCTGATCCCCGATGTGGTAGGCTTTAAGCTCAGCGGCAAATTGCGCGAAGGCATTACCGCTACTGACCTGGTCCTGACGGTCACCCAGATGCTGCGCCAGCACGGCGTGGTCGGAAAATTTGTTGAGTTCTACGGTGACGGTCTGGATACCTTACCCCTGGCCGACCGCGCCACCATCGCCAATATGGCGCCAGAGTATGGCGCCACCTGCGGTTTCTTCCCGATCGATGACGTGACGCTCAGCTATATGCGCCTCAGCGGACGTAGCGAAGAACAGGTGGCGCTGGTGGAAGCCTATGCCAAAGCGCAGGGCATGTGGCGCCAGCCGGGCGATGAGCCGGTCTTTACCAGTACCCTGGCGCTGGATATGGGCAGCGTTGAAGCAAGCCTCGCCGGGCCGAAGCGGCCGCAGGATCGCGTGGCGCTCGGCGATGTGCCGAAAGCCTTTGCCGCCAGCGGCGAGCTGGAGGTTAACCACCTTCAGCGTCAGCGTCAGCGCCAGCCGGTGGCGTATACGCTGAACGGGCATCACTATTCGCTGCCGGATGGCGCTGTGGCCATTGCGGCGATCACGTCCTGTACCAACACCTCCAACCCCAGCGTGCTGATGGCCGCCGGCCTGCTGGCGAAAAAAGCCGTCGAACGCGGACTGCAGCCGCAGCCGTGGGTGAAAGCTTCTCTGGCCCCTGGCTCGAAAGTGGTGTCGGATTATCTGGCCCATGCCGGCCTGACGCCTTACCTCGACCAGCTCGGCTTCAATCTGGTGGGGTATGGCTGTACCACCTGTATCGGTAACTCCGGCCCGCTGCCGGAACCTATTGAAGAAGCAATCAAAAAAGGCGATCTCACCGTCGGGGCGGTGCTCTCCGGTAACCGTAACTTCGAAGGGCGTATCCACCCGCTGGTGAAAACCAACTGGCTGGCCTCGCCGCCGCTGGTGGTCGCTTACGCGCTGGCCGGGAACATGAACATCGATCTTACCCGCGAGCCGCTGGGGCAGGGCAGCGACGGCGAGCCGGTCTATCTGAGAGATATCTGGCCGAGCGGGGAGGAGATTGCCTGCGCGGTGGAACAGGTCTCCACGGAGATGTTCCGCAAAGAGTACGCGGAAGTGTTTTCCGGGACAGAGGAGTGGAAGGCGATCAAGGTGGAGGCGTCAGATACCTACGGCTGGCAGGAAGATTCGACCTATATTCGCCTGTCGCCGTTCTTTGACGAGATGGGCATTGAGCCGCTGCCGGTGGAGGATATTCACGGCGCGCGGATCCTCGCCATGCTGGGCGATTCAGTGACCACTGACCACATTTCGCCGGCGGGAAGCATCAAAGCCGATAGTCCGGCAGGCCGCTATCTGCAGGAGCATGGGGTTGCCCGGCGCGACTTTAACTCCTACGGCTCCCGTCGCGGTAACCATGAGGTGATGATGCGCGGCACCTTCGCCAATATCCGCATCCGCAACGAAATGGTGCCGGGGGTGGAAGGGGGCATGACCCGCCATCTGCCGGACCGCGAACCGGTGGCAATCTACGATGCAGCGATGCTATATAAAGCTGAGGGCATACCGCTGGCGGTGATTGCTGGTAAGGAGTATGGCTCAGGTTCCAGTCGCGACTGGGCGGCGAAGGGGCCGCGCCTGCTGGGGATCCGGGTGGTGATCGCCGAGTCCTTCGAACGTATCCACCGCTCCAACCTGATCGGGATGGGGATTCTGCCGCTGGAGTTCCCGCAGGGCGTCACCCGTAAAACGCTACAGTTGACCGGCGAAGAGCGGATTGATGTCAGTAACCTGCAGTCGCTGCAGCCCGGCGCCACGGTGCCAGTGACCCTCACCCGCGCTGACGGCTCGCAGGAGGTGATCGCCTGCCGGTGTCGTATCGACACGGCGACCGAACTCACCTACTACCGCAACGACGGCATTTTGCACTACGTTATCCGCAATATGCTGTAAAACGAAGGGCCAGCATCGCTGGCCCTCTCTTTACGCTGCCGCCGGTATTATTCCGCCGGCTTGCTGTTCAGCAGATGGCCCATCTTGGCGGCTTTGGTGTCCAGATAGTGGGCGTTTTTCGGGTTGCGCCCGACGATCAGCGGAACGCGCTCCACAATGTTAATCCCGGCTTCGCTGAGGATTTCCACTTTTTTCGGATTGTTGGTTAACAACCGCACTTGCTCAACGTTGAGCAGCTTGAACATATCGGCGCACAGGGTGAAGTCGCGTTCATCGGCGGCGAAGCCAAGCTGATGGTTCGCTTCGACAGTGTCATAACCCTGATCCTGCAGCGCGTAGGCGCGGATCTTATTCAATAAACCAATGTTGCGACCTTCCTGACGATGATAGAGCAGGATCCCCCGGCCTTCTTCGGCGATATGCGACAGGGCCGCCTCCAGCTGAAAGCCGCAATCACAGCGCAGGCTAAACAGGGCATCGCCCGTCAGACATTCTGAATGGACGCGGGCGAGCACCGGCGACTGCCCTGAAATATCGCCGTATACCAGCGCGACATGATCCTGTCCGGTTGCCAGTTCTTCAAAACCCACCATCAGGAAATCGCCCCAGGGGGTTGGCAGTTTGGCTTCTGCCACACGTTTAAGCTGCATGTGATTCTCCAGATTCTGTCAGCACCTGAATGTGCTTTCTGTTTACCGCTATTTTGCCACAACGCCGGGACGTTCTCCTAATCACGAACGGTTAGCCGCGCGGAAAGCGCACAAACGATCTACTTTCCGCTATGATGTTCATCTACAAGGAGAAGGAGAGAAAATGCTGTTGATTGCCCGACGAACCGCTCTCGCGGCGGCGCTGCTGCTGGTCATGCCCCTCACGGTCTGGCTGTCTGGTTGGCTGTGGCAGCCAGGACTGCCGGTGGTATGGCTGAAAAGCCTCTGGTGGGTGACGGAAACGGTGACCCAGCCGTGGGGAATTATCACCCATGTTGTGCTGTGCGCCTGGTTTCTCTGGTGCCTGCGCTTTCGCCTGCGCGCGGCGCTGATCCTGTTCCTCATTCTTGCCGCCGCCATCCTGGTGGGACAGGGGGCCAAATCCTGGGTCAAGGCGCGGGTTCAGGAGCCGAGACCGTTTGTCATCTGGCTGGAAAACGCAAGGCAGGTGCCGGTGACGCAATTCTACGCGTTAAAGCGCAAAGAACGCGCTAAACTGGTGCATGAGCAGCTGGCGCAGGCGCAGGACATCCCGCCGTTTTTACGCAAACACTGGCAGAAAGAGACCGGGTTTGCATTCCCGTCAGGCCATACGATGTTCGCCGCCAGCTGGGCGCTGCTCGCTGCCGGGCTGCTGTGGCCGCGTCGGCGCTGGGGCACGATCGCGTTACTGCTGGCGTGGGCGACGGCGGTGATGGGGAGTCGCCTGGCGCTCGGTATGCACTGGCCGCTGGATCTCATCGTCGCTACGCTGATCTCCTGGCTGCTGGTCACGGTGGCCTGCTGGCTGACGCAGCGTCTTTGCGGGCCGCTTTCGCCGCCGGGGGAAGAGGCGCAGGATATTAAAAAACGGATGCCTGAAGCGGAATAATGTTGATTTTAGCGGCATCCGACCGCATATCCTGTCGAGTTGCCGTGCTTTTTCGTTCCACCGCTGCGGCGAAAATGATACTTTATAGGGCTGAAAGCGGGCTTTTTACGCGCAACCCACAGAACGGGAAGTCATGTGAAATATTTACTCATTTTCTTACTGGTGTTAGCAATCTTCGTCATTTCAGTGACGCTGGGGGCGCAGAATGACCAACAGGTCACTTTCAACTATTTGCTCGCTCAGGGTGAATTCCGCATTTCGACGCTGCTGGCGGTGCTGTTCGCCGCGGGCTTTGCTATCGGCTGGCTGATCTGCGGCCTGTTCTGGCTGCGGGTGCGCGTCTCGCTGGCGCGCGCGGAGCGGAAAATTAAGCGCCTGGAGCACCAGATTGCTCCTGTTAGCCCGGCGGCTGTCGAGGCAGGCGTGCCTGCGGTGAAGGAATAACCTCTTATGCTGGAGTTGTTGTTTCTGCTTTTACCCGTTGCCGCCGCCTACGGCTGGTACATGGGGCGCAGAAGTGCACAACAGTCCAAACAGGACGACGCGAGCCGCCTGTCACGGGATTACGTGGCGGGGGTTAACTTTCTGCTTAGCAACCAGCAGGATAAAGCCGTCGATCTGTTCCTTGATATGCTGAAAGAGGATACCGGCACCGTTGAGGCCCACCTGACCCTTGGCAACCTGTTCCGCTCGCGCGGCGAGGTTGACCGCGCGATCCGTATTCACCAGAGTTTGATGGAAAGCGCGTCGCTCACCTACGACCAGCGCCTGCTGGCGGTGCAACAGCTGGGGCGCGACTATATGGCCGCCGGGCTGTATGACCGCGCGGAAGATATGTTCAAACAGCTGGTGGATGAGACCGATTTTCGCCTCGGCGCGCTGCAGCAGCTGCTGCAGATCTACCAGGCGACCAGCGACTGGCAGTCGGCTATCGAGGTGGCTGAACGGCTGGTGAAGCTGGGGAAAGAGAAGCATCGTGGCGAAATCGCCAACTTTTGGTGCGAACTGGCCCTGCAGCAGATGGCGGCCAACGATCTGGATAAGGCGATGGCGCTGTTGAAGAAAGGCGCCGCCGCGGACCGCAACAGCGCCCGGGTTTCGATCATGATGGGCCGGGTGTGGATGGAGAAGGGCGACTACGCCAAAGCGGTGGAGAGCCTCGAGCGGGTTATCGATCAGGATAAAGAGCTGGTGGGTGAGACGCTGGAGATGCTGCAAACCTGTTACCAGCAGCTCGGCAAAGCCGATGAATGGGAAGTTTTCCTGCGCCGCTGTGTGGAGGAGAACGCCGGGGCGACCGCCGAACTGATGCTGGCGCAGATCCTTGAGCAGCGGGAAGGGGTCGAAGCGGCGCAAAACTACGTGACCCGGCAGCTTGAGCGCCACCCGACCATGCGCGTTTTCCATAAGCTGATGGACTACCATCTCAACGAAGCGGAAGAAGGGCGGGCGAAAGAAAGCCTTGGGGTGCTGCGAAACATGGTCGGCGAACAGGTGCGCAGCAAACCGCGCTACCGTTGCCAGAAATGCGGCTTTACCGCTCATACTCTCTACTGGCATTGTCCGTCCTGCCGCTCCTGGGCGACCATCAAACCTATTCGCGGCCTCGACGGCCAGTAAGGTCAAAAAAAACAGACGATTTAGTTACAACATACTTATCATTTCTTTCCCGTCACCGCCTGCAGCCCCGGCAACGGCATCGTCCGCACAGGGCAAAACAGCAGCCTGTTATTTTGTTAGCTTCACAGGTAGAATGCTGCCCGTTTACCTTTTTTGCGCCCTCTGGCGCCCATCAACACTAAGGTCTGGTCATGACGTCAACAGCTATCCCATCTTCCCGCGCTGTCACTTCCTCTCCCGTTGTGGTTGCGCTCGACTATGATAATCGCGATAAAGCGCTGGCATTTGTCGACCGCATCGACCCGCGCGACTGCCGCCTGAAGGTGGGCAAAGAGATGTTCACCCTGCTGGGACCGCAGTTTGTCCGCGATCTGCATCAGCGTGGGTTTGAGGTGTTCCTGGACCTTAAGTTTCACGATATTCCCAACACTACCGCCCGCGCGGTGGCGGCCGCCGCCGAGCTTGGCGTATGGATGGTGAATGTCCATGCCTCCGGCGGCGCGCGGATGATGACCGCGGCACGCGAAGCGCTGCTGCCCTTTGGTCAAGACGCGCCGCTGCTCATCGCCGTCACCGTCCTCACCAGCATGGAGTCCAGCGACCTGCAGGATCTGGGCATTACCTTATCCCCGGCTGACTACGCGGCGAAGCTGGCGGCGCTGACCCAACGCTGCGGCCTCGACGGGGTGGTGTGTTCAGCTCAGGAGGCGGTACGCTTTAAGCAAGAGCTGGGGCAGGCGTTCAAGCTGGTCACCCCGGGTATCCGTCCGCAGGGCAGCGACGCTGGCGATCAGCGGCGGATCATGACTCCCGAGCAGGCTCAGGCGGCAGGGGTGGACTATATGGTTATTGGCCGCCCGGTTACCCAGTCGACCGATCCAGCCGCGACGCTGCGGGCGATCAACGATTCTCTGCGCAAGGGGGCATAATGAGCGATTCCAACAGCCGTCTGGTCTACTCCACCGAAACCGGGCGTATCGACGAGGCGAAACCGGCGCCGGTGCGCCCGAAAGGCGACGGTATTGTGCGGATCCAGCGCCAGACCAGCGGCCGCAAGGGCAAAGGCGTCTGTCTGATTAGCGGAATTGATGCCGACGATGCGGCGCTCACTGCGCTGGCGGCAGAGCTGAAGAAGAAATGCGGCTGCGGCGGCGCGGTGAAAGATGGCGTGATCGAGATCCAGGGCGACAAACGGGATTTACTGAAGTCGCTGCTCGAGGCGAAAGGGATGAAGGTGAAGTTAGCCGGCGGCTAATTGTTATTTCAACCCTAATTAATGGCCTGGTGAAATAACAAGGCCGCGGTGAATGCCGCGGCCTTGAATGTTTTAACGTGCGTAAGTCAATTCGTGTGAATTATTCTTTTATTTCGTCAGATAAATATATTATTTGCCGACCTGGTGACCAATAATACCACCGACTGCTGCGCCACCCAGGGTACCGAGTGCGCTACCGTCAGTTAACACCGCACCGCCGATGGCGCCGGCACCTGCGCCGATAGCAGTGTTACGATCGCGTTTAGACATGTTAGAGCAAGCGCTCAGAGACATTGCTACAGTGACAGCCAGAACAACAGCAGCCATTTTTTTGCTCGTTGAAGTCATCATTTTTTTCTCCTGAATAATCTATTCATGGATTACAGCGCTCCTGTAAGCATAGCCTGATAAAGCAGCTTTAGGGCAATTCCATGAAGTTAGGGTGCGCAGGTATCACGAAAATCACGCAGGTGATAGTCACTTCCTGTTATATCGCTAATAATAATTTTACTTTTTTTAAAATTTAGCGTCAGGTAAAAAGTCTTAATTACCGGCTCGGAATACTCTCAGAGCGTTAACGCGCCCGTCCGACGCTTGGCTGGGACGGGGCGGAGACACATCAGACGTAGGGTACAATATCCACAGTCAGGCCGCTGCGCAGCAACTGCTCACGGCAGTCGTTCGGCAGACGATCGTCGGTTATAACACGATTGAAGCGGCCGGCTGGCCCAAGCGGATAGGGGTGCACCGCGCTGAATTTTGAGCTATCGCTGAGGATAATCGCTTCGCAGTGCTTCTCCAGAACGGCGTTAACCACGTCCGCACGCATCATATCGCGACCGGTAAAGCCGGTTTCCGCCTGCCAGCCATCGATCCCGATAAAGGCTTTACTGAAATGCACCTGCTGGATGAACTGGCGGGTCAGTGGGCCAACCATACTTTCACTGCGTTTCTGGTAAATCCCGCCCAGCAGGATCACCTCTCCCGGCGTCTCTTTCAGCAGATGGGCGATATAGCTGCTGACGGTGATGATGGTGATATCGCCGCGTTCGGCCAGGGTGCGCGCCAGCAGGGCGTTGCTGCTGCCGTTTTCGATAAATACTGTTTCGCCGGCATTCACCAGCGCCGCGGCGCGGCTGGCCAGTTCACGCTTAATGGCGAAATGGGTCATCATGCGGGTTTCGACATCTTCACTGTCCAGTGGGACGGCGTAGCCATGGGTGCGGCGCAGATAGCTCTGCTTCTCCAGCAGGTTCAGATCCTGACGGATGGTGACCTCTGAGACTCCGGTCATCTTCGCCAGATCGGCGACGCTCATGCGGCCTTTATCGATGACCACTTGCAAAATACTTTGTTGTCGGGCGTTCATAGCAACATCACTGTTAGGGGGCTATACGGCGAGCAACCGGTCAGCATCGCCGGTTGCGGCATGTGGGCGATAATCAGATTTCCCAGGGCGCTTTGGGTGGTTTGTTTTGCTCGGCGTCGTCTGCCGCCAGCGCCAGCAGCTCCGCTTTGAGGATCTCCAGATTATGGATCGCGGAGTGGTAATCACCGGCAACCAGAATATCCAGCACGGTATCGATACGTTGGGCGAGCAGGTGGGCATTCACATCTGACATGGCATTATCCTGGTAACAAAAACGAATGAAATCAATGATGCTAAAAATGGGTGAAAAAGAGAAGCGAAAAAAACGCACAACCTTAATCGGTGCGACGGAAATGGCGGGACAGGGAGGAAAGAAGGAGCGGTTCCCGGAGGAACCGCTGTGATGAGACGTCAGGCAGCCGGACGAGCAATGATGCTACGAGTTTCCATGCGGACTTCAGCGATAGTGACATCGATAACATCGGTCACTTTGTAGACCACTTCTCCCTTAATCTGCACGGTGCCGTTTTCCTGGCTGCAGACCAGTTCGTCGCGCACGGCGTGAAGGAACGGGGCCGGAATAAAGGCGACCGCGCCATTGTCCACCAGACGCACGCGCATCCCGCCGCGGCTGATGTCGATGATCTCCGCCGCAAAGCGGGTATCGGTGCCGGCTTTATCGTTGAGGAAACGGGCATACAGCCAGTCGGCGACATCGCGTTCGGCCATGCGGTTGAGACGACGGCGCTCCGCCATCTGCACGGTGGCTTCATCCTGCGGGCGCGCAATGGTTTCGCCTTTGATGATGGCCTTAAGCAGACGGTGGTTGATCATGTCGCCATACTTACGGATCGGCGAGGTCCAGGTGGCGTAGGCCTCAAGACCGAGACCAAAGTGCGGGCCCGGCTCGGTGCTGATTTCAGCAAACGACTGGAAACGACGTATGCGGCTGTCGAGGAAACCGGTCGGCTGGGCGTCCAGTTCGCGGCGCAGCTTGCAGAAACCTTCCAGGGTGAGCACTTCCGTCGGATCAACGTGTACGTCGTGGGTCTTCAGCAGGGCCGCCAGCTGCTCGGTATTCGCCGGATCGAAGCCGGTGTGGACGTTATAAACGCCGAAGCCGAGCTTGTCGCGCAGAACGCGGGCGGCACAGATGTTGGCGGCGATCATCGACTCTTCGACAATACGGTTGGCAATACGACGCGGTTCCGCGACGATGTCCAGCACTTCGCCTTTTTCGCCGAGGACGAAACGGTAATCCGGGCGGTCTTTAAACACCAGCGCGTGGGTCTGACGCCATTCGCTGCGACGCTGACACACGTCCTTCAGCAGCGTAATTTGCTGCGCGATTGCCTCGCTGCCCGGCTGCCAGCTGCCGCGGCCTTCCAGCCAGTCAGAGACGTCGTCATAGGCCAGCTTGGCTTTCGATTCGATGGTGGCGGCAAAGAACTCGATGTTGTCTTCAATGGTGCCATCGGCCGCCAGGGTCATCCGGCAGGCCAGCACCGGGCGCACTTCATCGGCACGCAGGGAACACAGGTCGTCTGACAGTTCGCGAGGCAGCATCGGGATGTTGAAGCCCGGCAGATAGTTGGTAAAGGCGCGTACTTTTGCGGCGTTGTCCAGCTTGCTGCCTTCGGCAATCCATGCGGTCGGGTCAGCGATCGCCACCGTCAGCAACAGTTTGCCGTCGGCGCCAGATTCGACATACAGCGCATCGTCCATATCTTCGGTGCTGGCGCTGTCAATGGTGACGAAGTCGAGGGCGGTCAAATCGCGGCGTGTCAGCCCTTCGTCAAGCATCTCGGTGGCGACGCCGTCCGGTGCCTCTTTTTCCAGATTATGGCGCGCCAGCGTCACCCACCACGGGACAAAGTGGTCGTCGCTGAAGGTGATGAACTGGGTCAGCTCCGCGTAAAACCCGCGGTCGCCTTTTAACGGATGACGGCGCATTTCAGCGACGGCCCAGTCACCCTGTTTGAAATCATGCTCAACGCCACGGGCGGCGCGGCAGGGAATGGCGTCTTTCAGCAGCGGATGGTCAGGAACGATAGCGAGGCGATCGTCTTTCTTCTGGACTTTACCGACGAAACGGGTCAGGAAAGGCTCAACCAGCGACTCCGGCTCGGCGCTTTCGCGTTCTTTTTCAGAATGGATCACCGCAACGATACGGTCGCCATGCATCACTTTTTTCATCTGCGGCGGCGGAATGAAGTAGCTCTTCTGAGCGTCCACTTCGAGGAAGCCAAAGCCCTTTTCCGTGCCCTTAACGACCCCTTCCGCGCGCGGCGTTTGGGAATGCAGTTGCTGTTTAAGCTGCGCTAGCAGCGGGTTATCCTGAAACATAATTAGGTATTTTCGTGGCTAAAAGAGCGGCTGACATTTTTACGCGATTATGCCTGTCGCAGCAAGCGCTGTTTCAGCAATTTACGTCTGCTGACGCACATTGCCGAGGGCGATTTTCAGACGATTCATCCAGCCGCACAGCCCGCTCCAGGTTAACAGATCGATCGCTTGTTCCGCTGAGAGTCCATATTCGCCGAGGGGTGTTAACTGGGCGGCGCTAAACCGGTCCGGGGAGCGGGTTAACAACTGTACCGCGGTAACGAGCGCGCGCGACTGAGGATGCTGCCCAAGCCAGCGATGGAGAGCCTGATCGCCCTCCCGTAAATGGCTGGCGAACGCTTCTTCACCGTGCCAGTGGGGGAGCCAGGCGTCAAAACAGGTGGCGCTGCCATTGGTGCGCGCGGTGAGTAAGGCGACCTGCGGGCCAAAGGTATCGTTGCCGCTGAGCTGGCGTAACAGCGTCTCCAGCGGCGCCATCAACTGCGGGTCGCAGGCCAGCAGCGGAGCCAGCGGGCCCAGGCCGGGCAGCGACTGCCAGCTGGCGATGCGCCGCTGGCGCTCGTCATCGGCATACTGCAGATCGGGATCTTCAATGTCGGTTTGCCACTCTCCCGGTGGGATGGCAAACAGGCCGGCGGGCGCCTCCTCTTGCTGCGGCATTCCGGGGATCCAGCGCACCGGGAAGCCCTGCGCCGCCTGCAGCACGGCAATCGCCCGCGCCTGGAAGCCGACAAAACCGATAATCTGGTTGATCAGGATAATATCCCGGCTGGTCAGGCCCACTTCGTCCAGCTGGCTGCGGGAAAGGGCGTTAATGACGGAGGGGGAACCGGCGAGCTGACGAGCGTATTGGGTGATCTGCGCCAGACGACGGTTGCTCTCGCGCGAAGAGTCGGGCCCCGGCAGGGGCGCCAGGCGGGCGGCATAGTGGTTACACAGCCGCTGGACGCCGTAGACCTGGGCGACGGTGAGCGCAGTGCTCAGGCGATCGTAGGCGGTAAAGGTTTGCAGGCGGCTTACCGGCACCTGGTCGGGAAACAGCCGCTCGGCGAGCTGGCGCGCGGGGCGTAGCCAGCCTGTGTGGGCGTGTAGCCAGGCGTCCGGCAGCGTCAGGTCCAGCAAAAAGCGGTCTTCAACATGGGCGGCTTCAGGGACGAGCGGCAGGACATCCACCGGGCAGATTGTTGACTGGGTTTCGTGATACCAGTGGTTTTTGCCATTCACGCGGCGTGGCTCCATGGGCTTTCCTTGTTCGGTATGTGGCGAACCGCCGTTCCGCGGATCGTTTATGCAGAACTATCCTGGCGTAACCCGGAAGCAGGAGAAAATATTGATACGTGCTATCAAATAGCCGATTGGAATAACAGGGGGAGCGCAAGGCCTGGGAAGGGAAAACCCTCCTCACCGGGGCGAGGAGGGGAAGGAACTTATTTCAGTTCCAGCTCGTTCATAGCGGCGATACTGAACCCACCATCAACGTGAACGACTTCACCGGAGATACCCGCAGACAGGTTGGAGCACAGGAAGGCTGCGCTGTTACCCACGTCTTCAATGGTGACGGTGCGACGGATCGGGGTGACCGCTTCGCAGTGCGCCAGCATTTTACGGAAATCTTTGATACCGGACGCGGCCAGGGTACGGATCGGACCGGCGGAGATAGCGTTGACGCGAACGCCTTCCGGACCCATCGCGTTCGCCATATAGCGCACGTTCGCTTCCAGAGAGGCTTTCGCCAGACCCATCACGTTGTAGTTCGGGATCGCGCGCTCGGCGCCCAGGTAGGAGAGCGTCAGCAGAGCAGAATCCGGGTTCAGCATCGTGCGGCAGGCTTTAGCCATCGCCACGAAGCTGTAGGCGCTGATGTCGTGCGCAATTTTGAAACCTTCGCGGGTGACCGCGTTGACATAGTCGCCGTCTAACTGGTCAGCCGGGGCATAACCGATAGAGTGGACGAAACCATCGAATTTTGGCCAGACTTTTTCCAGCTCGGTGAACAGCGCGGTGATGCTCTCATCTTCAGCAACGTCGCACGGCAGCACAATGTCAGAACCCAGCGCGGCAGCAAACTCTTCAACACGACCTTTCAGTTTTTCATTCTGATAGGTGAATGCCAGTTCCGCGCCTTCGCGGTGCATTGCCTGCGCAATACCGTAGGCGATGGACAGTTTGCTGGCGACGCCAGTGATCAAAATGCGCTTACCGGAAAGAAAACCCATAGCTTTAATCCTTATCGTTATTGCTTATTTTTACTTTAACAATCATAACGTTATCATTGTTATTTCAAAATAACTCAAATTTAGCCGGGAATTATATCCCACTGACGACCCCTTGTGTCACGATATTTTTCAGCCGGCCCGCGCCGCGCGGGGTAAAAGCCGATCGCGATGGCTCAAGTATACCATTTTTCTCTGCTGACTATTTGAGCGCAATCGCCGCCAGCAGCAGACGCCCATCGGCGCTGAGAGGCAGCAACTCCCCCGGAGCGTCGTCGTGCCAGCAGAGCCCGCTGCCGACGGCGCAGCGCCGTCCGGCCAGATCCCATTCACCCTGCAGTACATAAGCAACCCCGTTAGTGGCCGGTCGCTGCCGGTCGCTCACCACTTCAACCTGCGCGAGGGCTCGCCCGCGCTGGGTCATGACATTGAAGTCCAGTCCAGGCTCAACGATCCCGACGCTGGACAGCGCCCATTCGCCGGGAAACGCCCACGGCTGCCAGCGCGCCAGCGGATGGTCGATCTCCTCCCCGCGTAGCCGTAGCGGTTGCCCCGCCAGCAGGACGATCGTCCGGTCGACGCCGGGAAAAGGGGAGAATGGGCCATCGGCCTGCAGGGTGGCAATGCTCGCGCGCCAGAGAAAAGGCGCATCTACGGAAGGAACGGCGATAATTTCCCGGGTGGCGCCAGCGCCGTTCTTCCATGGCGTGACGGGCAAGGTAGCGTAATCAAAATAGGTGATCATAGTTTGCTCGGCGGAAGTCGGAAGTGGATAGTATTTGTTACACACTTGTCTCAATGTTCTTACAAATTATTTACAACAGGGCTCACAAATCCATCATTGAGCGCGTGTGCGGGTTTGTCAATGCTTGTATATACATGAGCAGTCATCTGCGAATTATCTTATCGCCTTGACCAGAGCCATCATGACAAAACGCGATCGGGAGAATGAAAATGCAACAGCGTATTACTTTCCGCCAGGCCTGCCTGGTCACCCTGTTTTCGGGGCTACTGCTGTCTGGTGGCTCAACATACGCTAAAGAGTGGAAATCGATCACCATCGCTACGGAAGGCGGCTATGAACCTTGGAATCTGACGCTTCCCGGCGGGAAACTCAGCGGTTTCGAGCCCGAGCTTATGGCGAATTTATGCCAGCGGATGCAGATCGAATGCAAACTGGTGGTGCAGAACTGGGATGGCATGATTGCCGGACTTAACGCCGGAAAATATGACGTGATCATGGATGCTATCGTCGTCACCCCAGAGCGCTCGAAGGTCGTGGCGTTTACCCAGGCATACGCAGCCACGCCGGCCTCTTTCATTGGGGTAAAAGGGTCGCTGCTACCGCCTTCGCCAGCGGTCAAGCTTCATGATAATGAGAAAGAGATTCAGGCGGCGATTGCGCCGCTGCGCGCGGCGTTGAAAGGGAAAACCATCGGCATCGCGTCCGGCACCGTGTACACGCCGTTTATTGATAAGTATTTCAAGGATATCGCTGATGTCCGGGAATATAACAACTCAGCGGATGCGATCCTCGACCTGCAGGCTGAGCGCATCGACGCGGTGTTTGATGATATTACCTTTGCCAACACCACCCTGTCGCGCCCGGAGAATAGCAATCTGGCATTGAGCGGTCCGCTGATGAGCGGCCCAATCTGGGGAGGCGGTGAGGCGATGGGCGTGCGCCTCGCCGATACCGAACTCAAAGCGAAACTGGATAGCGCCATTCAGGCGGCGCTGGCCGATGGGACGGTAAAAAAACTGAGTGAGAAATGGTTTAAAAGCGACGTGACTCCCTGAGCGAGGCAACCATGTTAAATCTTCTGAGTTTGGGTGAAAACGGGTGGGGGACGCTGATCCTCAGCGCAACGCTGACTACGTTGCTGCTGTCGCTCGCGGCGCTGGCCGTCGGTGCGGGGGTGGGCGGCGTTATCGCCGCCGCGAAGCTGTCCCGCCACGCGCCAGCGCGCTGGTTCGGCGCCGCCTGGTCGGTGGTATTCCGCGGTATCCCTGAATTACTGGTGATCTATCTGTTTTATTTTGGCGGCTCAGGGATGATTTCATGGCTGGGGCGTCTGTTTGGCGCAGACGGCTTTATTGAGGTTCCGCCATTTCTGATTGGCGCTCTGGCGATTGGCTTGATCTCCTCCTCGTATCAGGCGGAAGTCTACCGTGCTGCTCGTCTGGCGCTGATGCCCGGGGAAGTGGAGGCGGCTTCCGCCATTGGCATGCCGCGCTGGCGGATCCTGCAGCGCATCCTGTTGCCGCAGATTGTCCGTTATTCGCTGCCGGGTTTGTCCAACGTCTGGCAAATGAGCCTCAAAGACTCGGCGCTGGTATCGGTGACCGGGATGGTTGAACTGATGCGCGCCAGCCAGATTGCCGCTGGCTCTACCCGCGATTATTTCCTGTTCTATCTCATCGGCGGCGGCTGCTATTTGATCCTGACGCTGCTCTCTAACCGCGCGTTTACCCGGGCGGAGAGCCGTCTGAACCGCGCCTGGCTGCGTCGCAGCGCCGCGCAGGCGTAAGGAGCCCATATGATTATCGATTTTGCCTTTCTCGGTGAGACGTTGTTGAAGCTCGGCGCGGCGCTGCCGGTGACGCTGGGACTCTTTATCTGCTCTTTTTTGCTCGGCGGCGTGTTGGCTCTTGGCGTTCTGGCGCTGCGAATGAGCCGCTGGCCGCTGGCTAGCGGTTTCGCCAAAGGCTATATCCTGATCTTTCGCGGTTCGCCATTGCTGATCCAGTTGTTTCTCATTTATTACGGGCTGGGTCAGTTTGGGGTGATCCGCCACAGTTTCCTGTGGCCGCTGCTGCGCGAACCCTTTATCTGCGCCGTTCTGGCGCTGGCGCTCTGTACGGCGGCCTATACCGCGGAAATTCTGCGCGGCGGGTTGCTGGCGATACCGCCGGGCCAGATTGAAGCCGGCCAGGCTTGCGGTATGTCGCGCTGGCTGCTGCTGCGGCGGATCATTGCCCCGGTGATGCTGCGCTATGCGCTGCCAGCCTACTCCACGGAGGCCATTTTATTGGTCAAGTCGACGGCGCTGGCAAGCCTGGTGACCGTCTGGGACGTCACGGGGGTGGCCCAACAGATTATTCAGCGTACCTACCGGACGATGGAGGTATTCCTCTGCGCGGCGGCCATCTACCTGCTGCTCAATTTCATCATTGTGCAGCTGTACGCCCTGCTTGAACGGCGTTTAACCCCGCATACCCGGCAAAATCCGGCGACCGTGTCGCTCAAGCCGATAACCAAAGGAGAGTAAGATGCTCGATTCACGTCCGGTGACCTTATCGGTCAGCGATATTCATAAGTCCTTTGGCTCCCTGGATGTCCTGAAGGGGATCACCATTCAGGCGCAGCAGGGCGATGTCATTTCGATCCTCGGCGCCAGCGGCTCCGGTAAAAGTACGCTGCTGCGCTGCATTAACCTGCTGGAAACGCCCGATGCCGGAGTGGTCAGCGTCGGCGGCGAGACGATTGAAATGAAGCATCATGCCCGCGGGCATCGGCTGGCGGCGAACCCCCGGCAGATAGAGCGCCTGCGCTCGCGGTTGGGGATGGTCTTCCAAAGTTTTAACCTCTGGTCGCATATGACGGTTCTGCAGAATGTCATTGAGGGGCCGCATTATGTGCTCAAACGGGACAAACGGACCTGCATTGAACAGGCTGAGCAGTTGCTGGAGCGAGTGGGGATGTTGAACCGAAAGGATTTCTATCCTGCGCAGCTCTCCGGCGGCCAGCAGCAGCGCGTGGCGATAGCCCGCGCGCTGGCCATGGAGCCGGACGTCATGCTCTTTGATGAACCTACCTCCGCGCTGGATCCCGAACTGGTCGGCGAGGTGCTAAAGGTGATGCGCAGCCTGGCGGAGGAGGGACGGACGATGCTGGTGGTCACCCATGAGCTGGGATTCGCCCGCCATGTTTCCAACCGGGTGGTCTTTATGCACCAGGGGACGATTGACTGCGACGGTGCGCCAGAGGCGCTGTTTGGCAGCCAGGGATCCGCGCGCTTCAAGCAATTTATCTCCAGCCACCAACAGCCAGGACAGGTCGTATGAAAATGATCCAGTGGGGCGATGCGCCGATACGCTGGCAGGAGGTGGCTTGCGTTGCCCGGGGCGAGGCGACCTTGAGCCTCAGCGACAGCGCCTGGTCGCGTATCGCGCAAGGGCGGGCGATTGTCCAGCATATCGTTAAAGCCGGCCAGGTAGCCTATGGGATCAACACCGGGCTGGGGGCGCTGTGCAATATTACGCTGCCGGAAGCGCAGCTACACCAGCTGTCGCGCAATACGTTGCTCAGCCACGCCTGCGGGGTGGGACCGTTGCTGGAGGTCGCCCCAACCCGGGCAATTATGTGCGCCGCGGTGGCCAATTTCAGCCACGGTAAATCCGGGATCTCCGCCGGGATAGTGCAGCAGCTGTTGGCGTTTTTGCAGCATGGCGTCACCCCTCAGGTGCCCTCCCAGGGGTCAGTTGGCTATTTAACGCATATGGCGCACATTGGCCTGGCCCTGATGGGGGTTGGCGATGTGCTCTGGCAGGGGCGAACGTGGTCAGCGGCAAAGGTCCTGTCGCAGCTAGATCTGCAGCCCATCGCGCCGGGAGCGAAAGAGGGGCTGAGTCTGGTCAACGGTACGCCGTGCATGACCGGTCTGGCCTGTCTGGCGTTAGACGACGCCGAGCGCTTAATGAACTGGGCCGATGTAACCGGCGCGATGAGCTTTGAAGCGCTGCGCGGCCAGCTTGTGGCATTCGATGCCGAGATCCTGGCGCTGAAAGCCAGCCCCGGGATCCAGACCAGCGGCCAGCGGCTGCGTGAGCTACTGGCGGACAGCCGTCTGCTGGCCGAAAGTGAAGGACTTCGCACCCAGGATGCGCTAAGCCTTCGCTCGATGCCTCAGGTGCATGGCGCCTGCCGCGATCAGTTTAGCCACGCGCAGACGCAGATAAATATCGAACTCAACGCCTGTACTGATAATCCGCTGATCATTGGAACCGTTGAGCAGTGGCGGGTGGTCTCCCAGGCGCATCCGCACGGCGAATCGGTGGCGATGGCCTGCGATTTGCTGGCCATTGCCATGGCTGAGCTGGGCGCCATCGCTGAACGACGCCTTGACCGGCTGGTGAATCCTCTGGTGAGCGGGTTGCCGGCGTTCCTGGTCGCCCGACCGGGCGTGAATTCAGGCATGATGATTGCCCAGTACGTCGCCGCGTCGTTGTGCGCGGAAAACAAGCAGCTGGCGCAGCCGGCGGTGCTGGATAATTTTGTTACCTCGGGTCTGCAGGAGGATCATTTAAGCTTGGGCACCGGCGCAGCGCTGAAACTGCAGCGCCTGCTGGGCAACCTCTATCAGATCCTGGGCATCGAATATTTACTCGCCGCCCAGGGGCTCGATTTTTACGAGCCGCAGAAGCTGGCGGCGGGCACGCGCCGGGCGCGAGACCTGCTGCGCGAAAGCGTGCCTGGCTGGGAGGACGATCGCTGGCTGGCGCCGGACATCGCCAGCGCGGTGGCCATCCTTAAGCGAACCGCTGGCCACGCGCCGGCGTGAGGTCAGCGGGCGAGGTGAATGAGACGGCGCTATTTGCCGTCTTTGCGCCAGGCGTCGGCGGTGAGAGCCTCACCGAAGTGGCCAGCGATCAGGCGTCGTGTCAGGTCGTGCAGCGGTGAGGCCAGCACATCGGCGGTGCTGCCGCGCTCAACCACTTCCCCGTTATGCATCACCAGCACCTGATCGCTGATGTGCTTCATCATTCCCAGGTGCTGGGTGACATAGATGTAAGAGATACCCTGTTTCTCCTGCAGCTCCAGCATCAGGTTGATGAGCTGGGAACGCATCGACATATCCAGCGAGGCCAGCGCCTCATCGCAGACGATGACCTTCGGACGCAGGATCAGCGCCCGGGCGAGGCCAAGACGCTGCTTCTGACCCGGGGCAAGCATATGGGGATAGTAGCTGACGTGGTCCGGCAGCAGGCCGACCATGCGCAGGGTATCGATGATCTGTTTCTGCCGCGCTTCGGCGTCGAGGTCGGTATTCAGCCGCAGCGGAAAATCGAGGATCTGCGAGATGCGCTGGCGCGGGTTTAGCGACGTCGACGGATCCTGAAAGATCATGCGAATCTTCTGGCTGCGGTAGGAGTAATCCCCGAAGGTCAGCGGATGGTCATCGATCAGCACCTCGCCGCTGGTGGGCTCCACCATGCCGGCCAGCATCTTCGCGAGGGTGGATTTCCCGGAGCCATTCTCGCCGATAATCGCCAGCGTCTGCCGTTCGCGCAGGGTAAAACTCAGCGGCTTAACCGCCTCCACCGTCTGGCGGTGAAACCAGCCGGTGCGATAGCGAAAGGTCTTACTGAGTTGGCGCACTTCCAGCAATGTTTCGACCATTTCACTCTTTCTCCATGTTCAGCGGGAAATGACAGGCGTACAGGTGATTGCGCGCCCCGGTAAGACGCGGGGTTTCAATACACTCGCGCTGGGCGTACGGGCAGCGCGGCCCCAGCCGACAGCCGATGGGCAGCTGCTCCAGCAGGGGTATTGCCCCCGGCAGGGTGTTGAGACGGCTTTTATGCGGCATGGCGCTGCCAAAATCCGGGATCGCGCGGATTAACGCCTGGGTGTAGGGGTGATGCGGCAGGGTGATCAGCTCTTCGCTGGGCCCGCTCTCCACCGTCTGCCCGCAGTACATGACGTTGATTTTATCCGCCCATTTGCTGAGCATCTGCAGATCGTGGCTGATCAGCAAAATGGTGGTGTTGTTGTTCTGGTTGAGCCGCGTCAGCAGGCGGATAATCTGCGCCTGCGTCGTGGGCTCCATAGCGTTAGTCGGTTCATCGGCGATCAGCAGGCGCGGCTGGTTGGCCAGGGCGATGGCAATCATCACCTTCTGGCACTCGCCTTCGGTCAGCTGATAGGGGAAGCTGCGCATGGCGTCTTTGTGATCTTTAATCCCGACGCGGTGCAACAGCTCGATGGCCCGACGTTTACGCCAGCCCAGCCGCTGCCACCAGCGGCCCTTGTAGGTCCAGCCAGGGATACTCTGGATCAGCTGCTGGCCGATGCGCTCAGAGGGGTCGAGGCACGACTGGGGCTCCTGGAATATCATCGACACGTTGTGGCCGATCAGTTTCCGGCGCTCGCGGTTCGACAGCCGCAGCAGATCGATGTCGTCGAAACGCATGCGGTCGGCCGTGACCCGCCAGTTGTCTTTTGTCACGCCGCAGATAGCTTTGGCGATCAGGCTCTTCCCGGAGCCGGATTCCCCCACCAGGCCACGGATTTCGCCTTCGGTCAGGGTCAGGCTGACGCGGTCGACGGCTTTTACCCAGCCTTCGTTGGTTTTGAATTCGATGGTTAAGTGACGAATATCGAGTAACGGCATTATTCTACCCCGGCAATGATCGCCCGGCGAATACCGTCGCCCAGCAGGTTGACCAGCAGTACGCTGAGCATAATCGCGGCCCCGGGCAGCATCACGGTCCACGGCGCAACATAGATAAGCTCCAGCGCATCGCCCAGCATCGCTCCCCATTCCGGCGAAGGCAGCTGAGCGCCGAGGTCAAGAAAGCCCAGCGCGGCAATATCCAGAATAGCCATCGACAGGGCGCGGGTGATCTCGGTCACCAGGCCGGAGGCGATATTGGGCAGGATGGCGAACAGCAGAATATTCAGCGTCGACGCGCCGTCGAGGCGGGCGGCGATAATGTACTCTTTCTCCAGCTCATCGTGGACCATGCTGTAGACGGAGCGCACCATGCGCGGCAGCAGCGCCAGCCAGACGGCAAACATCGCATGGCTGAGGTGCGGCCCGGCAAAGGCGACGACGATGATCGCCAGCAGCAGCGAGGGGATGGAGAGCAGGGTATCAAGGATATGGTTCATCACCGCCGAGCGCAGGCCGTGGGTCGATCCGGCAATGACGCCCAGCACCAGGCCAAACAGCGTGGCGCCGAGGGTGACGACAAAAGCGCCGCCGACGGTCGGCGCCGCGCCGCTCAGCAGTCGGCTGAGCACATCGCGCCCCAGGTCATCGGTTCCGAGGAAGAAAGAGACTTCCCCATAGCGCGACCACGATGGCGGCAGCAGCTGGTAGCCGAGGAACTGCTGGTCGATGCCGTAGGGGGCGAACCAGCCGCCGAAGACGCAAAGCAGCAGCAGCCCCGCGCAGCCGTACAGGCCGATCATCGCCGTGGTGTCGCCATAGAATTTACGCCATACGGTGCGCAGCGCGCCGGGCGGACGCTTTTCCAGATAAACGCTATCGTAGGGCATACCATTCCTTATGTTTCAGTGGGTTAGCCATGGCACCGAGAATATCGGAAATCACGTTGACAATAATCACCAGCGCGCCAATCACCATCACTCCGGCGGAGATCGCCGCGTAGTCCTGCTGACGAATGGCGTTGATAAGCCACCGGCCCAGCCCTGGCCAGCTGAACACCATCTCCGTGATCATCGCCAGGGTGAGCATGGTGGAAAACTGCAGGCCGAGGCGCGGGATCACCGGCGGCAGGGCGTTGTGCAGCACGTGGCGCAGTAAAATTTTGC
This sequence comes from Klebsiella sp. M041, assembly GCF_059759695.1. Lineage (NCBI taxonomy): Bacteria > Pseudomonadati > Pseudomonadota > Gammaproteobacteria > Enterobacterales > Enterobacteriaceae > Klebsiella > Klebsiella sp. M041. The sequence goes on from NZ_JCAXWU010000011.1 coordinate 137,965, forward strand.
GTCGCGAGACGCCGCGGGTGGCGGCCGCCTTGACGTAGTTGGTGTCATAGACTTCGCTGGTGCTAATGCGCATCAGGCGGATCACTTCGGTAGTGGGGGCTACCGCCAGGGTCAGCACCGGCAGCACCATATGCCGGGCGGCGCTGACGATCATCTCATGGCGCCACGGCGAGTCCGAAAGCCAGGCGTCAATCAGCGCGAAACCGGTGACGTTTTTCACCTCATACAGCAGGTCGAAGCGGCCGGAGACCGGAAGCCAGCCGAGGGTCAGGGAGAAGAAGAGGGTCAGGAGCAGCGCCAGCCAGAAGACCGGGATCGAGAAACCGACCAGCGCGACGGCGCTGATCAGGGTATCGGGCCATTTGTTGCGCATCACGCCGGCGATCATCCCCACCGGAATGCCAATCAGCAGGGCAAAGCCGAAGGCGAGGATGCACAGCTCCATGGTCGCCGGGAACACCTCGCGCAGCTGCTCGGAAATCAGCTGGCCGTTAATGCTGGAGACGCCAAAATCCCAGTGCAGCACCCCTTCAAACCAGAACAGCCATGCATTCCACAGGGTCGCGCCCTGCAGCGGGGCATGGGGAGTGAAGTAGCTCAGGCTGAAGCCGACAAAGGTCAGAAAAAAGAGGGTGACCAACAGCAGCAGCAGACGGCGCAGGGTAAAAATAATCATGGTTTTTTCACCTCTTCGGTTTTCTCCCGCGATACGCCAGCGAACGAAGCGTTACCGAAGGGGCTAAGCACCAGGCCTTTCATATCATAGCGATAGGCCTGCAACCGCAGCGATGAGGCCAGCGGCAGGACCGGCAGTTCACGAGCGAGGATGCGCTGGGCCTCTTTGTAAGCGTCCATCCGCGAGGAGAGCTGCTGCGAGAGCAGCGCTTTTTGCAGCACGTCATCAAATTCCCGGTTACACCAGTGGGCAAAGTTGGTTTGCGAGGCGATCGCCGCGCAGCTCAGCAGCGGCCGGAAGAAGCTGTCCGGATCGTTACTGTCCGTCGCCCAGCCGGAGAGCGTCAGGTCATGGTTCATGTCCATCAGCCGTGCCTCCTGGAAGCGCCCCTCCACCGGCATGATGATCACCTTGACGCCAATCTGCGCCATATCCGCCTGGATCAGCTCTGCTGTTTTCAACGGGCTGGGGTTCCACGCCTGCGAGCTGGTGGGAACCCACAGTTTGAGGGTCAGATTTTCCAGCCCCAGGGCCTTCAGGCGGGTGCGGGCTTCCTGGGGATTATATTCGGTAATCTTAGCGTCGTTATCGTAGGCCCACGAGGCGCGCGGCAGCATCGACGCCGCCGTCTCCGCGGTGCCATAGTAGATAGACTGCATCAGGCGCTGGTTGTTAATGGCCAGCGCCAGCGCGTGGCGCACCTCCGGGTTGTCCAGCGGCGGTTTGGCGGTGTTGAAGGCCAGCCAGGCAATGTTCATCCCCGGACGCAGCGTCAGGCGCAGGCGCGGGTCGTCACGCAGGATCGTCAACTGGCTGGCGGCCGGCCAGGCCAGCACGTCGCATTCGCCGGTCAGCAGTTTCGACAGGCGGCCGGTTCCACCGGAGCCGAGGTCGACCACCACCTGCGGCATCAACGGTTTTCCGCGCCAGTAGCCGGGGTGGCGCTGCAGGCGAACATACTGCCCGGAGCGGTACTCCGACAGCTGGAACGGGCCGGTACCCACCGGCTGGCGATCGAGCTGTTCCTGACGATCGTCCTGCGTTAAGCGGGCGGCATATTCGGCGGAGGTAATCGACGCATAGTGGGTGGCCAGATGCCAGAGGAATGATGCATCCGGCCGCTTGAGGCGAAACTCCACGGTCTGATTATCGAGCTTGCGGACGCTCTCCACGCTGTCAGCAAACTGCAGGCTGTCGAAGTAGGGGAAGCTGCTGCCGTTGACGTTGTGCCAGGGGTGATCGCGGTTAAAAATGCGGCCAAAGGTGAAAATCACGTCATCGGCGTTGAAATCCCGCGTCGGGGAGAACCATGCCGTGCGTTGAAACGGGACGTGGCGGCGCAGGTGAAAGCGGTAGGTGGCGCCGTTATCGAGGACTTCCCAGCTCTCCGCCAGCTCGGGGACCAGCCGATAGGTATAAGGGTCGACGTCAAGCAGGCGATCGTAGATCTGCGCGGCCAGCGTATCGACGATCAGGCCGCTGCTCACTTTCTGCGGATTAAAGGTATTAACCTGGCCGCTGACGCAATAGACGAAACCGCTGTCGCGAATATCGGCGCGGTCGGGGAGCGCAGGGGCGGCAAAAGCCTGCCCACACAGCAGGGAAACCGCTGCCAGGAGAGATGACAATTTCAGGCGCATATTTTCTGTTTGATTATAGAGTTGAACTCTATCTTATTAAGATTCATAGACATTCACCACCGCCTTCAACAAGCCTGAGGGATAATGCGGTTACCGGGTGCGTATAGTATTCAGTCAATTGATTAAAATAGTCGCGGAACCGAGTCTGTATAATGAAACATGGTAACTTTTTATCGCCGATATCGCCAGTCAGCTCTGTTTGGCCGAGGTTGACCGGACGGTGGACGCGACGCTAACGCCGGGGATAAATTCAGTATAGCGGGGAGAAAGCAGAGGGTCCGACGGGCGGGTAACCCTACCCGTCGGATGTCATACAGGGGGGGACGTTTTTGTTTATCGTGACAACGTCACTTTTTGATAATCCATATCCCGCAAGTCCTCCAGCAGCCCGGGGCCGACCGGCTGCCACTGCAATCGCTCGCGAGTCCATGCCGAGCTGGCGCGCAGGTCAAGGGCGGTAAAGGGGGCAAACCAGCCGAACCAGGCGTCAGCCTGCTCCTCATCCAGCTGGGTCAGCGGCAGATTTAAGCCCCGGGCGATGACTGCGGCAATCTCCCGTAATGCGATCCCCTCTTCAGCCACCGCATGGTAGCGCTCGCCCGCAGCGCCCTGCAGCAGTGCGCTGACGTACAGGCGCGCGACGTCATCGACATGGGCGGCGGACCAGCGGTGGTTCCCCTCGCCGCGCAAGGCCACCGCGCCGCTGGCGACCGCGCGTTCGATATAGCTGGTGAGCAGCCCCTGGCGCACGGTGTCATGCACCTGCGGCAGGCGAACGACCCGGACGTCCACTCCCGCCTCCAGCAGCTGCTGGCCGGCAAGTTCTGAGGCGGTCCGCGGGCTGGGGTGCGCGGCGTTAAAGCACGACTCGCGGGCCGGGGCGCCGCTCCCGTCGTCGCCCATCAGCGTGCCGGAGGTGATGACCAGCGGCCGCGCGCTGCCCCGCAGCGCCTGGCCCATGGTGAGGATCGCCTGGCGGTCTTTCTCGCAGTTGGCGGCAAAGCGGCTGAAGTCGTGGTCGAAAGCGGTATGGATCACCGCGTCGGCGCTCTCGACGCCCGCCAGCAGCGAATCGGGGGCGTCCAGCGTGCCGCGGCGCACCTCGACCCCTGCCGCTTCCAGGGCCTGCGCCGTGGCGTCGCTTCGCGCGAGGCCGATAACCTGATGGCCCGACGCCTGCAGCGCCGGAAGAATACGCGAGCCGATAAATCCGCTCGCGCCGGTAAGAAATATACGCATTATGAACCTCCTGGACGGGTTATCAGGCGTATCCTACCCGCGATGTCATACTATAAAAGTAGAGACATTATCGGGGTATAAATTCTAACAGGCAGACTTACAGGCAGATGATGAACACTTCTGACAATCATGCTTTAGGTGATTTTCTCCGCGCCAGGCGCCAGCGTCTCGACCCGGTAACGTTTGGCTTCCCGGCGGGACGCCGGCGCACGCCGGGCCTGCGCCGTGAAGAGGTCGCCCAGCTCGCCAGCATCAGCCCGACCTGGTATACCTGGCTTGAACAGGGGCGCGGCGGGGCGCCTTCCCGCGAGGTGCTGGAGCGGATCGCCCGCGGTCTTCGGCTGACCACCCCGGAGCGCGAACATCTGTTTATACTCGCCTTCGGCCATCCGCCGCAGACCCGTTTGACGATCACAGATGATATGACGCCGCGGCTGCAGCGGGTGCTCGATGCCTTCGCCATTCCGGCGATTATCCGTACCGCCAGCTGGGACGTGATCGCCTGGAACGCGGCGGCGGCCAGGGTGCTGACCGACTACGGCCAGCTGCCGCTGGCGGAGCGCAACGTGCTGCGCCGCCTGTTTACCCGGCCTGAGGCCCGCTGCACCCTGGAGGACTGGCAGACGGTGGGGCAGCTTATCGTTAATGCCTTTCGCGCCGACGTCACGCGGATGGGCGCCACGACGGAAACTGACCAGCTGATCGCGGAGCTCAGCCAGCAGAGTGTCGAGTTCGCCCGTTTCTGGCAAAGCCACGACGTCGCCGGCCACGGCGAGGGCTATAAGCGCATTCACCACCCGCAGATGGGCCCGCTCGATCTGGAGTTCACCTCTTTTGCCGTGGAGGGCCGCCCCGATCTGTCGCTGCTGGTTTTCAACCCGGCGACGACGGAGAGCCAGCGCAAAATTCACGGCCTGCTTCAGGCGTCGGGATCCTCATCGGGGGAGTACTGAGGGGTAAATTCGTACAGGGCCAGGGCGTTGCTCTCCAGCGAGTCGACCCGCAGCCAGTGGCCGTCGAGTCGGGCTTCCTCCACGCTGAGCGCCGGACGGGCCTGATGCATCAGCCACTGATAATCTTCGGCGTCGGGGCCGCTGCGGCTGCGAAAGGCGTCCACCAGCGGGAACAGCGCGCCGTGGTGCTGATCGAAGAGGTGCTGTTTGATGCGCCAGCGGCCCTTGAGCCCCTGCAGCCGCACATTGTACGGCTGGCTGAAGCGTTGAATAAAAGCCGCTTCGCTGGAGAGCCAGGGGTTATAGACCACCGTATTGCGCAGCAGCAGCTGGTAGTGCCCCTGGTGATGGAGCAGCAGCAGGTTTTTGTCGTGAAACAGGATCTCGCCGCGCAGCCGTCGCCAGAGCCACAGCACCCAGTAAACCGGGCGCGGCAGCCCGTGCAGATAGTGTAGCGCCAGGCTGGAGGTATCCAGCTTGCCGTTGGCGCGGGCTTCGCCCTGGAGGCCGGAGTTTAACCAGAAGCCCGCCAGCCAGACCTGGTCCGCGACCCCCAGCAGATTATCCATCAACAGCGCGCCGCGAAAAAAGCGCCCGTTGGTGTCCCGCGTATCGCCGGTCAGCGTATTCCACGAGAGCAGCCATAGCGGCAGGTTAAGCTGCCGTTGACGCAGGGCGCTGTGGATCTGTCGCAGCTTATGTGCCGGATAGTGCTCGCTGGAGGCCAGACTGCTGCTGTCCGCCTGAGCCAGATCCAGCCGTTCGTTGGCATCCGCCTGGCAGGCGAGAAAATCGGCTTCCGCCAGCAGCGGCGAGTGGAACAGCGGATCGTCCCCGGGCGCGCTGGCGGCAAAGCGGTGCCAGATCCCCAGCTGCGGCTGCGGCAGCAGACGGTGAAGAACCTCGCGCTGCTGCCGCCAGGCGGCCTGGCGGGCCGCTTCGCTGGCCTGCGGCGACCAGTGCCAGACAAAGCGCCAGCTGCTGAGCGTCGTCGGTGGAAAATGGTTGGCGGCGAGTTGCAGGAAGCGCTGCAGCAGATCGCTGCGGGTGGTGACCCCGGTATGCAGGATCACCTGCCAGCCCATCGCCGCCAGCCAGCTGAAGATCTGCTGCAGGTTGTACCAGCAGGCGTAGCCAGCCATCTGCGGATCGTCCCAGCCGGTGCCGAACAGGCGGCTGCTGAGAAAGGCATCGTTGATATCAATGGCATACACCGGCAGGGCGCGGTGCAACTGCTCCAGTTCGCGGCGCACGTCCTCCCGCAGCAGATCGTCCAGCTCGCGCACGGTCACCACCATCCGGGTATGGCGCAGCACCGCGGCGCGCGCCGGTCGCTGGTGCAGATTAATCTCCCGGGTTTGCGGCGGATTGATCAACAGCGGCTGACTCTCCCGGTCGCGTTGTTCCGGCTCATTAAGGCGGGCGTAGAGCCGGTCCACGGCCACCGGCTGCCAGCGATCGCCCTGCGGCGGGCGCGGTCGGCCAGGCTCCCGGGGGGACCGCTCGCGATACTGGCGCGGCGTCACCCCATGGTGGCGCTTAAACAGATCGCTCATCATTCGCGTGCTGGCGAACCCCTGCTCGCGGGCAATTTGCTGAACGGGTTTGCGGGTGGTTAACAGCTGATCGGCGGCGTGGCGCAGGCGCAGCGCGGTGAGGTACTGAACAAAACTGACGCCAACCTCCTTGTGAAACAGGCGTGACAGCCAGGCCTCGGAGACAAACTCGGCGGCCGCCACCTCCTGTAAAGAGAGACGGCGCTGATAGTTGGCGTCGATCCGCGCCACTACGCTGGCTATCCTCCGGCTCCATTTTTCAGCATCGCGCCGGGGCGTGAAGGCGATGGGCTGGCTGAAGCGCGTGGCCAGCAGCAGCGCTATCTCACTCAGCCAACGGTTGGCCTCCAGCCGGTAATGGCCGGGATGATTGACCAGGCCGCTCACCAGCAGCTGGCGCATCAGGCGGCGCAGGCCGTCATCGGCATCGCGGGTGCGCGGCGATATCTGATAGTCGACGGCAAAAAAGGCGTTGTCGAGGCGGGCCAGCCAGCTGGCGGAGAGGGTCAGGATCATCACCGCGTTGCCCCCGGCGCTGCGCAGGCTCCAGCGACGGTTGCGGTTAACGATCGCCAGCCTGTCGACGGCAAGCTGCTGCGGCGCGCCTTCCGCCTCCGCCAGATTTACGCTCCCCTCCAGTACCCACAGCAGCGTCAGCAGATCGCTCTCCGGCTGGCTTAGCTGACGCACATCGCGCACGGTGACGCTAAAGTCGCCTGAATGCTGCTCCACATGGTTCTCCTCTGTAGACAAAAAGCAACCGGTTGTTTTTTGTCATAACCGATATGTATGAAAAACACTCATTCATTTCTCGTCAATATAAAACAAAAAAGCGCGCCTGAAAGCTGTTTCACCCGCATAAACTCGAAAGTGTCGTGCAAACACAACACAGGAATAACAAAAATGACACATCCGTTGCTTGAAGCCTTGCAGGTCAACGAGGCGCAATTTATTGCCTTACGTCGCCAGTTCCACCAGCAGCCGGAGATCGGCTTTGAAGAGCATCAGACCAGCAGCGAGGTCGCCCGACTGCTTGGCGAATGGGGATACGAGGTTCATCGCGGCCTGGCGGGCACCGGGGTGGTGGGTACGCTGCGCGTCGGCCACGGGGAAAAACGCCTCGGCCTGCGGGCGGATATGGATGCCCTGCCGATGCAGGAGCGGAGCGGGAAGCCGTGGGCAAGCCAGGTTGACGGGCGCTTTCACGGCTGCGGCCATGACGGGCACACCACCACGCTGCTCTACGCGGCTGAATATCTGGCGCGCACCCGCCAGTTTAACGGGACGCTGCAGCTGATTTTCCAGCCCGCGGAAGAGTTGCTGTACGGCGGGCGGGTGATGGTCGAGGACGGTCTGTTTGACCAGTTTCCCTGCGACGCCATCTTCGGCCTGCACAATATGCCGGGTCAGCCGCTGGGTAAAATCGGTCTGCGCGACGGGGCGATGATGGCCTCCTCCGATACGCTGCATATTGAAGTGAAGGGCGTTGGCGGCCACGGCGCGGTACCGGAGCATACGGTGGATGCCACGCTGGTGGCCTGCCATATTACCCTCGCGCTGCAGTCCATCGTCTCGCGCAATATCACCCCGTTTGAGCCAGCGGTCGTGACCGTCGGCAGCATCCAGGCCGGACATGCGCCCAATATCATTAACGATCATGTGTTGATGAAGCTCACGGTGCGCACCCTCAATGAGCAGGTACGCGAGACCGTGCTGCAGCGGATCCATGATATTGCCGTGGCTCAGGCGGAGAGCTTTAACGCCACGGCTACGCTGACCCACGTTAACGGCAGCCCGGTATTACGTAACGATCCGGCGGCTAACGCCATGGTGCGGGAGGTGGCCACAGCGCTGTTTGGCGCAGAGCAGGTGGGCGAGGTGAAGCCGTTTATGGGCAGTGAAGATTTCGCCTTCATGCTGGAGCAGCACCCCCACGGCAGTTATTTCACTATCGGCGCTGGCGACGAGCCGGATCGCTGCATGGTGCATAACCCGGGCTATGACTTCAACGACGCGCTGTTGCTTAGCGGCGCGGCGCTGTGGTGCGGCCTGACGGAACACTATCTGCGTTAATCACCGGAAACGGGAGGGCCATGCAATGAGCACTGTCACCGTAAGCGACACCCCCTATGTCGGCAGCGATCGTCTGCTGGTGGGGATTGTGCTGAGCGTTTTAACCTTCTGGCTGTTTGCCCAGTCGGTGATTAACGTCGTGCCGGCGATGAAAAGCAGTCTTGATATTTCCCTTGAGACCTTAACCCTGGCCGTCAGCCTCAGCGCGCTGTTCAGCGGCTGTTTCGTGGTGGCCAGCGGCGGCCTGGCGGACAAGTTTGGCCGCATGCGAATGACCACCCTCGGGCTGGGGCTGAGCATCGTCGGCAGCGCCATGCTGGTACTGGCCCAGGGGCCGGGGCTGTTCCTCGCCGGCCGGGTGCTGCAGGGGCTGTCGGCGGCGTGCATTATGCCGGCGACGCTGGCGCTGATTAAGACCTGGTACCAGGGGCGCGCGCGTCAGCGGGCGGTCAGCTTCTGGGTCATCGGCTCGTGGGGCGGCAGCGGCCTGTGCTCCTTCGTCGGCGGAGCTATCGCCACCGGCCTGGGCTGGCGCTGGATCTTTGTCTTTTCCATCGCCGTTGCCCTGGCGGCGCTGGCGTTACTGCGCGGCACGCCTGAGAGCCGCAGCGCCAGCGCCAGCCAGCAGAAGCTGGACGTTGGCGGCCTGCTGAGCCTTATCGCCGGGCTGGTGCTGGTGAATCTGTTTATCAGCAAAGGCCACGGCTGGGGCTGGAGCAGTCCGCTGTCGTTGAGCATGCTGGCGGGGGCGCTGATCGCTGGCGCGGTGTTTATTCGCAGCGGGCTGCGCAAAGGCGAGGCGGCGCTGATCGATTTTGCGCTGTTTCGCAACCGGGCGTACGGCGCGGCGGTGCTGTCTAACTTTCTGCTCAACGGGGCGATTGGCACCATGATGATCGCCAGCATCTGGCTGCAGCAGGGGCACCACCTGACGCCGCTGGAGAGTGGAATGATGACCCTCGGCTATCTGGTCACCGTCCTGGCGATGATCCGGGTCGGCGAGAAGCTGCTGCAGCGCTACGGCGCCCGGCTGCCGATGATGGCCGGCCCGGTGCTGACCGCCATCGCCATCGGCCTGATATCCTGCACCTTTCTCGATAAGGCGCTCTATATCGGCGTGGTGTTCGGCAGCAATGTGCTGTTCGGCCTCGGGCTGGGCTGCTACGCCACGCCGTCAACGGATACGGCGGTGGCCAACGCGCCGGAGAACAAAATTGGCGTCGCCTCGGGGATCTACAAGATGGGCAGCTCGCTGGGCGGGGCGATGGGGATTGCCGTGACGGCGTCACTTTTTGCGCTGTTTTTGCCGCTCGGTATGGCCCATGCCGCCCAGTATGCCCTGTGGTTCAACGCCGCCTTATGCCTGGGGGCGATGGCGGTAAGCGCGCTGCTGCTGCCGCGCACTTCTCACAGCTGATGCTTTTTCAGCAGCGCGCGGAGCTGGTGATAGGTTAACCCCAGCAGCTCCGCCGCCTGCTTCTGATGATACTTCGCCTGCTGCAGACTCCGCTGCAGCAGGCGTTTTTCCTGCTGTAGCTGAAAATCGCGGAGATCCAGCGGCAGGGCGGGCAGTTCGTCCCCGGACGCGGCCTCCGGCTCGGAGGCGGCGGTCTGACGGAAAGGGTTGAGGATAATGGCGTCCAGCTCGTGCTCGCTGTCGCCGTGGCGATAGACCGAGCGCTCGACGACGTTCTTCAGTTCACGAATATTCCCCGGCCAGCGGTAGCCGAGCAGCGTGGCGGTGGCACGTTCGCTGAAGCCGGGAAACAGCGGCAGGCCGAGCTCACGGCACATCTGAATGGCAAACTGGTTGGCGAGCAGCATGATGTCGCTCTGCCGTTCGCGCAGCGGCGGGAGCTGCACTACGTCGAAGGCCAGACGGTCGAGCAGATCGGCGCGAAAGTGGCCTTCCTCCACCATACGCGGCAGGTCAGCGTTGGTGGCGCACACCAGCCGGACGTTGACCTGCAGCGGCTGGCTGCCGCCCACGCGCTCCAGCTCGCCATATTCAATCACTCTCAATAGCTTCTCCTGCACCAGCATCGGGGCCGTCGCCAGCTCATCGAGAAACAGCGTCCCGCCGTCGGCGCGCTCGAAGCGCCCGGGATGGCGCTTGCTGGCGCCGGTGAAGGCCCCGGCTTCGTGGCCGAATAGTTCCGAATCGAGCAGATTGTCGTTCAGCGCCGCGCAGTTCAGCGAGATAAACGGCCCTTGCCAGCGGGCGGAGAGGTAGTGCAGACGGTTGGCGATAAGCTCTTTCCCGGTACCGCGCTCGCCGATGACCAGCACCGGCTTATCCAGCGGAGCCAGCCGGGAAACCTGTTCCAGCACCTCGAGAAAGCTGTTGGCCTCGCCCAGCAGATTATCCTTGTACTGCGCCATGATGAATTTCGCCATTAAATAGTGGGATTAACCAGGTGACTGTAGCAATGCCCTGCGCAATTCGCAACCACTCTGTTTAAAATCAATAAGATAAAAAGTTGGCACGCCATTTGTATTAGCTAACCCACAGGTGAATGCCTGCAACCAGAACTATGAGGACTGAAATTATGGGTATTTTTTCTCGTTTTGCCGACATCGTGAACGCCAACATCAACTCCCTGCTGGAGAAAGCTGAGGACCCGCAAAAGCTGGTGCGTCTGATGATCCAGGAGATGGAAGACACGCTGGTTGAGGTACGTTCCACGTCGGCCCGCGCGCTGGCCGAAAAGAAACAGCTGACCCGTCGTATTGAGCAGGCGGTCGCCCAGCAGGCGGAATGGCAGGAAAAGGCCGAGCTGGCCCTGCGCAAAGAGAAAGAGGATCTGGCCCGGGCGGCGCTGATCGAAAAACAGAAGCTGACCGACCTTATTGCTCAGCTGGACCACGAAGTGCAGCTGGTGGATGAAACGCTGGCGCGCATGAAGAAAGAGATTGGCGAGCTGGAGAACAAACTCAGCGAAACCCGCGCCCGTCAGCAGGCGCTGGCGCTGCGTCATCAGGCGGCGAGTTCGTCCCGCGATGTGCGTCGCCAGCTGGACAGCGGTAAACTGGATGAGGCGATGGCGCGCTTTGAATCCTTTGAACGTCGCATCGATCAGATGGAAGCGGAAGCGGAGAGCCACCGCTTCGGCAAGCAGCAGACGCTGGATCAGCAGTTTGCCGAACTGAAAGCGGACGATGAAATCAGCGAGCAGCTGGCGGCATTGAAAGCCAAAATGAATCAGTCCAACCAGTAAGTACGATTGCGCGGCGCGGCGTTGCGCCGCGGCTCACCCCCTGTAAGGAGTACACATGAGCATGCTTTTTCTCGCCATTCCGTTGACGCTGTTTGTGCTGTTTGTTCTGCCGGTCTGGCTGTGGCTGCACTACAACAATCGCGGCGCCAACGGGACGCTGACGCAAAATGAGCAGCAACGGCTGCTGCAGTTGACCGATGACGCGAAGCGGATGCGCGAGCGCATTCAGGCGCTGGAAGCGATCCTGGATGCCGAACATCCGAACTGGAGAGACAAATAATGGCTGGACTGGATCTGAATAAAAAACTGTGGCGTATCCCGCAGCGCGGGATGGTCAAGGGCGTCTGCGCGGGTATTGCTCAGCATCTTGATGTCCCGGTGAAGCTGGTGCGCCTGATTACCGTGCTGGCGATGATTTTTGGCCTCTTTTTCTTCGTCCTGGTGGCCTACATCATTCTGACCTTCGCCCTGGACCCGATGCCGGACAGTGAGCTTTACGGCCACAAAGCGCCGAGCAATGGCGATCTGCTGGCCGCCGTGGATGCCGAACTGGCCTCCGGCGAACAGCGTCTGCGTGAGATGGAACGGTACGTCACCTCCGACACCTTCACGCTGCGCAGCCGCTTTCGTCAGCTGTAAATCCTGTTGTTAACGAGTGAGGCAACGCATGAATAGCAAATGGCAACGCGCCGGGCAGCAGGTTAAGCCCGGCCTGAAAATCGTCGGTAAGCTGGCGCTGCTGACCGCGCTGCGTTATGGCCCGGCGGGCGTTGCCGGCTGGGCGGTCAAATCGGTCGCGCGACGGCCGCTGAAAATGCTGCTGGCGGTGGCGCTGGAGCCGCTGCTCAGCCGGCTGGCCAACCGCGTCACGCGCGGGATGAAATAACGCCGCCGTGGGGAAGGCGCAAAAGGATTAACGTTCTCCTGCTTATCCCCGGCAGATAGCTTATGATGACGAGACACACCTTCAGGGCATAACGGACTGGCGATGAAGCGACTGAAAACTGAATTGAATGCGCTGGTCAACCGCGGGGTTGACCGGCATTTACGGCTGGCGGTGACCGGCCTGAGCCGCAGCGGCAAAACGGCGTTTATCACCGCGCTGGTCAACCAACTGCTGAATATTCACACCGGCGCCCGCCTGCCGCTGCTGAGCGCTGCGCGCGAAGAGCGACTGCTCGGCGTCAAGCGCGTACCGCAGCGGGACTTCGGCATTCCGCGATTCACCTACGATGAAGGGCTGGCCCAGCTGTACGGCCAGCCCCCCATGTGGCCAACCCCGACGCGCGGCGTTAGCGAGATCCGTCTCGCGCTGCGCTACCGTTCCAACGACTCCCTGCTGCGCCATTTTAAAGACACCTCCACGCTGTATCTGGAGATCGTCGACTATCCGGGCGAGTGGCTGCTCGATCTGCCGATGCTGGCGCAGGATTATCTGAGCTGGTCGCGGCAGATGACCGGACTCCTGCAGGGACAGCGTGCGGAGTGGTCGACCCGCTGGCGGCAGTTGTGCGCCGGGCTGGATCCGCTGGCCCCTGCCGACGAGGCCCGGCTGGCCGAGATCGCCGCCGCCTGGACGGATTATCTGCACGCCTGTAAGCGTGAAGGGCTGCACTTTATCCAGCCCGGACGCTTTGTCCTGCCCGGCGAAATGGCCGGCGCGCCGGCGCTACAGTTTTTCCCATGGCCTGACGTCGATGCCGTCGGCGAAGCCAAGCTGGCGCAGGCCGATAAACACAGCAACGCCGGCATGCTGCGCGAACGCTACAAGTACTACTGCGAAAAGGTGGTGAAGGGGTTCTACAAAGAGCACTTCCTGCGCTTCGACCGGCAGATTGTGCTGGTGGACTGCCTGCAGCCGCTCAACAGCGGGCCGCAGGCGTTTAACGATATGCGCCTGGCGCTGACCCAGCTGATGCAAAGCTTCCATTACGGGCAGCGCACCCTGTTCCGCCGGCTGTTTTCGCCGGTCATCGACAAGCTGCTGTTCGCCGCCACCAAAGCCGACCACGTCACGGTGGATCAGCACAGCAATATGGTGTCGCTCCTGCAGCAGCTGATCCAGGACGCGTGGCAGAATGCCGCCTTCGAGGGGATCAGTATGGATTGCCTGGGGCTGGCGTCCATTCAGGCGACCCAGAGCGGGCTGATTGAGCTGAACGGCGAGAAAATCCCCGCCCTGCGCGGCAATCGGCTGAGCGACGGCCAGCCGTTGACCATCTATCCCGGCGAGGTGCCGGCGCGCCTGCCGGGGCAGGCCTTCTGGCAGCAGCAGGGATTTCAGTTTGAAAACTTTCGTCCGCAGGTCATGGATGTCGATCGGCCCTTGCCGCACATTCGCCTCGACGCGGCGCTGGAATTTTTGATTGGAGATAAACTGCGATGAGCGAACCGTTAAAACCGCGGATTGATTTTGATGGCCCGCTGCAGGCGGAAAAAACGCCGCCGCTGAAAAGCGCCCGCGCCTTCGACCGACGGGAAGCCGACAACTTCGCGCCGGCGCTTCTGGTGACCGGCGAAGAGGAAGAGGGGGCGGCAGAGGCGGTGGTGGATTCGGTGCTGCGGCCGAAACGCAGTCTCTGGCGGCGGATGGTCAGCGCTGGCCTGGCGATCTTCGGCGTCAGCGTCGTGGCGCAAGGGGTGCAGTGGACCGCCAACGCCTGGCAGACGCAGGACTGGATTGCGCTGGGCGGCTGCGCTGCCGGGGCGCTAATCGTCGGCGCCGGCGTCGGATCGGTGGCCACCGAGTGGCGCCGCCTGTGGCGACTGCGCCAGCGCGCCCACGAACGCGATGAAGCCCGCGATATGCTGCACAGTCACGCGGTCGGCAAAGCGAAATCCTTCTGTGAGAAGCTGGCGCAGCAGGCGGGTCTGGATCAGTCGCATCCGGCGCTGCAGCGCTGGTATGCCGCCATCCACGAAACGCAAAGCGACCGGGAAGTGGTCAGCCTCTATGCCCAGCTGGTGCAGCCGGTGCTCGATGCCCAGGCGCGGCGGGAAATCAGCCGTTCGGCGGCGGAGTCGACGCTGATGATCGCCGTCAGTCCGCTGGCGCTGGTGGATATGGCGTTTATCGCCTGGCGCAATCTGCGGCTGATCAACCGAATTGCCACCCTGTACGGCATTGAGCTGGGGTATTACAGCCGCCTGCGCCTGTTTCGCCTGGTGCTGCTGAATATCGCTTTCGCCGGCGCCAGCGAACTGGTGCGTGAGGTGGGGATGGACTGGATGTCGCAGGATCTGGCGGCCCGGCTGTCGGCGCGCGCCGCGCAGGGCATCGGCGCCGGTCTGCTTACCGCCCGCCTTGGTATCAAGGCGATGGAGCTGTGCCGCCCGCTGCCGTGGATCGCCGATGATAAACCGCGGCTCGGCGATTTTCGTCGCGAGCTGATTGGGCAGCTGAAAGAGACCCTGCAGAAAAGCAAAACCAGTCCGGAGAAATAACCTTCGCTCAGAGACATCGCCGGGCGGCGGTTTCGCCTTGCCCGGCCTGCGAGGTCGAGTCCAGGCTTGCGCACCTGCCGCGCCGCGGGCAATGTCCGGTCATACGCATTCCGCCGCCAGCCACTCGCTGAAGGCGCGAAAGCGCGGGCGCGAGCGGTTCTCCTGCGGACAAATCAGATCATAGCCAAAGGGAGATTCCGCCTCGTCTCCGGACAAGGCTACCAGTCTCCCGGTGGCGAGCAGCGGCTGGATCAGCGTTTTACGCCCCATCACGACCCCGAGTCCATTCAGCGCCATCTCAATGGCCAGCGAGTGGTTGTTCACCGCGTAATACCGGCCGTCAAAGGGTAACGCCTGTCCGCTTTGCTGGCACCACAGGCGCCATTCGGCAAACTGATCCTGCACGTCGGTGGATTCGCAGGCATGGATCCAAACGATCGCCGCCGCGTCGCCGCCGCTCAGCGGGCGATACTGCCGGCGATACTCCGGAGAGCAGACCGGCAGCAAACTTTCCGCCATCAACCGTTGTTGATAAAGATCGGGATAGCGCGTGGCGCCGTAATAAATCGCGAGGTCTACCCGCTCCTCGTTAAAATCCATCACCCCGGCGCGGACGCGAAACTGTAGATTTAGTCCCGGCCACTGGGCCTGGAAGCGGGGCAGGCGCGGCATCAGCCAAAGATGGGCCAGGGTCGGCGCAATACCAATCTGCAGCGTGCCGCGCAGATCCTGTTCGCGAATATCCTCAATTTCATCGTTAATCGCCCGCAGCGAATGGCTCAACGTCGTCAGCAGGCGTTTGCCTTCCTCCGTCAGCGCCAGTTTACGCGTCATGCGAATAAACAGGCGAAACCCGATATGCATCTCCAGCTTGCGGATCCGATGGCTGACCGCCCCCTGGGTCAGGTTCATTTCATGCGCGGCGAGGGTAAAACTCAAATGGCGGGCGGTCACCTCAAAGGTCTGCAGCAGCGCAAGGATGCTTTGTTGTTCAAGCACAGGTTGTCTCCCTTATGCATTAATTTGCTTCATGCATAGGCCTATTTAATTCGTTTGTTACGCCAGTTTGGCCGGTTTTAAATAGTTATATCGTAACTAAACCGAGGTATACCATGTCAGGACTCAAAATTGTGGTGATTGGCGGCGGCTCCAGCTACACCCCGGAACTGATTGAAGGTTTGCTTAACCGCTATCACGAGATGCCGGTCGCTTCGCTATGGCTGGTGGACATTGAAGAGGGCAGAGAGAAAGTCGAGATCATCGCCGGACTGGCGCGGCGAATGATCGCCAAAGCCGGGCTGATCATCGAGGTGGTGGCTACCCTGGATCGGGAGAGCGCCCTGCGCGATGCCGATTTCGTCTGCTCGCAGTTTCGCGCCGGCTGCCTTGACGCCCGCATCAGCGATGAACGTATTTCTCTCAAGTATGGCCTGATCGGCCAGGAGACCAACGGCCTAGGGGGCTTCGCCAATGCCTGCCGTACCATTCCCATCGCCCTGGCGATTGCTGCCGATATGGAACGACTCTGCCCTGACGCCTGGCTGCTGAACTTTACCAACCCGTCGGGGATGGTGACCGAAGCGATCCTGCGCCACAGTCGCATCAAAGCCGTCGGCCTGTGTAATGTGCCGGTGATTATGCAAAAAGGGGTGACCACCCTGCTGCAATGCGCTGACGAAAAGGAGGTAGTGATGCAGGTCGCCGGCCTGAACCACTTTATCTTCGTGCGCCAGATCCTGCACAAAGGAAAAGAGTGGCTGCCGGAGGTCATCGCCGAGATCAATGCCGGTCGGGATCCGCTGGTGCCGCGCAACATTCCGCCGTTCCGTTGGCCGTCGCATCTCCTGCAGGGCTTAGGCATGATCCCCTGCGCCTATCTGCGTTATTACTACATGAAGGACGATCTGCTGCGTCAGGAGCTGGCGGAGGCGGGCGGCGAAGGGACCCGTGGCGAAGTGGTTAAGCAGCTGGAAAAAACCTTGTTTGAACAGTACAGCGACCCGCACCTCGCGGTTAAACCGAAGGCGCTGGAGGGCCGTGGCGGTCAGTACTATTCCGAGGCGGCCTGCGAGCTGATGAATGCCATCTACAACGACAAGCGCATTATCATGCACGTCAACACGCGCAACAACGGCGCCATCAATGGCCTGCCGGATGACTGTGCGGTGGAGGTCAGCTCGCTGATCACCGCTTCCGGTCCGCTGCCCCTCAACGTGGCGCCGTTCCCTGACGATACCCTGCGTTTGCTGCAGCTGATGAAATCTTTCGAACAGCTGACCATCGAGGCCGCCATCACCGGCAACCGCCATACGGCGTGGCGCGCGCTGGTGCTGAATCCGCTGATTGTCAGCGGCGAGAAGCTCGAACAAGCGTTGGATGAAGTGATCGCCCATAACCGCCAGTGGCTGCCTGCCTTCCATGCTTAACCCCCAATTAACCGGCCGGATGGCCGGTTAATTGACCACTGACCGCCTGACTTTACGGCGCAACGCCCATTTTTCCGCCATGCTGTCAATAATTGTTGACAGTTAGCTTCCCGAAAGTCCATTCCTGGCCTATTATTCTCCGGTCATTGGCACTTTTAGGGTGAACACTCCCATGCGTCTTGAAGTCTTTTGTGAAGACCGCCTCGGTCTGACTCGTGAATTGCTCGATTTGCTGGTGCTGCGCGGCATTGATCTGCGTGGTATCGATATTGACCCTATTGGCCGTATCTACCTCAATTTTGCCGAACTGGAGTTCGCCACCTTCAGCAGCCTGATGGCGGAGATCCGCCGTATCGCCGGCGTGACAGACGTGCGCACCGTGCCGTGGATGCCATCCGAGCGTGAACATCTGGCGCTGAGCGCGCTGCTGGTGGCGATGCCGGAGCCGGTGCTGTCGCTGGATACCAAAGGCAGGGTCGAACTGGCCAACCCCGCCAGCTGCCTGCTGTTTGGCCAAAGCCAGGCGAAGCTGCGCAACCATCCGGTGGCGCAACTGATCGACGATTTTAACGTCCAGCGCTGGCTGGAAAGCAGCCCGCAGGAGACGCTGGCGGAGCATGTGGTGGTGAATGGGCAGAACTACCTGCTGGAAGTGACCCCGGTTTATCTGGAAGGGGAGCATAACGAGCGAGTGCTGACCGGCGCCGTGGCGATGCTGCGCTCAACCGTGCGCATGGGACGCCAGCTGCAGACCATGACCAGCCAGGACACCAGCGCCTTCAGCCAGATCCTCGCGGTGGGGCCGAAAATGCGCCACGTGGTGGATCAAGCGCGTAAGCTGGCGATGCTCAGCGCGCCGCTGCTGATTGTCGGCGACACCGGCACGGGTAAAGATCTGCTGGCGCACGCCTGCCATCTGGCCAGTCCGCGGGCGGGCAAACCCTATCTGGCGCTCAACTGCGGCTCCATTCCCGAGGACGCCGTTGAGAGCGAGCTGTTCGGTGACGCGCTGCAGGGCAAAAAAGGCTTCTTCGAGCAAGCTAACGGCGGCTCGGTGCTGCTGGATGAAATTGGCGAGATGTCGCCGCGAATGCAGACCAAACTGCTGCGCTTCCTCAACGACGGTACCTTCCGCCGCGTCGGCGAGGATCATGAAGTGCACGTCGATGTGCGGGTGATCTGCGCGACGCAGAAAAACCTGGTCGAGCTGGTGCAGAAAGGGCTGTTCCGGGAAGATCTTTACTATCGCCTCAATGTCCTGACGCTGTATCTGCCGCCGCTGCGCGATTGCCCGCAGGACATTATGCCGCTGACGGAGCTGTTCGTTGCGCGCTTTGCCGATGAGCAGGGGATCCCCCGCCCGAAGCTCTCCGCCGATCTCAGTACGGTGCTTACCCGCTACAGCTGGCCCGGCAACGTCCGCCAGCTGAAGAATGCGGTCTATCGCGCGCTAACCCAGCTGGAAGGATTCGAGCTGCGTCCGCAGGACATTTTGCTGCCGGACCACGACGTCGCCTCGCTGCCGGTGGGCGAGGAGGCCATGGAAGGATCGCTGGACGACATTACCCGCCGCTTTGAGCGCTCGGTATTGACCCAGCTGTATCGCAGCTACCCCAGCACCCGTAAGCTGGCGAAGCGGCTGGGGGTGTCGCATACCGCCATCGCCAATAAGCTGCGCGAATATGGTTTGAGTCAGAAAAAGGGCGACGAATAATCGCTGAACGCCGGCGACGCTCGTCGCCGGTATCCCGGCCTGCAAAGCGGGCTAAACCTGTATATACTGGTTTTTTAATCCTTTTTCCGGGGTGGTGCATATTGGCGTCGCGTCGCGCGATCGGGCAATGGCTGACATTGCTGCTGCTCTCAATTCTCTTTTCCTCGCTGCTGTTACGCATTCATCTGCCGGCAGCGCTGCTGCTGGGGCCGCTGATTGCCGGTCTCATTTTGAGCCTGCGCGGGGTGAAGCTGAGGATCCCCCGCGCCTGTTATCTGGCGGCGCAGGCTATCGTCGGCTGTATGATCGCCCGCGCCATTAACCCCTCCGTTTTTGGCGTGCTGTTCAACAACTGGGCGCTGGTGCTGGCGATCCTGTTAACGACCTTGGCGATCAGCGGCCTCACCGGCTGGCTGCTGGTCCGCTACAGCGCGCTGCCGGGCGCCACCGGCGCCTGGGGAAGCTCTCCCGGCGGGGCGTCGGCAATGGTGGTGATGGCTCAGGAGTACGGGGCTGATGTACGCCTGGTGGCGCTGATGCAGTATCTGCGAGTGCTGTTTGTCGTCGGCGCGGCGGCGCTGGTGGTGCGCTATGCCCTGGGCAACGAGGCGCAAACAATGAGCCAGGCTATCGTCTGGTTTCCACCGTTGACCCTTAATTTCCCTTTAACGCTGCTGCTGACAGCGGCGGGCTGCTGGCTGGGCGTGCGGCTGCGCATTCCTTCCGGCGCCATGCTGCTGCCGATGCTGCTCGGCGCGCTGGCCCAGGGGGGCGGCTGGGTGATGCTGGAGCTGCCGGAGTGGCTGCTGGCGATGGCCTACGCGGTGCTGGGCTGGACGGTGGGATTGCAGTTTAACAAGGCGGTGTTTCTGTTGGCCCTGAAGACGCTGCCGCAGATTATCGCCTCCATTCTTGGGCTGATCCTGATGTGCGCTCTGATGGCCCTCGGCCTGACCCACATTCTGCAGATGGATTTCATGACCGCCTATCTGGCCACCAGCCCTGGCGGACTCGACACGGTGGCGATTATCGCCGCCGGCACCCGGGCGGATATGTCGTTTATTATGGCGCTACAGACGCTGCGGCTGTTTACCATCCTGCTGACCGGCCCGGCGATGGCGCGGGCTATTTCCCGCTATGCGCCGCGGCAATAAAAAGCCCCCGCAGAGCGAGGGCTGAGTACATAGCATGTCCGCAGGCGCGATGCGCCCGGACAGTCTGTTATCAGGCTTTCAGGGCGGCCAGCGCGGCGTCGTAGTCCGGCTCTTCGGTGATTTCGTTCACCAGCTGGCTGTAGACAACCTGATCGTTTTCATCGATAACGACCACCGCGCGAGCGGCCAGGCCCGCCAGCGGACCGGCGGCGATGGCGACGCCGTAGTCAGCGAGGAACGAGGCGCCGCGCAGCGTGGAAAGGGTCACCACGTTGCTCAGGCCTTCCGCGCCGCAGAAGCGGGACTGGGCGAACGGCAGGTCAGCGGAAATGCACAGCACCACGGTGTTGTCCAGTTCAGCGGCCAGCTGGTTGAATTTACGCACTGATGCGGCGCACACGCCGGTATCAATGCTCGGGAAAATATTCAGTACTTTACGTTTGCCGGCGTACTGGCTCAGCGCGACGTCAGAGAGATCTTTGGCGACCAGCGTAAACGGCTGCGCTTTAGCGCCTGCCTGCGGAATGGTGCCCTGAACAGAAACGGGGTTGCCCTGGAAATGCACGGTTTGTGACATGGTTATCTTCCTGTTTACATATAGTTAACGTCGCGAGTAGTGTATGACATCCGCCAGCTACACGGCAAACCCTATTTAACATTTACCAGAGAGGACAAGGGAATGCGCAACGTGCGAGTGTATGAGGAAGCCTGGCCGCTCCACACCCCCTTTGTGATCGCCCGCGGTAGCCGCAGCGAGGCAAAAGTGGTGGTGGTGGAACTGGAAGAGGACGGTGTGAAAGGGGTGGGGGAATGCACCCCGTATCCCCGCTATGGCGAGAGCATCGCTTCGGTCATGGCCCAGGTGATGGCAATCGGCGAACAGCTGGAGGCGGGACTTACCCGCGAACAGCTGCAGCGGCTGCTGCCGGCAGGCGCCGCGCGCAATGCCATTGACTGCGCCCTGTGGGATCTGCAGGCGCGGCGCGAAGGCAAAACCTTGCCCCAGCTGCTGGGGGTGACGTTGCCAAACCGGGTGATCACCGCCCAGACGGTGGTCATTGGCACGGCGGATCAGATGGCGGCCAGCGCCGCGGCGCTGTGGCAGAAGGGCGCTCAGCTGTTGAAGGTGAAGCTTGACGACCGGCTGATCAGCGAGCGGTTAATCGCTATCCGTCAGGCGGCGCCGGAGGCTACGCTGATTGTCGACGCCAATGAATCCTGGCACAGCGAGGGGCTGGCGGCGCGCTGCCAGCTGCTGGCGGACCTCGGCGTGGCGATGCTTGAGCAGCCGCTCCCTGCCGACGCCGATGCGGCGCTGGAAAACTTCGTCCATCCGCTGCCAATTTGCGCCGACGAGAGCTGCCATACCCGGGAGAGCCTGCCCAGGCTGCGCGGACGCTATGAGATGGTCAATATCAAACTGGACAAAACGGGCGGCCTGACCGAAGCGCTGGCCCTCGCCGAGGAGGCAGAACGACAGGGCTTTGGACGGATGCTGGGCTGTATGCTCTGCACCTCGCGCGGGATCGCCGCCGCGCTACCCCTGGCGCCGCTGGCGCGCTTCGCCGACCTCGACGGCCCGACATGGCTGGCGGTGGACGTCGAGCCGGCGCTGCGGTTCAGCACCGGCGTGCTTCATCTTTAATCCTGCCAGCGCAGCAGGTCGGTCATCGCCGGCAGGTAACGCTCGGTTGCCTCGTCGGCGGAGACCGGCGGGAACTCAGCGGTGATGCAGGGGAGTCCGATATCAGCGCACCAGCTGCCAAAGGAACCTGGGGTGTCGTAGCCCACGCTGCCGACCAGCGGCAGTGAGAAGGCGTCGGCCAGCCAGTGTCCCAGCGGGCTGTGTCCCGGGTCTTCGATGCAGGCCAGCGGATCGTGAAAGGAGACCACCCACGCCGGATGGATCTGATGGATCAACTGACACAGGGCCTGGGTCTCTCGCTCCGAGCCCGGCTGTTCGCCGGTCAATAACACCACGTCTCGTTCCGTCGCCGCGCTGTTCCAGCGGTACACCGTTTCCCCTTGTCTCCAGTTAGCGGCCGGAAAGTTACGGTTGAGGTCAACGCCACGGGCGTTGGCGCGCAGCCCGAGCTGACAGCCGTCAGGATTGACCGTCAGCACCACGTGGTGGCGGCGCAGCTCCGGCTTCAGGGTGCGCAGGGCGCAAGAGAGGGTCACAATCGACGAATTCTCATCGCCGTGGGTGCCGGCAATAATCAGGCCGCTGCGGCTGTCGGCCATCGGCGCAGGAAACCACAGCAGCGGCGCGCCCAGTTCCGAGCTGCCGTACTGCCGGGTCCCCGGCGGAAAGTCGCCGCGCTGCGGGCGAGGACGTGAAATAGACATAGGGCTTCCTGTGTGTCGTTATTATGTAGTGTTAGCGAAAAGCGTGTTGGAATCAAACCCATTCCCTGAGGTGCGAAATCCGACGGCACATCAATTTTCTATCATATGTTGTTTGCAATTTCAGGTGATGAAACAAATAATTATCGCTCTGTTGGCGGTGTTTTTTCTCATTTTAAAGGGGATCTTATGAAGTATCCTGTCGCTTTGACATGCGGCGCGCTGTGGTTAGCCAGCGTATCTTCTCTGGCCTGGGCGGCGGACGTACCGCCGGGCACGGTACTGGCGAAAAACCAGCTGTTAGTGCGCCATATCAAAGATGAACCCGCCTCGTTAGATCCCGCAAAAGCGGTGGGCCTGCCGGAAATCCAGGTGATCCGCGATCTGTTTGAAGGTTTAGTCAATCAGGATGCGAAAGGCAACCTGATCCCGGGCGTGGCGACCCGCTGGCAGAGCAACGATAACCGCGTCTGGACCTTTACCCTGCGCGATAACGCCCGCTGGTCCGACGGCACGCCGGTCACCGCTGAGGACTTCGTCTATAGCTGGCGGCGTCTGGTGGACCCGAAAACCACCTCGCCGTTCGCCTGGTTTGCCGCGCTGGCGGGGATCGCCAACGCGCAGAACATCATTGACGGCAAAGCCGCGCCGGAGACCCTGGGGGTCACCGCCGTCGACGCCCACACCCTGCGGGTGCAGCTGGATAAGCCGCTGCCGTGGTTCAGCAACCTGACCGCCAGCTTTGCCTTCTACCCGGTACAAAAGGCGAACGTCGACAGCGGGGCAAACTGGACGCGGCCCGGCAGCCTGGTGGGCAATGGCGCCTATGTTTTGAAAGATCGCGTCGTGAATGAAAAGCTGGTAGTGGTGCCCAACACCCACTACTGGGATAACGCCAAAACGGTGATCCAGCAGGTCACCTTTGTGCCGATCAATCAGGAGTCCGCCGCCACCAAACGCTATCTGGCCGGCGATATCGATATCACCGAATCTTTCCCGAAAAATATGTATCAGAAGCTGCTGAAGGATATTCCGGGGCAGGTGTATACCCCGCCGCAGCTGGGCACCTACTATTACGCCTTTAATACCCAAAAAGGGCCGACGGCGGACGAGCGGGTGCGACTGGCGCTGAGTATGACCATCGATCGCCGGGTGATGGCGGAGAAGGTGCTGGGGACCGGGGAAAAACCGGCCTGGCGCTTTACCCCGGACGTAACGGCGGGCTTCACGCCGCAGCCGTCGCAGTTTGAGAGCATGAGTCAGGCCGAGCTTAACGCTCAGGCGAAAGCCCTGTTGGCTGCCGCCGGCTATGGCCCGAATCGCCCGCTGAAGCTGACGCTGCTGTATAACACCTCTGAGAACCACCAGAAGATTGCCATCGCGGTGGCGTCGATATGGAAGAAGAACCTCGGCGTGGAAGTGAAGCTGCAGAATCAGGAGTGGAAAACCTATATCGACAGCCGCAACACCGGCAATTTCGATGTGATCCGCGCCTCGTGGGTAGGGGATTACAACGAGCCGTCCACCTTCCTGTCGCTGCTGACCTCCACCCACAGCGGAAATATCTCCCGCTTTAACGATCCGGCATACGACAAAATCCTTGCCCAGGCGGCGGTGGAAAATTCAGCCAAAGCGCGTAACGACGATTACAACGCGGCGGAGAAGATCATTATGGTCAAAGCGCCGATTGCGCCGATCTACCAGTACACCAACGGTCGGCTGATTAAGCCGTGGCTGAAAGGCTACCCGATCACCAACCCGGAAGATGTGGCCTATAGCCGTACCATGTACATCGTTAAACACTGATGCGTACTGGCCTCCTGCTCAGGGCAGGTAGCCATTGCTGAACCCGGAGCTGGCGCGGATTACGGCGCCAGTTTCTCCTGCTCACCTTCTCCCGCCACAGTTGAAAGCATCACTTTTCTGGTAGTATGGCCGACTGAAACCAGGTCTAACCCTCTGAAAGCGAAGCATCAGAAGATCTCATCCGCTGGGTTTTTGTCATGATGCTCAACGTATTCGGCAATCATACCATCCGGATGCTGAACCAGCATGTTCCAGCCGGTTGGCACGATCTTCACCGGGTTGATAATCGTTGCTCCGGTGGAAGGCAGATGTTTCTCCCAGGCGGAAATGTCGTTGACCAGGAAAGTGGCCTCGGTAGCGCGAAAAGGCGCCAGGCTTTTCTCGGTTCCGCCGATTAAAAGCACCGAACCAACCTGCGCCAGTTTGAGGTCGTATTCGGGATAGTCGAAGCGCAACCTCGCCTTCTGCGCGATGAGGTTTTTATAGAACGAAACGGTTTCTTCATAACAGCTCAGCAGCACGCATCGACGGATCAGAATATTGAGGACTTTCATTACGCCTCCTTTGCCATTGACGTAGCGATAGCCTGGCAGTCCTGAGGTGGAATGCAATGCTTAAGCGTTTTAGAGGTATTTCAAGAACAGGCGTGGGTAGGCGAAGAAAAAGGGTTTGCGCAGCAGGGAAATATGCGTTGTTTAACTTGTTACGAAGCGGTGCTGTATTATAACTTTATAATCAAATAGGCAAGTCGCAAAATTAATACTGATATAAGATCATTTCCGCCTTGCATGACAATTTGCATAGTTCGGAATTAAGCGAAAGCTCTGAGCTCAGCCCCCTCCGCCAATCGATACCTGCTACGCGCAGGCATCCTCTGCTACATTCGCAATGTCTCAATGACCGCTCTCAGCGCGGGCGACACATTGCGGTGCGGGTAATAGAGAAATGAACCTTCCAGACGCTGGCTATAACGCTGGAGCACCCGTATAAGCGTGCCCTGCGCTAGATCGTCGGTAATCAGTTCTTCCGGGACATAGGCCAGCCCCAGACCGAGCCTGGCCGCTTTGGCTTCCATATAGCTATCGGCGAAAGCCCACTGTCCCTGCGGCGGATGAGTGATTTTTTTGCCATCCACGTGAAGTTCCCAGGCGTAAAGGCTGCCGTCGCCAAACTGATAAGCGATGCAGGGGTGGACGACTAAATCGGCGGGCGTTTGTGGAAAGCCGTAGCGTCGAAAATGTTCCGGTGTACCCACCACCGCCATCTCCATATCGTGCGAAATGCGTACCGCAATCATGCCGCTTCCGACTTCCGGGCCCAGACGTACGCCCGCATCGAATCGCTCCGCAATAATATCGACAAAACGGCTTTCGCTGATCAGTTCCAGTCTGATATCGGGATAGCGTTGTTTAAATACTGCCAGCTTCGGCAGCAGGACTTTATCAATGGCATGCTGGCTGGCATTGATGCGTACCGTACCGGATGGCGTTTGACGATAGTGGGCCAGCGTGGCGAGTCCCATATCTAAGGCGTCGAAACCAGATTCGACATTGTGATAGAGCTGCTCACCCGCCTGAGTGAGCGACAAACGGCGGGTGGTGCGCATCAGAAGCTGAACGCCCAGGCGCTCTTCAAGTTCACGAACCGCACGGCTGATCCCGGACTGCGCCAGGCCGAGTCGTTGCGCTGCGGCGGTAAAACTGCCTTCCCGCACCACCTGCATAAACAGATAAAGGTCATTATAGTTTTCTCGTTTCGCCATTCTACCGCCTCGTAATCCGCATGCCATTTAGAACAATATGGTATTAATCTTAGCATTTTTCACCCACTAATCAGCACTATTACTGCTGGCTACACTAAGCCCACGACAACAAAGCGCAGCAGCGTTGTCTACTGGAGATTTGCATTGATCACGTTTATTTAGGGGACTTTGATGACGGTTTTCACCAAAAAACTGACAGCCGCGATACCTGCCATGCTGCTTTGCGCCTCACTAAGTGGAGTCACAACGATGAGTTATGCTGATACGACTAACCCGAATACGCCTGTCTCTTTGATTGAAAAATGGGACAAAACATTTCCTGAGAGCGTGAAAGTGGATCATCGTAAGGTGACCTTCCACAACCGCTACGGGATTACCTTAGCAGGAGACCTCTACTTGCCGAAGGATCGCGGCGACCGCAAACTGGCCGCCATTGCCGTTAGCGGTCCTTTCGGCGCGGTAAAAGAGCAATCCAGCGGCCTGTATGCCCAGACGTTGGCCGAGCAGGGGTTTGTCACCCTGGCGTTTGACCCATCCTATACGGGTGAAAGCGGTGGCTACCCACGTAATGTGGCCTCGCCGGACATCAATACCGAGGATTTCAGTGCCGCGGTGGACTTTCTGGGCCTGCAAAAAGAGGTGGATCGCCACCGTATCGGTTTGCTCGGCATTTGCGGATGGGGCGGTATGGCCTTAAACGACGCGGCGATGGATACGCGCGTCAAAGCGGTGGCGACCAGCGTCATGTATGACATGAGCCGCGCGATGGGGCATGGAGTCGGCGATGGCAAAGACCGCTACACGACCGCCGACCGCCGAGCGGTACTGCAGTACCTGAACGCGCAGCGCTGGAAGGATGCGGCAAACGGCACTTTCGCCCCCGGCGGGCATGACATTTATGTTGATGATAAAGGCAACGTCAGCGCTGCCGATCGTATTTTGCCGGAAACCTTGCCCGCCAATCCCAACCCGGTCCTGAAAGAGTTCTTCGATTATTACCGTATGCCGCGTGGTTTCCATCCGCGTTCGGTTAATTCAACCGGGGCATGGAATGCGACGATGCCGCTGTCGTTTATGAATATGCCGCTGCTGAATTATGCCGGCGAAGTGACTATTCCGACGCTTATCGTGACTGGCGAAAAAGCCCATTCTCGCTATTTTGCCGAAGATGCCTATAAGGCTATTGGCAGCAACAAGAAAGAACTGGTGATTGTCCCTGGCGCAAACCATGTCGATCTTTATGACAACGCCGCAGGCAAAATTCCCTTTAGTCAGTTTGAGCAGTTCTTTAAAACCAACCTGAAATAGATCTCCGGTGCCGGAGACATCCCCAATGCCGCCACGCGCCTGCGGGCGGCTTTGTATGGTCGGAGCTAAATAATGTCTGCATTAAGTAACACCCGGGCACACTGGAGCGGCGTCCTGGCGATGACGCTCTGCGTATTTGTACTCATTGCCTCAGAATTTATGCCGGTCAGCCTGTTAACGCCCATCGCTGGCGATTTAGGCGTCACCGAAGGATTAGCCGGTCAGGGCATTGCCATTTCAGGCGCGCTGGCGGTGCTGACCAGCCTGACCATTTCTCGCCTTGCGGGAGCATGGGATCGTAAATACCTTCTGTTAGCGCTCACGGCGCTGATGGCGGTCTCGGGAATGATGATTGCCCTGGCGTCCTTCTATCCAGTTTATATGCTGGGCAGGGCGCTCATTGGGATCGTCATCGGCGGTTTCTGGTCTATGTCGGCGGCAACGGCCATTCGCCTGGTGCCGCAACGCCAGGTCCCCCGCGCATTGGCCATCTTTAACGGCGGCAACGCGCTGGCCACCGTTGTGGCAGCGCCGCTGGGCAGCTACCTGGGGGCCACCGTCGGCTGGCGCGGCGCCTTTTTATGTCTCGTCCCGCTGGCGATGGTGGCTTTCGTCTGGCAATGCGTTAGTCTGCCGTCGATGAAAAGCCAGCGCGCACCACAGCCGCAGGGAACCGTGCTGGGTCTGTTCCGCCGCTCGACGGTATTCCTTGGATTGCTGGCCTGCGGGCTGTTTTTTATGGGGCAGTTTACCTTATTTACCTATGTGCGACCGTTTCTGGAGACCGTGACCCGAGTCAGTTCCTCTGGTCTGTCCCTGATATTGCTGGCGATGGGTACCGCCGGTTTCGTCGGCACGCTGCTTATTTCGAGCGCGCTGAACGCCCGGTTTTATCCGACGCTGGTGGCTATCCCTTTGGTCATGGCCGCGATTGCCGGAACGCTTCTGCTGGCCGGACACCACACGGGATCAGTCGCCGTACTGTTAAGCCTGTGGGGCCTGCTGGCGACGGCCGCGCCCACCGGCTGGTGGACATGGATTGCGCGGACGCTGCCCGAGGATGCGGAGGCGGGCGGTGGTCTGATGGTCGCCGTGATCCAGCTATCGATTGCCCTCGGGTCAACGGCAGGCGGCCTGATGTTTGATAGTCTGGGATGGCGCAGCAATTTTGCACTGAGCGGTCTGTTACTGCTGGCGGCGGCATGGGCGACTTTTCTGCTCTCTGCCAAAATCAGCTCATCTCAGCGCACGCCTATTAATGAGCTGGATGCATAAGTCAGATCACAAATGACAGGGTAATCACGGCGACGTTTATGGCCTACCATGATGGTTAAACAAGATGAGGGCTGACCATGGAATATTGCGTATTAAGTAACAACCGTAAAATGCCGATGCTGGGTTTTGGCGTTTTTAAGGTAACCGATAAAGCAGAGTGTAAGCGGTCGGTGCTGAACGCCATTCGCACCGGCTACCGCCTCATCGATACCGCCGCCGTCTACGATAATGAAGATGCGGTGGGGGAGGCCGTTCGCGAAGCCATCGCCGAAGGTCTGTGTACCCGCGAGGCGCTGTTTATTACCTCCAAACTGTGGGTTCAGGACATGGCCAACGCCGGAATGGCGAAAGCCGGGATTGCCGCGTCCATAAAAAAATCCGGGCTGGAATACTTCGATCTATATCTGTTGCATCAGGCGATGGGCGATTATTTCAGCGCCTGGCGCGCGCTGGAGGAGGCTTATGAAGCCGGTACCCTGAAAGCGATCGGCGTGTCCAATTTCTATGCCCATGTGTTAGCTAACTTCTGCGAAACCGTCAGAATCAGGCCGATGGTGAATCAGGTCGAACTGCATCCTTATTTCGCCCAGCCCGCGGCGCTGGAAACCATGAAGCACTATCACGTTCAGCCGGAAGCCTGGGCGCCGTTAGGCGGTGGCAGACATAATCCGTATGAAGAGGCCATGCTGCAGGAGATTGCCGATGCCCACCAAAAAACCGTTGCTCAGGTGGTCCTGCGCTGGAACGTGCAGCGAGGCGTCACGGTCATTCCTAAATCCACCCGCCAGGAGCGTATTGAAGAGAACTTTGCCATCTGGGATTTCTCGCTCACCGCGCGCGAAATGGCGCAAATTAGCGATCTGGATTTAGGTTACGTTGGCGAAGCAGTGAAACACTTTAACCCTGAATTCGTTCGCGGCTGTCTGGGGGTGAAAATCCACGACTGATCGTGGCTCAGCGTGAAGCCTGCTTCATTTAGCTGCCTGCGCCGCGGCGACGGGTTCGGTATGCTGGTTAGCGCCCACGCGTGTGCCGCGACGGTTGGCGATGCGGTAGTCGACCGTCACGGGCTGCGGGCCGGCGGGGGTGACGGTCAGCTCCCTGATCATCTGGGCGGCGTCCGGTGGCAGGGTCCGGGTGGTTTCCCCCTGAGCGAGCATCTGGCCATTTTGCCTGACCTGCCAGGTCAGGCGACAATCCTCGCAGGTCGTCCAGGTATCGTTAATCGCCCACAGGCGCACCGTCGCCGGGCTGCCCTGACGCCAGCTGGCGGTCACCGGCTCGATGGATGGCAGGATCGGCTGATAGGCGCGCTGCAGGGCATAGTAACCCGCCTTCGGCTGGCGCAGATAATCCACCACCCCCCAGTTGATGGAGGGCCATGTCTCGACAAACATAAAGTGGAACAGGGCGGTCACCGGCTGATAACGCTGGCGGCGATAGCTCTCCGCTGCCAGCGCCACCAGCCTGGCCTGATACGCCTGGGTGTTTTCAATCATCTCCTGAATAGTGTTGCCTCGTGGAATACCGGCAAATTTAAAGGTCTGGAAAGGCTGAAAATTATGGTACTTCCATCGCACCCAGCCGGGGTCGTCGGCGGCTGTGGTTTTCGGCCACAGCAGACGGGCCGGGATAATGGTCTTCAGGGTGGAGAGGCGGGGCAGCGCCTGAGCGCCAAACTCGGTAATAATCCCGGTTTTCGCCGGGGCGAGCAGGTCGCGCAGGGTGCCGAAATACCAGCCCGCCCAGTAGTGCTCTTCAACAGCGGAAAAGCGATGCACGATGCGGGAGGTATCTTCCGCCAGCGCATCGCCCACCCGCTGCGTCAGGGTCTGGTTTAAGGTTTTACGCCAGTCGGGGAAGCGTTTCTCCATCCACGGCGAGTTCCACGGCGGCTCGTTGTGACCGCCCCAGACAATAATCGCCGGCGAATTACCGAACTGGTCCATCATCGCCCGGGTCTGGCGCACCGCGTTATCGGAAAAGGCGACGCTGTCATCATAACCCCACTGCAGCGGAACATCCTGCCAGATCATCAGCCCCATCTCATCGGCCACCTCATACAGCGCACGGCCCGCCACGTGGCCATGAACGCGGATGGCGTTGGCGTTCATGGCCGTGACTAGCCTGAAATCCCGGCGATATTTTTTCCGCGTCATGGTGCTCAGCCACGGCGAGCCAATATAGTTGCTGCCCTTGATGAACAGCCGTTTGTCATTGATGCGCCAGCCCTGATTGTCCGCCAGCGCTTCCACCTTACGTAATCCGGTGCGGGTGACGGCGGTATCCATGATCCCCCGGTTATCCGCGAGGGTGGCGCGCACCCGGTAGAGGTTAGGTTTGCCAGCACCCACGGGCCACCAGAGCTTTGCTGAGGGCATGGGCAGCGAGACGCGCAGGACGCCTGCGGTGTTCTCCAGGGTGACCGCGAAGGCCTGTTGAAAACGCGGGCCGGAAAAATTGTCCGGGGTGGCCGTCAGGCGCAGCGTGACGGGGCCGGGGGTCACGGCGCGATAGCGGATTTCGGCACGCAGAATGGGGTGCTCCAGCCCCTGTCGCCAGTCCGGACGCAGGATCACCTCGTCGAGGGTGACGCCGCGGCTCAGATGGAGCTTAACCGGCGCCCAGATCCCCCCGGAGTTGGCATCCTGCCCCTGAACCGACCAGGCGCCGCCCGGGCGGGTATCGTGCTGGTTCAGGATCCCTTTCATCAGCGTCTTGTGCAGCGGCCAGATCGTTTGCGGGTCTTCATAGGGGCTGTCGACCCGCACGGCGAGCTGATTATGGCGGCGAACGACCCCGCTGATGTCCACCGGGAAGCGCTGAAAATACCCTTCGTGCCGGGCCAGCGTCTTGCCGTTGAGCGCCACCTCGGCAAAGTAATCGACGCCGTCAAACACCAGGGTGGCCATGGTGTCCGGCGTCAGGCCATGCAGGGTAAACTGATGGCGATACCACAGGGCGCCCTGATGATCGTATCCGGCGCTGTACCAGTTTGCCGGTACCCGCAGCGTGCGCCAGTCGCCGTCCGAAGCCTGCGCGCCGTCGAAGGCGCTGTCGTTGGCGTCATGCACCCGCCATTGCCCGGCCAGTGACCAGGTCACCGGCGCTGAGCCGGCGTGCGCCAGCGGCAGGCAAACCACCAGCAGCAGAAGACGTCTAGCGATCACGGGGAGCCTCCTGCATTCTGCGCCGCAGCCACAGATGGCAACCCGCGATCGCCTCGGCCAGCGTGTCTTGCAGGTCGCCCGGCACGCTCTGGTCGGGCGAGGCTGCCTGGCTCTCCAGTTGCTGGAGCACCCCGGAAAGGCGCTGAAAGCCAAGGGTGGCCGCCTCGCCGCGCAGTTTGTGGGCGGCGCGACGCCACGTCTCCCGGTCATTAGCGTTAATGGCGTGGGTAAGGGCGGCGGCGGCAGCGTCAAGCCCAGCAGCGAAGAGCCCCAGCAGCTCCTCGACCAGCTCAGGATCGTCGGCGCACTGTTTCAGCAGGCGGGCCTCGTCCGGCAGGCCTTCCTCTTCCTCCGGACCGCTATCTTCCGCCGCGCCGACGCGGGCGATGGCCTCCCGTAGCGCCTCCTGGCTCACCGGTTTGGCGATATAGCCGTCAAAGCCCATCGCCAGACAGCGCTCTCTATCGCCCTGCATCGCGTGGGCGGTCATAGCCATCGCGGGCTGGTGCTCCCGGCCGAGCGCCTGCGTCTCTTCGCGCAGCAGGCGGATGGCGGTTTCACCGTCCATCTCCGGCATTTGCAGATCGATCAGCAGGAGATCCCAGCAGTCGGCGCGCCAGCGCGCCAGCGCCTCCCGGCCGTTGTTCACCACCTCGCAGCGGTGACCAAGCTGTTCCAGCAGCCGTCTGGCGACCTTCTGATTAACCAGATTGTCCTCGGCCAGCAGGATATGCAGCCCGGCCTGCTCTCTGACCGGTTCCGCAACGGGGGCTGGCGCTGTCGCCACCACCGGCGTGGGAACCAGAATGCCGGCGATAACCTGATGCAGTTCGCGCTGCGCCACCGGTTTATGCAGATAATGGGCAATGCCGATGCGCTTGAGCATATTGGCGTCAAAATGGCGGCTCATGGAGCTGAGCATAATAATCTGGCTTTGCCGGGCCTCGGGCAGGGCGGAAAGCTCCAGCGCCAGGGATACGCCGTCCATATCCGGCATCTGCGCGTCCAGCAGGATCAGCGGCCAGGGCGGCCCTTCGGCGGCCCGGCGTAGCGCCTCGCCGGCGTTGTCCACGCAGCTTGGCATCAGCCCCATCTGGCGAAGCATGGCGTCGAGCAGGCGCAGGTTGGTGCTGTTGTCGTCAACCACCAGCACCCGCTGGTGGTTAAAATGGCCCTGCGGGGCGCTGTCGGCGGCCGCGTGCAGCGCTGCCAGCGGCAGGGTGAAGGCAAATTCGCTGCCCGCCCCGGGCTGGCTCTCCACCGTCAGCTCGCCGCCCATCAGGCTGACCAGGCGGGCCGAAATGGTTAACCCCAGACCGGTGCCGCCGTAGCGGCGGGTGGTGGAGCTATCGGCCTGGCTGAAAGCCTCGAAGATCGCCTTTTGCTTCTCCGGGGCGATGCCGATGCCGGTATCGCGAATGCGAAAGCGCCAGCGGTTTTCGTCGCCGGCCGGCGCTATCGCCAGCAGAACCTCCCCCTGATGCGTGAACTTCAGCGCATTACCCAACAGGTTGGTCAGGATTTGCCGCAGCCGGGGGCCATCGACGATCAGCACCTCGGGCACCGCTGGGGAGATATCCACCAGCAGCTCAATGCCCTTTTCGCTGGCGGCAGGCATATGCGGGCGGATCAGCGACTGAACAAAGGGGCGGATCTCCAGCGGCTCTTCGTCCACCTGCATCTTGCCCGACTCAATGCGTGAGAAATCAAGAATGTCGTTAATAATGTGCAGCAGCGACTGGGCTGAGCTCATCACCAGCGAAAGGTACTCCCGCTGCTCCGCGGTCAGCGGCGTGTCGAGGCAGAGCTGCGTCATGCCGAGAATGCCGTTCATCGGGGTGCGGATTTCGTGGCTCATATTGGCGAGGAAGGCGCTTTTCGCTTCGTTCGCCTCGCGGGCTTCCTTCGCCGCCTCAATGGCCAGCAGCTCTGCGGCTTTGCGCCGGGTAATATCCTGCAAGGTGCCGATCACCCGCTCTGCCTGCTGCTGCATATTGAGGGTGACGATCTGCCCCGAGAGCAGCATCCAACGCCAGCCCTGCGTGGGGTGCTGGACGCGAAGTTCACATTCAAAAACCGGCATATGCTCGTTTTGCGAGGCGATCATCGCCTGTTGCAGGGTGGCGCGATCGTCCTCGTGGACCAGATTGAGCATAAAACGCAGTGGAAAGCGCCACTGCGCCCGTGACTGGCCGACCATCGCCAGCAGAGTGTCATTGACCTGCAGGCTGTCGCCGGAGACCTGCCAGTCCCAGATGCCGATCTGGATCGACTCCGCGGTGAATAAAAAGTCGTCATGAAGCTGGTGACGCGAGCGTCGGGCCTCGTCAAGCTCGGTGATGTCGGTATGCAGGCTGACAATCCCGCCATCCGCCAGCCGCTGATGCTGAACGTAAATCCGGCGGTTGCCCGACTGACGGACCTCGCAGTGGTTCGTCTGGCGGCAGTTGCGGATTATCGCCTCGCGCAGCGTCTGTTGCCGGCCTGGGTCGATGTTATATCCGGCATCGATAAACTTCTCCGCTAGGCTCTCAAGAGAGGCGCCGACGGCGAGCCAGGGCGCGATCGTTGGATAAAACAGCGCCACCTTATCATTCCAGGCCTGCAGTCGTTCGCGCTCATCGTAGATCATCACCGCCGAGGGCAGGAGGTTGAGGTCGGTACGGTTAGCGGCATGCATGATTACTGGCCAGCGGTTTGATAGTGCAGCTCCGCCTGGCGGCGCAGATACTCAAGCCCAGGGGCGATGGCCATTGCCCATGCGGTGAGGATCTCCTCATCGCACAGCGGATCGCTGGCGCGGACGGTTTTGAGCATCGCTTCCCGCCAGAGGGCAAAAAAACGCGGCGGCAGACGCAGGCCTTCCTCGCTCTGCGCCCGCGCCAGCCGTTCCAGGAAATCGGGTACAAAGAGGTCGCCGTTGACCGCCAGCATGGCGAAAAAGCTTTTAAAGATCATCTGCTGGCCTTCTTCGCCGGAGCGTTGTGAGAAGTGCTGCTCGGTTTCCGCAGACATATGGATAAAAGTAGTGTAGAAGGCTTCGAAGAAGCGCTGTTTGTCGTGCTCCGGTACGACGCGATTCAGGCTGGCTTCAAAGAGATCGCGATAAAACTTCATGGTGCGCTCCTCATGACCCGTTCGCCCGGCAGGCAGCGGCGGGGCGGGTTAAATTCGTCCGTCGCGCGGCGGGCAAAATAGCTGTTGTCATCCGCGAGGCCGTTTTTGAACAACGGCCCGGCGTTGTGTTTGTAAAACAGCGCCTCCAGCACCATGGCGTTGGTGGAGAGGGTGAGGGTAGCGTTGACGTCGCCGGTGGCCTCGACCCGACCTTCAAACCAGCCGCGCTGCGGGTCGTTAAGATGGGTAGTGACCGCCATTAGCGCATCGGTATACTCGGTTTCCCACAGCGTCCACAGGATAAAGACCGCTTTGGTGGTCACCTGCGCCAGCCGGGGGTAGTATTTCCCGTCGTCCCCGAGCGTATTCCAGGCGTAGCCATTTCCCCAGACGGTGTCTTCCACGTGCCAGGGCGCCTGGGTAAGCGAAAAATCGGCCCGGGCGGTGAGCACCTTATCCTGCGTCCAGCGCGTTTTCTGGCTGAGCCATATCCCTTCCGCCCGGGCGCGCATGGCTTTTTGTACCTCTTCCGACACGCCGGGCGGCTGCCAGCCGAACTCCAGTCCCGGCAGCATGGCGGGCAGAGTGGAGAGCACCACGGGTTGCCAGGTGGTTCGCGGGTCGCGGTCGTCAACGGCGAGGCGGCGCTGATAAATAATCACATGGCGCGCCGGGGGAGAGAGAGCCTTGCCGGCCGGAAATCCCCACAGGCGGAACGCGCTGGCGGCGTATTCACTGTCTCCCAGCCGGAGCTCCTCGCGGATCGTCCGCTGCCCGCTCTGCAGTGAGGCGGACCACAGCTCGCCGTCTTTATCGATCACCGGACAGAAGTTCCAGCGCAGGATAATTTTATCAATGTACTCGCCATACTGCGGCGCGCGTTCGGCGGTAAGCCGCAGGGCGAGCATCAGTCGCGCCATATCTTTCGCTGACCAGCCGCTCCCCGCCGGTTTGCCGCTGAAGTCGACAGGGGTCGCCGTCTGAGTGGAGTATAGCCTGCCCGGCGAACCGCCGTCGGTTAGCGTCAGTCGATTGAGGGTGCCGAGCAGGGGCGTCAGGCGGGCGTCGAATTCCGCTTCCTTTACCAGCCCCAGCTCTCTGGCGGCGAGCAGGGCGATAAGGGTGTCGCCCATCTGCCATAGCGTCGCGCGGGGCTGTTTGTCGCTGCCGTTGACGAG
The DNA here is from genome assembly GCF_059759695.1 of Klebsiella sp. M041. NCBI lineage: Bacteria > Pseudomonadati > Pseudomonadota > Gammaproteobacteria > Enterobacterales > Enterobacteriaceae > Klebsiella > Klebsiella sp. M041. Next base: position 174,020 of record NZ_JCAXWU010000011.1, read on the forward strand.
GCCGGTTTGCGGCTGGGTATTGTTCTCGACGTACCGCCAGGCGATCTGCGCCCACGTCCGCTCCTGCGGCGTCAGGCTGCTGATACGGGCGGTGGTGTGCCAGCCGCCTTTAGTCAGCCAGCGCCACCCCGCGCCTTCGCGACCAAACAGCGCCAGGGCGATAAGCAGCAGGACGACGGCGACGGCCAGCCAGCGGGCTATGGTTTTAAGCATTGCGCGGTCACCGGCGGAAGTTTAACGGGTTCGTCAGCCTTGCAGGCGGCGCACTGGCAGGCCTGGCAGGCGGGTTGGGTGCGCTGCGTGGTCCCGGTCTGCTCGCACCATGTTTTGACGGCCGGGGTGTTGCTCAGGAACGGGCGATTGCGCGGGCCGTTATTCGGTTCAAAGAGATCCACCAGCTTCTTGTCCCACAGCGACGGGGCGAAATTGCGGTTTTTCGGATTGTCGCTGGAAAACTGCAGCAGTTTGCCCTCTTTTTTAAACAGCAGCGCTTCCAGCATGATGCCGTTATTGTTGGCGGTAAATTCATTGATTGGCCCGTCGCCGTTCTCATACAGCCCCTCGTAATAGCCTTTACCCGCTTCGTTCGCGTTTTCAATGGCGTCCAGCAGACGATCGGTATAGGGCGAGTTCCACAGCACCCACATCCCCATCGCCGCTTTGAGCGACACGGCGGCGCTGTTCGGTACGAACTGGCCTTTGTCGGTTATGGTGTTCCAGTTAAAACCATCGCTGAACACCGTGTCATAGACAAAGTACGGAGATTTATCGAGCTGATGCTCGGAGCGGGCGGTGAGGATCCCGGTGATGGCGTAGCGATTCTCCTGGGCCTGATAGACCCGGTCGGCAAAGTTTTTCATCCATGGATGGGAGTACTCGCGCGGGCTGTTGTTCCGGTCAGCAGGATTATCAAAGCCAAACTCCATGCCATACAGCACGTAAGATTCACTGACCACATAGTTATGCTGGCTGGTTTGCCGCGGGTCGCGCGAATCATAGGGGACCAGCACGCAGTAAATCTCCGCCAGCTCGTAGGGCTGCGGCCGGCTGGCCTGACAGGTGTTAAATCCCCACAGCTGAAAGCCCGCCGCGCCGTACTCCTCGTAGCCCAGGCGGCCTTCCTGAACGTATTTTGGCTGGCCGTTTTCCAGATACGCCCCGTACAGCGTGCCGCAGGGATCGACCACATGGCTGAAATCCCACCTCAGCACCACGTTATCGATGCTGTTGCTGTATTCCGGATAGCGCTCCTTGATCACCTTCAGCCAGATCAGCATTCTGCCGATATCCAGCGCCGAATAGCCGATTTCGCCCGGCTTGTTCTGGTAGTTCACCTTCTGTCCGCTCACGGTGTTATAGGCTTTGTTGGGCAATTCGTTACGGAATAAATCGAGCTTATTCAGCGTGGCGAGAAACTTCAGCATCCGACGGTCGAACTCCGCCTTATCAATAATCCCCAGCTCACGGGCCGCGGTCATCGCGGCCAGATAGGAGGCGCTGTCCCACATGGTGGTGGAGGGGTATTTGTTCACCGCATTGACCAGCCCGGTGGTGGGCTGAAAGTTGGCGACGAAATATTGCCAGGCGTTTCTGGCGATAGTCATCTCCCTCGGCGTCAGCTCCCCGCTGCGCGGGGCGAATTCCGCAGCCGGCAGACCGGTCGCGGCCTGCGCGCCGGAGAGCGAGAGCCACAGCGCCATGAGTCCGGCCAGCAGGGGAAAACGGGATAAATAGATCAGCTTCATGGCGTTGCTCCTGCTGAGGACGAGGGGAGAGGGGCAGGGCTCAGGCAGGCCAGACACAGCATCTGCCCCCGGGAAATGTAGGCCAGGCTTTCCAGCACGATCGCGTTGGTATCGCCGTCAATAACGTCGTTGACGCTGCGGTTGAGGTTTAACCCGCGCTGCCAGCCCCTGCCCGGGACCTGCAGCGTCTGGACCTGCTGGCGCAGCGCTTCGCTCCAGCTATTACGGAACAGGGCGTACCAGGCAAAGGCGGTGCGGGTGGAGGTGATCGCCGATTGCTCCGGGGCGGCGCTGCGCGGGGCGAAGGCGCTCTGCGGCTGCCGGTCCGCCAGCGCGCTGGCATAATCCGGCGCGGGCTCGGCGTAGTCGGTGCTGATCGGCGGCTTGCTGACCCTCAGGCTATGACGGCGCTGCTGGATGTGCATGATGCGCCAGGCGATCTCCGCACTCTGCGCGTCAAAGCCCAGCTCAAGCCCGGTGAGCAGGTACGGGAGGCTGATCAGCGAAGGCTGCCGACCCCAGGGCGTGCGCAGCCCCTCGTCGGGCACCATGATGCCGTCGATATCGATCATCTGCTGCCCCTGCGGCGGGTTGGTCACCGCCAGCCCCGCGGCGCTGTCGATCAGCCGCAGCGTATGGCTGGCGTACAGCCGGTAGCCAAAGCTGTCACGCGGTTCATCCGCCGCCAGCGCCCAGTGGTGCAGCGGCGCCGCGGCCTGGCTGGCGGGGCTGTTGCTGATGAGCGCGCCGACCCGCCACTGATTAAACAGATCCCGCACCGCGGCGGCGTGCTGAGGATAGCGCCAGAGCAGCGTTTGCAGGGCGGTGAGCAGGCGTCCCATACCGATGGCGGAGGAGTCCGGGCTGCCGAGGATCTGCAGCGTGTCGGCATGGTACTGAGCGGCGGGCAATCCCTGGGCGTTGAGGGGCAGTTGACCGAGCGTAAACAGAGCGGCGGCAATGCGCTCATCACCTTCGGCGGCGGTCACAATATGCAGTTGCTCTGCGGCGACTACGGCGAAAAGATAGCTGCCGACGCTCCATAGGCTAAGCCAGGGTTCGCCATCGTGTGCGTTGGCCAGACCGTTTGGCTGAGTATTATTCACATAATACTGCCAGGCCACTCGCGCCCAGATCGCCTCGTCAAAGGTCAACTCGCGCGGGGCAGGGAGCGGCGGAAAATCCTGGCTCAACGTCATCCCACCGCTGCTCTCGACGCGCGCGGGCATCTGTTTTTCCACCCACACGACAATCGCAAAACCCAGCAGGAAGCCAATGAGGATGGTGAGGTAGCTGCGGGCGGGGAGCAGGACATCGCGGATCCTCATCGACTTGCCTCCTGCTCTTCGGGGGGCGTCCATATGGCGGCGAAGATCAGCGGCAGCATGGCGGCAATATTCACCGCGCCCCAGAAAATGTTGATGACGTACCCGGAGGGATCGTCAACCTGCCCGCGCGCCACCTGAATGCCGCCCCATAACAGCCCCGTCAGGGTGAGTACAACGATGGCAATTTGCGGCTTGACGAGATAGAGAAAACGGCCCGTCTGTCGCTCTTTTGGCGTGACGTGAAATTTGATCTGCTCCCCGCGCAAAACGGTGTTTAGCGCCCGCAGATTCATCGAGAAAAAGGAGAGGTAAGAGGCCCGGCCGTCCCAGGCCGAAATACCCCAGGTGCCGAACATAAAGGCCAGTTCGGAGACAATAAAAAAGGGTAAAAAGTGCAGATAGAAAGGGGTAGACCACGCCGACACCGGGGGAATACCGGTGAAGAGATAGATAATGGGCGAAATCAGGAACACGGTATTCCATACGCAGGCCAGATAGGACCAGAAGGTGGTCGCGTACATCAGCGTTTGCGGCAGCGAGAGTTTAAAGCGGCGGCGGCTGAAAATGTTGTCATGGAACAGGATATCCAGCGAACCGGCGGCGTACTTAAAGCGCTGGATCATCCACGTCAGCATATCCTGCGGCGAGAGCATTTTCGACTCGATCCGCGGGTGCATTACCGAGCGCCAGCGGCGGGCAGCGTCGCCGTGCAGCAGGATGGAGGTATAAATATCTTCCGAGACGTGGAACTTATAGGGCGTCAGTTCAGTATCGAAGGCTACGTGGGGGCGCATGGCCTCCTGCAGCGCTTCCCGCGTTGCCGGATCGCGAATATCCCGCGTATGACGCGCGATCTCGGCGTCAACGCTCCAGACGTAGCTGCGCAGCGCGGCCTGCATCACCGCTTCCCGTCGGTGAACGGAGGCGGCGCCACAGCAGAATGCGGCATTAGCCCAGTTGCGGCGCCGTAAAATCACGTCGTAAAACATGCGCGGATCGTTGAAAAACGGATCGCGACCAATGGTCACCGGACCGACGATTTTCTGTGCCAGCCAGCCCACGCCGTAGCCTGCGCCGCCCGCTTTACGCCGGAGCCAGCGCGCCAGATCCTCCCCTTCCGGGAGATCGAAAAACCATTGCGGGGTCTGCACCCAGGCGACGTCCGGATCGCGAAAATAGCCGAGCGTATTGCTCAGCAGGGTCGGGAAAACGCGGGTATCGGCATCACAGATGATCAGAAAGTCGCCATCGGTATGTTCCAGCCCGTTGCGCAGGTTACCGGCCTTATAGCCGATATTGCTCTGACGGGTGATATAGTTCGCCCCCTCCTGCTCGCAGACCGCCTTCATCTCCGGGCGACGCCCGTCGTCAAGAACATGCACCTTATAGTCGAGCGGACCGGGATAGGTCATCCGCATGGCGTCACGGATCGACAGCCTGACCAGCTCCACATCTTCGGAGTAGGTGGCAATAAACAGATCGACTTTAATCGGCCTCGACTCCACCGCTTCATCCGCTCGCAGACAGTCGTTAATCTCCGTCGGGGGGACGCCTGGCGGAGGATCTTTTTCCTGCCATAAATTAATGGTGAACAGGACTGTGCCAATCCACGCCAGGGTTTCCGCCAGCGCCAGCGGAACGGCATACCATAGGGCGTCGGTATTTAAAGACGCGGTCCAGCGCCAGTAAATATAATTGGCGCCGAGAACCAGGGCGGCCACGGCTAATACCTGCCAGATCATCCTCACCCAGCGCGGGGTGCTGAGCGGCTCAGGCGGTCGACGATGTTCAAAACGGGAAAAATAAAAATCCATAGCAAGGATATCCTGATTCCGCGCTGAGTTTGAATGAATGGTCTGTTATTGATTGGCGGCGTTCTGCAGAACGCACAGGGGCTTATAAATAACAGTAAAGTGAGTGTAGATGGTGGCGTAAAAATTTCAACAGCGCGAAATGATAGTCACCGGGATGACTTAACATAGTGTGATGTACGCAGGCGGAATTTATAAAATGAGCATTGCAAGATAGCGCATTCTACACTATCTAAATAATTTGTAATAATTGTTGCAGGGTAGACGACAGGATCCCTCATGAGCCAGGTTGCTTCAGCGATTTCGCAAAAAGAAACTGATAAATCAACGGCCTGGCGTTACTCTCTGACCGGGGAACGCGACCTGCATATCGACTTTATGCGCGGTATTGCTCTCGTGATGATGGTGGTGGCGCATACCGAAGTGATGTCGTTATTTAATATTTTCAGCTGGGAACGATTTGGTTTGACCACCGGTGCCGAGGGCTTTGTGATCCTGTCCGGCTTCATGTTAGGGATGCTAAATCGTGTCAGATTACAAAAGGCAGTATTACTGACGGTGAGCTGGGGGCTTTATCTTCGCGCCTGGAAAATATATCAGGTTAATATTATTATTATTGTCTCTTTTCTTTTGCTGAGATATTTGCCCTATATTAATGTCTATGAAGTCACTCATTTTACCGACCGCTTTTCCGGGACCAGCTGGTCGCTTTATCCGCTAACCCCACAAATAAAAGAGACGTGGTTTAACATTATCCTTTATCTGCAGATTGGCCCGCATCAGACGCAGATCCTCGGTCTCTATATTTTTTTGTTATTGCTCAGCCCGCTGTTTCTCGGCATGCTGCAAAAGGGTCACGTCTACCCATTACTGGGCGTCTCGCTGCTGATCTACGGCTGCTGGCAACGCTGGTCGGTACGGGTGACGCCCTGCGAATTTGAATTCGCCTTTCCCCTGATGGCCTGGCAATTTATCTTTGTGCTGGGAATGTGCTGCGGCTGGTACAAAGCGGAACTGATCTCTTTCGCCCGCACGCCGCCCGGCAAAGTCGCCGTCGCGGCGCTGGTGTGCATCGCGCTTATCCTTGCGTTTGTCGCCCAGAATCATACCAATCCTTTTATGCCGCCCGCGCTGCTGATGCACGTGATCCCACCGGCGGAATTTAACGCCTTTTACCATACCTGGGCGGCGAAAAACGGCCTCGGGCCGGTACGGATCCTTAATGATATCAGTCTGATGGTCACTATTTATCTGCTGTTGACCTGGTGCTGGCGCCCCCTGAACTGGCTGGCAGGCTGGTTCCTGATCCCGCTCGGGCAGCGTTCGCTCTACACCTTTATTTTGCATGTTTACATCGTGCTCGCCGTAAGCCAACTGGTCACCTTCGATCTGTGGCGCCAGGCGTGGATAGTGAACACCTTGATCCATGCCGCCGCGCTGGGCGTACTGTGGTTGATGGCCAAATACCGCGTCGCCGCACGCTGGATACCTAACTAAGGAAGGGCAAATGCGGGAGAAATATATGCTGGCCTGCGCGCTATGGTGCGCCATCGCAGGTGCCGAAGGAGCAGAGAAGAACGACGCACAACCGCTGCGTGATAAAAATGGTGAACCGGTGCAGGCCGGCGTGTTTACCAGCCGCTGGGGACGGCTTTTTTCCGGGAATGACAAGGTGTTTTCCGGAGCGCTGAGCTTTAGTTCGGGTTTAAAAGAGCAGTGGATGACCGTCCCCAACAGCTCAGACAGCGCAGAACAGAAGAAAAAATATAATCAGACGCTGAACCTCAGTCTGCAATACTCGCCTTACAGCTTCTGGTTCGCCAACGTGACATCCCGTTTACCGGTGACCGATACCAGCCGCTATACCGCCGATTTTCGCTATAGTTTTGGCTACGACGACTGGCATGCCAACACCGTCAGCCTGGTTTACAGTAACTATGGCGATAACCACTTCTGGACCTCGGGCAGCAAGCGTCACACCTATTTTGAGCAGGGGGCGATTACCCTGGCGTATAAATTTTCGCTGCCGAAGTCCATGGAGCATGCGCTATTGATTAACAAAGGCGATGCCATTATCTGCCAGGTAGGCTACAGCTGGGTGCCGCGCTATTACGATCTGGAGAGCGATGACATCCGCAAAAACAAAAATGTGCTGCTCGGCGGCTGCGGATATACCTTTAAGCAGCATTTTTTTGTGCGCGCTACCGCGTTCTGGTATCCGGACAGTAGCCAGCAGCAGCCGTGGAATGGCGACTACAGTTACAGTTTCGGCTACGCGGGCTATACGCCAGGATCGTTCTCTGTGCAGTATGCCAACTATGCCGGTACCCGCTATCCGGGGCATGACAGCGGCAGCGGCAAGTTTCGTGAAGGCACGATCAGCCTTATCTGGTTCTTGCCGATTTAGGAGGCGCGATGTCGGCACAGCACGTCCTGATTGTTGAAGATTCGCTGGTTTATCGTCGGCTGCTAAGCCGGATGTTGACGCAGTGGGGCTATATCGTCAGTGAGGCGGAAAACGGCGTCGCCGCGCTGGCGATCCTCGAAAACCAGCCCGTCAGCCTGGTGATAAGCGACTGGGAGATGCCAGAGATGAATGGCCTGACGCTGTGCCGGGAAGTTCGCCGTCGCCAGTTTGGTCACTACGTTTATCTGATATTGCTTACCGCCCGCGAAGACCCTGGCGATTTAACGCAGGGGTTTGAGGCCGGGGCCGATGATTTTCTCAGCAAACCGGTAGAGCAGAGCGAACTGCGGGCGCGGCTGCACGCCGGGTCGCGGATCCTCTCCCTTGAGGCTGACCTCGCCGCGCGTAATGCGCGACTGAGTGAAGCGCTGCGACAGATTGAACAGGATCTGGAGCTGGCGGCGCGCATTCAGCAGTCGGTTCTCCCGGCTCATCAGCTGCGTCATCAGGGATTTTTCTCCGATTGGATTTTCCTGCCCTCGGCCTGGGTGTCGGGGGATATTTTTAACGTCTTCCCGTTGGGCGATCGGCTCGGATTTTACTGCGTGGATGTCTCCGGACACGGCGTGGGGGCGGCGATGATGTCGCTCGCCGTCGCCCGCCAGTTTCTGCATGGCAGGGCCGTTGAGCGCTTTCTTTTTACGGCAGACAACCAGCCGGCGTCGCCTGCCGAGGTGGTGGCGATCCTTAATGGTCGTTTTTGCAGTGACGAAACAGAGATTGTCAGCTATTTCACCCTGATCTATGGCGTCATCGACCTGAAGACCGGCGCGGGCAAACTCTGTCAGGCCGGGCATCCCACGCCTTTTATCGTGAGCCCGGACGCAGCCGTCCGTCCGGTCGGCAGCGGCGGGGCGCCGGTGGGGTTGATAGACCATCTCTCCTGGGCAGATGTCAGTTTCTCACTGGCGCCGGGAGAGCGGCTGTGCCTGTTCAGCGACGGTATCACCGAATGTGAAAATCGGAGCGGTGAACAGTTTGGCGAGGCGCGTTTACAAGCGTGGCTGCAGGACAGCGTGACGCAGCCGCTGCCCGCGCTGCTGCCGGGGTTTGCCCGGCACCTGATCCGCTGGCGCAGTGGCGACGGGCAGGAGACTCAGGCGATGGCCGATGATGTTTCACTCTTGATTATTGAACGAACAGGGGACAGTGATGAAAATTGAAACCGAACGGCAGGCCTCGGTGACGATCCTGACGCCGGCGGTGCGTCGGCTGGATGCGTCCGTCGCGGTAGCCTTTAAAGCGGCAATCGCCCAGGAGATAGGCGAAGATCGCACCGATCTGATTGTTGATTTCAGTAAAATCGATTTTATCGACAGCAGCGGTTTAGGAACGCTGGTTTCCCTGATGAAAATGATGAATGGTAAAGGAGAAATGACACTGTGCGCGCTGAACCCCGGCATCCGCAATATGTTTACCCTGACCAGGATGGATCGTATTTTTCGTATTTGCGAGGATCGCACTTCAGCCCTTGCGCAGTTCAATCCGTGATGCGCCCGTGAATAACGTCATGCTGTTTCCTGCCCAACTCAGCTCGCTTTCACCGCTGGCGGCGTGGCTGACTCAACAATTGGCGCCGCTGCCCGTCGGGGAGGAGTGGCGCTTCGCGCTCGATCTTGCCGCCTGTGAGACGGCCACCAATATCATTCGCTATGCGCTGCATGAGGATCGGCAACGCGTTTTTCGTGTCGAATTTATCGCGGCGGAGGACCGGGTGACGCTGCGCTTTATTGATGCAGGAGAGGGCTTTCCGGCCGAGCGCCTGACGCTGGCGCGTAGCGATGAGCGCTTCGATGTCGATCCGTTAGCGGAAAGCGGCCGAGGTTTGCGGCTCATTCTGCGCGCGGTGGACTATTTTAATGTGGAAACCCGCGCCGGGGAGAATGTGACGACCCTGATAAAAGCGTTGCCGAATGCCGGCCTTCGCCATTCCACCGACGGTGCGTCAGGTGAAGGACCAGAGGTTGCCCCCAGGTGAATCACCGGGAGGATTTTCCCGCCCGCGTTCACCAGCTTCATCGTCTTATGGCTGTGCCTGAGCGGTGGACAGCGCGCCCAGGTGATAAGGGCGAATAGTATCTAAGGTCATCATGGCCGATTTGCAGAAAATGCATTTCGCACCAAAGGGATTTTTTTCCGTCACGTCAAACTGGGACGTTCTGTACTGGGAGCCATGGCAGCATGGGCATCTAAAATGGATATGTTCAATCATAATGTAAACCTTGTATGGGTAATGTTCTGTTGAAAAGACAATGGTCGTTTTCAGGGAAATTAACGCGGCTGATTTTTGTTAGTGGTAAGCCGGGTATTGGGTCAGACGGAGGGCTTTTTTAACGAGCCAACAGGGATCTGACAGGGCCTGTTTACAGAAAAAGCAAAATACTAACGGGACTGCTCAAAGGAAGGTGGTATCAGGGATAACGCCTGGAGATGAGAACACGTGCTTCGATAATAATTTTTCGTCTGGTAAATCGACTTAATGATTAACGCACGAGCCGCAAATAATAGCAAACGTTATTTTAGCCTTCCGGATGCCTGCTGCGCCAGGGGCGCCTTCATCAGCGCCGTCACCCAGTCGATAAATACCTGTACCCGGGCAGAGAGCTGCCGGCTGCTGGGATAGAGCAGGGAGAGCGGCAGCGGCGCAGGGCGAAAATCAGCCAGCACCTCCGTTAACCCACCGGATGCCAGATCGGCCTCAAGGCGGGACAAGGGTGCCTGATACAGGCCAAAGCCCAGCCTGGCCGCTTCGGCGCCGACGTCGGCATCGGAAGTCAGCAGGCGACAGGGCAAACTGACCTCGGTCTGGCGGCCATCCAGGGTAAAACTGAGCGGCAAGGTACGGTGCGTGCGCGATGAAACAAAACCGATCGTCACGTGTCCCGCCAGCTCGTCAATCGTATGCGGGGTACCGTACCGGGCGAGGTAGGCCGGGCTGGCGCAGGTGATCTCCTGCAGCATGGCGAGCGGCCGGCAAATCATCTCGCTATCGGGAAGATGGCCGCCGCGAATGACGCAATCTACCCCTTCGCGGACCAGATCGACGTCGCGCTCGCTTTCGCCAATCTGCAAGGTAATGGCCGGATAGCGGGCGAGAAACTGCGGTAGCGCGGGCAGCAGCAGGGTTCGCGCCAGATTGCCCGCCACGTCCACCCGAAGGGTGCCGGAGATGCTCCCTCCGGCGCTGCGGTTGGCCTCCTCCAGGGCCGCCAGGATGGAGACGCAGCGCTGATAATACAGCGACCCCTCCGCCGTCGGCTGCACGTGCCGGGTGGTGCGCTGCAGCAGGCGCGCCCCAAGGCTGGCCTCCAGCGCCTTAATGGCTGCGGTCGCCACCGGCCGGGAAAAACCCAGATCCGCGGCGGCAGCGCTGAACGAACCCCGTTCGACGATACGCACGAACAGGGTCAGGGTATCCAGTTTATCCATGACATTGTTCCAGCTGGCAAAACAATCCTGTCGCACCATGCGGTCTTATCGTCGGCATTCAGAGGCCTATAATCGCTCATGTTTTCAGCAGAGATAAAAGGGGAAAACATGAACAATAGCGCAAAAATCGCCCTGGTGACAGGCGGCAGCCGTGGCCTGGGCCGCGCGACCGTTGAAGCGCTGGCTCCGCGCGGCGTGAATGTGGTATTGACCTACAACGCGCATTTCGCCGAGGCGACCGATGTGGTCGCGTGGGTTGAAGCCCAGGGCTCGCGGGCGATCGCGCTGCCCTTCAGCGCCGGCGAAACCGACACCTTTGACGGGTTTGTCAGCACCTTTCAGGCGGCCCTGGCGGAGCTGGGGGCCGATCGGTTTCATTACCTGGTCAATAATGCCGGCAATGCCAGCGGCATGGGGTTTCTGAACGCTACCGAAGCGGAGCTCGATGCGCTTTATCGCATCCATGTGAAGGGTGTTTTTTTCCTTAGCCAAAAATTATTGCCGCTGCTGGCCGATGGCGGGCGAATTGTGAATATCTCGTCCGGACTGACCCGTATCGTGATGGCGAATCGGGCGCCCTATGCAGTCATGAAGTCTGCGGTGGAAACCCTGACCCGTTATATGGCGTTTGAGCTGGGCGGCCGCGGGATCACGGTGAACTGCGTGGCGCCGGGCGCCATCGCCACGGATTTCAGCGGCGGGGTGGTGCGGGATAACCCGCAGGTCGCTCAGGCGGTGGCGAACATGACGGCGCTTGGCCGACCGGGGGTGCCAGAGGATATCGGGCCGATGATCGCCTCGCTGTTATCCGATGATCATCGCTGGGTTAATGCCCAGCGCATTGAAGTTTCCGGGGGAATGCGCATCTGAGGCGAGGAGACAATCCGGCCAGCGTTTCGCTGAGCTGAATCAGGTTTGGCGGCAGCGGAAACGGCCGTTCGAAAACCGCCGGGCCGGTAACAAAGAGAGCGCCAGCGCGGCGATAGTCCGTTCACTTAGTCAGAGAAAATGCGTTACTCCGCCAGCAGGGCGGCGAATTTCGCCAGCCACTGCGGGTGCGCCGGCCAGGCGGGGGCGGTGACCAGATTGCCGTCAACATGCGCCTGATCGATACCGATATCGGCATAATGCCCGCCGCTCAGGCGCACCTCCGGGGCGCAGGCCGGATAGGCGCTGCAGGTCCGCCCCTGCAGAATCCCGGCGGCGGCCAGCAGCTGTGGCCCGTGGCAGACGGCGGCGATAGGTTTACGCGCGGCGTCGAACGCCTGGACCAGTTTAATGACCTGTTCGTTCAGACGCAGATACTCTGGCGCGCGTCCGCCGGGGATCAGTAGCGCGTCGTAATCCTCGGCCTTCACCGCGGCAAAATCGGCGTTCAGGGTGAAGCGGTGCCCCGGCTTTTCGCTGTAGGTCTGGGCTCCGTCAAAATCATGGATCGCCGTCATCACATAGTCGCCGGCGGCTTTATCCGGGCAGACGGCATCGACCTGGTGGCCAATCATCTGCAGTGCCTGAAAAGGGACCATCGTTTCGTAATCTTCGGCGTAATCGCCGACCAGCATCAGGATCTTCTTGCTCATTATTTTTACTCGTTGTGGGAGAAAGGTGTCATAGATATAGCCTGGCGATCCGCAGAATGCGACCTCCTCAGGAGGCCGATGACGGTGGCGTGCGCATCTTGTAACCGGGTTCATATTTTTTTGGTAACGACAACTTTTTTCGCCATCGCGCTGTGGTCAGTCGCCCAGAAAAATAGGCTCTTCAGCCACTGACGACTGTCTGCGGAGGAACATATCGCTGGGTCCGCGGTCATTCCTCGTCACGTTCGCTGACCGGTTAGCGCAAACCAGTTGCTGGGAAAAAGGTTGCTCTTGAATGTTTTGCCGCGCGGGTGACGATAAATTGCGTTGCGAGGGGATGATTTAATTCCAGGTGCTGTTATCGCTATGTTTATTCTTATATTTTTCTTTGGTGCGTAATTTATTTTGATTATTGTTTTAGGTTTTGTATTTATTTATTAAATATTTATCCTGGCGCTAAGAAAAAATAAAATCATTCACCTTGTGAGTATATTCAATAAATCTTCTTGTTAAGTTGATCGATAATCTGTTTTTGTTTTATTATCCTCTGGCTTTTACCGTCAACTCTTCAATAATTATTCCCTGAGGAAAGGAACTGCTATGGCTGATACGTTCCAGAATGAAGTGCCTAAGGCTCGCATTAATCTCAAATTATCTCTCCACACCGGCGGCGTGCAAAAAAAGGTTGAGCTGCCATTAAAGCTACTTACCATTGGTGATTTTAGTCACGGTAAAGAAAACCGGCCATTATCGGAAAGAGAAAAAATTAACGTCAATAAAAATAACTTTAACAGCGTACTTTCGGAATTTAGCCCGGAGGTGAATCTCTCGGTGCCGAATACGCTGGCTGGCAATGGCGAAGAGGAGAACGTCAGGCTGCGTTTTACCGATATCAACGATTTTGAACCGGAGCAGATTGCCCGGCAAATTCCACAACTCCGCGCCATGCTGGCGATGCGTAATTTATTACGCGATCTCAAATCCAATCTGCTTGATAACGCCACTTTCAGAAAAGAGCTCGAGGCAATTCTGAAAGATCCGGCGCTGTCACAGGAATTACGCGACGAAATGAGTGCGCTTGCTCCGAAATAATGGCGGGGCAAGTCTGTTAATGGAATAACCGGGAAAATGCTAATGTCTGTTACCACAGAAAACAGCCCTGTTCAGGGGCAAACCGCGCTGCAGGAAAACACGGCGAGCGAGGGCGTTTACGCGTCGCTGTTTGAAAAAATCAATCTCGCCCCGGCCGCTCGCCTCGGGGACATCAACGACTTTCTGGACGATGCCGCGCTCTCCGAGGCGCCGGCGGCGGAGCGTCTGACCGCGGCGATGCAGGTGTTTATGGAGCGCATCCGCCAGTCCGGCCAGCGGGTGGAAAAGCTCGATAAAACGCTGATTGACCACCATATCGCTGAACTGGATTTCCAGATAAGCCGCCAGCTGGACGCAGTGATGCACCATCCGGAGTTTCAGCAGGTCGAATCCCTGTGGCGCGGCCTCAAACAGCTGGTGGACAACACCGACTACCGCCAGAACGTGAAAACGGAGATCCTCGACGTCTCGAAGGACGATCTGCGTCAGGACTTTGAGGATTCGCCGGAGCTGATTCAGAGCGGCCTTTACTGGCACACCTACACCGCGGAGTACGACACCCCCGGCGGCGAGCCGATCGGCTCGCTGATCTCGGCCTATGAGTTCGATGCCAGCGCGCAGGACGTGGCGCTGTTGCGCAATATCTCCCGGGTTTCCGCTGCCGCCCACATGCCGTTTATCGGCGCCGTCGGCCCGGCTTTCTTCCTGAAAGAGACCATGGAAGAGGTCGCCGCCATCAAAGATATCGGTAACTACTTCGAACGTGCGGAATATATTCGCTGGAAAGCGTTTCGGGAAACCGACGACGCCCGCTACATCGGCCTGGTGATGCCGCGCGTGCTGGGTCGTCTGCCGTATGGTCCGGACACCGTGCCGGTGCGCAGCTTCAACTATGTCGAGCAGGTGAAGGGGCCGGACCACGAAAAGTATCTCTGGACCAGCGCGGCGTTCTCTTTCGCTTCCAATATGGTGAAGAGCTTTGTCAATAACGGCTGGTGCGTGCAGATCCGCGGCCCGCAGGCCGGCGGCGCGGTGAAAGATCTGCCCATCCATCTGTACGATCTGGGCACCGGCAATCAGGTGAAGATCCCTTCCGAGGTGATGATCCCGGAAACACGGGAGTTTGAATTCGCCAGCCTGGGCTTCATTCCACTGTCGTACTACAAAAATCGCGATTACGCCTGCTTCTTCTCGGCCAACTCCGCGCAAAAACCGGCGCTGTACGATACCGCCGACGCTACCGCCAACAGCCGCATCAACGCGCGTCTGCCTTATATCTTCCTGCTGTCGCGCATCGCGCACTACCTGAAGATGATCCAGCGCGAGAATATCGGCACCACCAAGGACCGGCGTCTGCTGGAGCTGGAGCTGAACACCTGGGTGCGGAGCCTGGTCACTGAAATGACCGATCCGGGCGACGAGCTGCAGGCCTCCCATCCGCTGCGCGATGCCAGCGTGGTGGTGGAAGATATCGAGGACAACCCGGGCTTCTTCCGCGTGAAGCTGTACGCCGTGCCGCACTTCCAGGTCGAGGGGCTGGACGTCAATCTGTCGCTGGTCAGCCAGATGCCGAAGGCGAAGGCGTAGGGTCGGACGATGATGAAAACCGAACGTCCGTTATGGGGCCGGGGCATTATGGTGTCGCCCCAGCATTTTCAACAGCAGGCTGCGTATGCCGCCTGGGCTGCGGAAGCGATTGCCCGGATGGGCCTCAACCACCCCTGGGGAGTGGTTGAGGCGACCTTCGAACCAGAGATGCTCAAACTGGGACGCCTGCAGGCTCACAGGCTGCAGGTCCGGTTCCAGGATGGCACGATGATTGATACGGACAATGCCGATGCGCTGCCGCCGGCTTTGTCGCTGGAGGGCGAATCCCGCACGGGAGTGGTGATGCTGGCGCTGCCTCTGATGAAGGCCAATGGCGGCAACTGCCTGAAGCCTGACGATGTGGCCGACAGGCCGGTGCGCTTCCGGCAGCGCTGGCGCGATGTCCGCAACCAGTTCGGGGATGATACCCGGCAGATTGCCGTCATGCAGCCGGAGCTGTCGCTCCGTTTCGCCCATCAGGATAACAGCGATTACCTGACCTGTCCGGTGGTACGCCTGCTGCGGGATTCGCAGGGGGCCTGGCTCATCGACGAGACGTTTCTCCCGCCGCTGCTGCAGATTCAGGGCAGCCGCTGGCTGGCGACGCAGCTTGAACTGCTGCTTACTCAGCTCCGGGCTCGTCTGACGCGCCTGATGGCCATGCGTCGCGAGAGCAATGAACGGATGGCTGATTTTGCCGTGGCCGATGTCTCTCTGTTCTGGTTGCTGAACGCGCTGAACAGCGCTGAGCCGGTGCTGGGTTATTTTCTGCGTTACCGGCAAAGCCCGCCGGAACGCCTCTATCCGGAGCTGGCGCGCCTGGCTGGCAGCCTGCTGACCTTTTCGCTGACCCATCAGGCGAATGCCGTCCCGATCTATCAACATGACCAGCTGAACGCGGTTTTTCCGCCGCTGTTTGATTTACTCAGCGACCTGCTGGAGGCGAGCCTGCCGTCGCGGGTGGTAGCGATTGCCCTGGAGCATGATGCCCGGCTGCACTTCTGGCAGGCGCGTCTGCACGATGCCCGGCTGCGGGAAGGGGCGGATTACTATCTGTCGGTTCGTTCGTCGGTACCGGTCGCCCAGCTGCAGGAACAGTTTCCGCGGCAGTGCAAAGTGGGCAGTCCGGATCATGTCAAAGCCATCGTCAACTCCTCGCGGACAGGGGTGCCCCTGACGCCATTGCGTCATGTGCCGGCGGCGATCCCGCTGCGTCTGGAAAACCAGTATTTCAGCCTCGATGTGTCCCATCCTCTGGCGACGGAAATGCTGCAGAGCGGTACCTGTATGTTCTACGTCCCGGGGATGCTCGGCGAGCCTGAACTTGAACTTTTTGCGGTGCTACGAACGTGAATGAACGTCAACGCGGCAACGCCGCGTCCATTGATATTGATGCGCTGCTGCAAAACACCTGGCTGCAGGTTATCAGCCTGCGCCATGGCCCGCAGTTCCGCGATGAGGAGGGGTACACGCTTTGGCAGCGCTGTATTGCTGATGTCGAGCGCGTGCAAACTGAGCTGAAGGCGAGCGGGCTTGATGACGTCAGCTGTCAGCATATTCTCACCGCCCAGTGCGCGCTGCTCGATGAAGTCGTGAAAGGGCGCGGCGTGGAGGATGATGCCTGCCTGCAGTGGTATGACATTCCGCTGCAGGGGCATTTTCTCGGCACCATGGACGCCGGCGACACCCTGTGCGAGCGGATGCGCGAGGTTCTGCATGATCCGACGCCCGACCTGGCTGTGGTCACCTGTTTTCAGCGGGTGATGCAGCTGGGTTTTGTTGGCAGCTTTCGCTCCCTCAACGACCCGGAGCGCCTGAAGCTGGTCAACGCGCTCAGTGAACATGTCCCGCCTTTCCGTTGTCCGCAGGGCGCTCCGGTGCTGATAGAGAGCCGCGCCGGACTGGGGATAAGCGGCTGGTTGGCCTCCTGGCCGGTACGTGCAGGGCTGAGCGTGGCGGTGATCGTGGCTCTGTGGTGGGGATTGAACCACTGGCTCGATCATCTGCTGCTGACCCTGCTGCCGGGGGAGGGGAAATGAGCCCCGCCCAGCAGCGCGGGCTGGCGCTGTGGGCAGGTTTGCTGAGCGCGCTGGTGTGCCTGCTATTTTTGCCGGTTCCTCGCTGGGGGGCGTGGCTCATTCTGCTGGTCACGCTGGCCCTGATTATCGCGATCTTGCGTATTGCCCGTCGTGGTGCCGAACGTCAGGTCACGTCAACCCTGCACGAACTTCCGGCGATCGCTTATCGCCAGCCGGTAGTCCTCGTTTGCGGCGATCTGCCGTGTGTCTGGCCGCAGCCGTCCCCGGTGCGGGTCGTCAAACAGGGCTGCTGGATCCGGGTGGAAAAGACGGAGGAGCTGCCGCAGGTTGCGCGCCAGATATTAAGCCAGCGACCGGAGTGGGGGTCTCAGCTGTCGGTGCTGCTCTGCGTCTGCCCGCAGCGGCACGCGCAAAGCGACGCGCTGACCAGCGCCCTGCTGGCCCTGCGCTGGCAAATCAGCCAGCTGCGTCAGCAGACGGGGTATGCCGTACCGCTGGCGCTGCAGGGGCAGGTGGGCAGCGCGATGAGCCCTAGTCTGCTCTGGCAGGCGGCGATCCCGGGTGAGGCGGTGAAAGTCTGGCAGCCCTCCTGCTCCCCCTGTTCTGTGTCGACCTGGTTGAGCGTCGGCGGTGCGGCGGCGCTGCAGCAGCAGGTATTAATGAACAGCCTGATGGGCTGGTTCGCACGGCACGTCCTTGCCGTGTTAACGGAGAAGAATGCCGACCTGCCACCCCTGACCCCAGCGGCCGTACTTTGGGGGATCGGACCCACCCATGCCGGGAGCCTGGCGTCGTCGGCATGGACGAGGTGGTTATCCCGGCATACCGGCCTGACGCGGGTAGCTGGCTGGCAGCCAGGCGAGACCGACACCCCGGATGCGTCATCCTTGCCGGATTTCATCCTGTCGCAGTTACCGGCGGGACGGGGGCTCACGCCATGGGGCAGGGCCGGGCGCGCGGCGCTCGCTATTTTCACTCTTGCGGCTGTCGCCGCGCTGCTCAGCAGTGGCTGGAACAATCGACAACTGCTGCAGCGCGTGGGCGTTGATATTGCCCGTTATGAGCGGATCGCGATGAATGATTATGGGGCAAAAGCCAGCGCCGTTAGGGTGCTGCGTGAAGATGCCGCGCTGCTGGATAGCTGGGCGCGTAACGGCGTCCCGCTGCGCCTGAGTCTTGGCTTATATCGCGGGGAGCGGATTCGCCTGCCGTTGCTGGAGGCTATTCGCCGCTACGTGCCGCCGCCACCGCCCCCCAGGCCGGTGCAGCGCGTCGCGCAGCACGTCATCCGCCTTGACAGCATGTCGCTGTTCGATACCGGGAAATGGGTACTGAAACCCGGTTCGACAAAGCGGCTTGTCCACTCGCTGGTGGACATTAAGGCCAGGCCCGGGTGGCTGATCGTGGTGGCGGGCCACACCGACAGCGTCGGTGAGGAAAAAGCCAACCAGTTATTGTCGCTGAAACGCGCGGAATCGGTCCGCGACTGGATGCGCGATACCGGCGACGTGCCGGACAGCTGCTTTGCCGTTCAGGGCTATGGCGAAAGCCGCCCAATTGCAACAAACGACACGCCGGAAGGCCGGGCGCTGAACCGACGTGTCGAAATCAGTCTGGTGCCGCAGGTCGACGCCTGCCGGTTACCGGACAAACCCTCTGCGTCATCCCAGGATGATGGCGCTTCACTACACAATGGAGAGTAATTCCATGGCAATTCCTGTTTATCTTTGGCTGAAAGACGACGGCGGCGCGGACATTAAAGGGTCTGTCGACGTTCAGGATCGTGAAGGCAGTATCGAAGTGGTGGCCCAGGAGCATAACCTGTACATCCCGACCGATAACAACACCGGCAAACTGACCGGCACGCGGATCCATACGCCTTTCCTGTTCACCAAGGAGATCGACTCCTCCAGCCCCTACCTCTACAAGGCGGTGACCACCGGTCAGACCCTGAAATCCGCCGAGTTCAAGTGGTATCGGATCAACGATGCTGGCCAGGAAGTGGAGTATTTCAACACCACGCTTGAGAACGTCAAGGTGGTGAAAGTGAATCCCCTGATGCACGACATCAAAGACCCTGCCTACGAGAAGCACAACCATCTGGAACAGATCGAGCTGCGCTACGAGAAGATCATCTGGACCTATAAAGACGGCAACATCATTCATTCCGATAGCTGGAACGAACGCGCTACCGCGTAATTGCCCGTCATTCTTCGCGCCGGAGGTGCGTTGGCGGCGTTCGCTCACCCCGGTCGCATCGTTTTCTATGCGACCGGGGAGTAAGGAGGGCCATCGCCTGATGCGGACAGCGTTTCTCTGTCCGCCGTTTTTTGCTGAATGCCTGAGATGCGGGTACTCAGCAAAGAAAAACACAATCTGCCTGCCTGACCCTGTGCGCTATGGGTTCCTGTTGGGGAACAGCGACGGGCGGTAGCGTGTCCGGAACCAATAAAGAGAGGATCTCATGGAAAATCCAGCCAGCCTGTTACGCCGTCTTAATCCCTGCTGTGCCCGCGCGATGGAGGGGGCGGCCTCGCTGTGCCAGTCCCGGGCGCACGCTGAGATCCTGCCCGAGCACTGGCTGCTCAAGCTGCTGGAACAGGGGGAAGGCGATCTGACGGTGCTGGCGCGGCGCTACGAATGGGATATGGATGCGCTATGGCAGGATCTGCTTAGCTGGCTGGATAAACAGCCGCGCTCGGTACGTCATCGTCCTCAGCTATCTGGCGCTATCCTGAAGCTGATGCAGGAGGCCTGGCTGATTGCCTCGCTCAGCGGCGAAGCGCAGATCCGCAGTGTTCACCTGTTGATGGCGCTGGTAGCAAAACAGAATCTGATCCAGTGCGATGGCCTGTGGCCGCTGTTAACCCTGGGCCAGAGCCAGCTGGAACGCCTGCGCCCCCTGCTGGATACCCAGTCCGACGAACGTCCGCAAGCGCAGCAGGAGGCGGCGCTGGCGCAGCGTCATGGCGGGGACGTGGAGTTTGTGGGGCGTCCTGCGGACGGGGTACCGAACGCGGATGGGCCCAACCCGGCGCTGCAGAACGCCCTCGACAAATTTACTCTCGACGTCACTGCCAAAGCCAGAGACGGGCAGATTGACCCGGTGTTCGGACGTGATACGGAAATCCGCCAGATGGTGGATATTCTCTCCCGGCGTCGTAAAAACAACCCGATCCTCGTCGGTGAACCGGGCGTGGGCAAGACCGCCCTGGTGGAAGGCCTGGCGCTGCGCATTGCCGAAGGCAACGTCCCCGACGCGCTGAAGCCGGTGTCGGTGCGCACCCTCGACCTCGGATTGCTGCAGGCCGGCGCCGGGGTCAAAGGCGAGTTCGAGCAGCGGCTGAAAAATATCATTGAGGCGGTGCAGCAGTCGCCTGGGCCGGTGCTGCTGTTTATCGACGAGGCGCACACGATTATCGGCGCGGGCAATCAGGCCGGCGGGGCGGATGCCGCCAACCTGTTGAAGCCGGCGCTGGCCCGGGGGGAACTACGGACCATCGCCGCCACCACCTGGCATGAATACAAGCAGTACTTCGAGCGCGATGCCGCGCTGGAGCGCCGCTTTCAGATGGTCAAGGTGGATGAGCCGGACGACGACACCGCCTGCCTGATGCTGCGCGGCCTGAAGCCCCGGTATGCCCACCACCACGGGGTGCATATCACGGATGACGCGGTGCGTGCCGCCGTGACGCTGTCACGACGCTATCTCACCGGCCGCCAGCTGCCGGACAAGGCGGTGGATTTACTCGACACCGCCTCCGCCCGCCTGCGCATGAGCCTTGATACCGTGCCAGAGCCGCTGACCCGCCTGAAGGCGCAGCTCACCGCGCTGGCGATGGAGAAGCAGGCGCTGCTGGAGGATATCGCGCTGGGCAACAGCGCCCACGGCGAACGGCTGGCGCTCATTGAGCAGGAGGAGAACCGCTTTATCCTGGCGCTGGATACCCTCGAAACCCAATATGGTCAGGAGCTGCAGCTAACGGAGGCACTGCGGGCATGTCGTCGCGATATCTCCCGCCAGGGGGAAATCAACGACCTGCAAAACGCGCTTACTGCCGCCCAGCACGGCAATCCGCTACTCGGGCTGGACGTCGACGTCCGCACCGTGGCGACGGTGATTGCCGACTGGACCGGCGTGCCGCTCTCCTCGCTAATGAAGGATGAGCAGACGGAGCTGCTGAGCCTGGAAGAGAGCCTCGGCAAACGGGTGGTTGGCCAGGAGGCGGCCCTGAGCGCTATTGCCCGGCGCCTGCGCGCCGCGAAAACCGGCCTGACGCCGGAGAACGGTCCGCAGGGGGTGTTCCTGCTGGTCGGGCCGAGCGGCACC
Source organism: Klebsiella sp. M041 (assembly GCF_059759695.1). Taxonomy (NCBI): domain Bacteria; kingdom Pseudomonadati; phylum Pseudomonadota; class Gammaproteobacteria; order Enterobacterales; family Enterobacteriaceae; genus Klebsiella; species Klebsiella sp. M041. The sequence continues at coordinate 195,428 of NZ_JCAXWU010000011.1, forward strand.
GGCAAAACGGAAACGGCGCTCGCCCTCGCCGATGCGCTGTTCGGCGGCGAGAAAGCGCTGATCACCATCAATCTCTCCGAGTACCAGGAACCGCACACCGTCAGCCAGCTGAAGGGTTCTCCGCCGGGCTACGTCGGCTACGGCCAGGGCGGGATCCTGACCGAGGCGGTGCGCAAACGCCCCTACAGCGTGGTGCTGCTCGATGAGGTGGAGAAGGCCCATCGCGATGTGATGAACCTGTTCTACCAGGTCTTCGACCGGGGGGTAATGCGCGACGGCGAGGGGCGTGAAATCGACTTCCGCAACACCGTGATCCTGATGACCGCCAACCTTGGCAGTGACCTGCTAATGCAGCTGCTGGATGAACAGCCTGAAGCCAGCGAATCAGACCTGCACGAGCTGCTGCGCCCGGTGCTGCGCGGCCACTTCCAGCCGGCGCTGCTGGCCCGCTTCCAGACGGTGATTTACCGTCCGCTGCCGGCGGCAGCGCTGCGCGCCATTGTCGGCATGAAGCTCGGGCAGGTGAGTCAGCGTCTGGCTTGCCATTACGGGATGACCGCCACCCTCAGCGAGAGCCTGTTCGACGCGCTGACCGAGGCCTGCCTGCTGCCGGACACCGGCGCCCGCAACGTCGACATTCTGCTCAATCAGCAGATCCTGCCGGCGCTGAGTCAGCAGCTATTGAGCCATATGGCGGCGGGGCATAAACCGAACCATGTGACGCTGGGGTATCACGAAGAAGAAGGCATCGTGATGGCGTTTGACGAGGGGGCAATCGCCGATGAGTAGCGTGAAATCGTTGTTGTTCAGCCACAACCACCATCTGCTTTCGGTGAAGGGATGTGAAGCCGGGCTTGATGTGCTGGCGTTTGAGGGCGATGAAGCCCTGAGCCAGCCGTTCCGCTATCGTATCGAATTCACCAGCGCAGACCATGCCATCAGCAAAGAGATGATGCTGATGAAGGCAGCCTCCCTGACGCTGCAGGCGCCGGTGGCTCAGGGCTTCGGCATCAATGTTCAGCAACCCGTGCGGGTGATCCAGGGCGTGGTGACGGGGTTCGAACGGCTCGGCACCTCCAGGGATGAAACGCACTACGCGCTGACCCTCCAGCCGCGCCTGGCGCTGCTTAACCGCTCGCACCAGAACGCCATTTATCAGGACCAGTCCGTTCCGCAGATTGTGGAAAAAATCCTCCGCGAGCGCCACGGCCTGCGCGGTCAGGATTTTCTGTTCTCGCTGACAAAAACGTATCCGCGCCGCGAGCAGGTGATGCAGTACGGTGAGGATGACCTGCGCTTTATCACCCGGCTGCTGGGTGAGGTGGGGATCTGGTTTCGCTTTACCGCCGATACGCGGCTGCACATCGACGTCGCGGAGTTCTGCGACAGTCAGCAGGGCTATGAGAAGGGGCTGACGTTGCCTTCGGTCCCGCCATCCGGGCAGCAGTCGGCGGGGGTGGACGCGGTGTGGGAGATGGCATGCCGCCACCGCGTCGTGGAGCAGCAGGTCAGTACCCGCGACTACAACTACCGCGAGGCGACGGCTGACATGAACGCGCAGGTGGATGTCACCCGCGGGGAGACGACTACCTTTGGTGAGGCTTACCACTGGGGAGATAACTACCTGACCGCCGGGAATGTCCATGACCGCCATCCGGCGCCGGAGACCGGGGCGTTTTACGCCCGGCTTCGCCATGAGCGTTATCTGAACGGCCAGACCCGGATGCAGGGCACCACCAGCTGCCCGACGCTCTGCCCGGGTCAGGTGCTGAAGGTGACCGGCGGAGAGGAGGTGGCTGGAGAGTTTGCTGATGGCGTGCTTATCACGGCGATGCACAGCCACGCCTGGCGCGATGCCGACTTTGCGGTGGAGTTTGCCGGCATACCGGACAGCCCGGACGTCGGCTACCGGCCCGAGCCCGGCGCGCGCCCGGTGATGGCCGGGACGCTGCCGGCCCGCGTAACCAGTACCCGGGAAAACGACACCTACGGGCATATCGACAAACACGGGCGCTACCGGGTGAATATGCTGTTTGACCGGGCGCGCTGGGAAACCGGGTTCGAGAGCCTGTGGGTCCGCCAGTCGCGGCCGTATGCCGGAGACACTTACGGCCTGCACCTGCCGCTGCTGGCGGGGACGGAGGTGGCGATTGGCTTTGAGGACGGTAACCCGGACCGGCCGTATATCGCGGGCGTGCTCCACGATTCGGCGCACGGCGATCACGTCACCATCCGCAATGACAAACGTAACGTCCTGCGCACCCCGGCCAACAACAAAATCCGCCTCGACGATGAGCGTGGGAAAGAGCATATCAAGGTGTCGACGGAGTATGGCGGCAAGAGCCAGCTGAATCTGGGGCACTTGGTGAACAGCGACAGGCAGCCGCGCGGCGAAGGCTTTGAGTTGAGAACCGACAGCTGGGGTGCCATCCGGGCGCAGAAGGGTATTTTTATCAGCGCGGACGGACAGGCGCAGGCCCAGGGGCAGGCGCTGGATATGGAGCCGGCGGTCAGTTTGTTGAAAGGCGCGCTGAATCAGATAACCGAATGGGGCAGTATTGCCCAGGTTCATCATAATTATTCACCGGACGCAGATTCACTGAGAGAGTTTGTTAACGGTGCCAGTAACCTGAAAGAAGCGGCTTTATTGATGGCTGCTCCCAGAGGGGTTGCTTCTGTTACCCCTGATATTGCGCTAATGCACAGTGGTAAAGGCCTCTACCTGCAAAGTCTGGGAGAGGTCAATATTGCAACCGCGCAGCGCCACTCAGTAAACGCCAGTAAAGCGATTTCGCTACTTTCACAACAGGAAGGGATCCGGCTGGTCTCGGCGAAAGGACCACTTGAAGTAGAATCACACGCTGACACACTCTCCCTTACGTCACTGAAAGACGTCACGGTTCAGTCAACACAAGGTCACCTGCAGCTAACGGCAAAAAACGGGATCACTATTGCATGTGGCGGCGCTTACATCCAGTTGACACCTCAGGGAGAAATTAAGGTTCATGGCCCTGGACTGTTAAGCCTTAAAGGGCAGCACAACATGGAAGGACCTGCGAGCCAGGATTTCCCGTTGCCTGAACTACCATCATCGGTCTGCAAAGATTGTCTGAAACGGGCACAGGAAATCGCTCAGGGTTTTGTTCCAAGGGAGATGTAAAAGATGGATTTCGTTTCTCCGTGGATGGACAAAATCAGAACAACCTGCCAGCGTGCCGAGATAGACCATGTTGATGTGATAATCGATCAGTGTGCTGTTAATTTCTCTGTCCTGCCCGCACTTACTACTTTCAGTAACCCTATGATGTGGCAGTCGCTATATCAAGGGTTACCTGAGGATATGTATCCTGAGGATGCGCCTGTGCTGGTTCGGGTGGATCTATCGGACGCTGAACATGTTCAGTGGCTACATAACCTTGCAGCAGAAATGATGGAATCGGCTCCCCTGCTGATATGCGGTTCTTGCTGGTCGTTTGAACAGCTTGCTGATTGGCTCAGGGATTGTGTTGATGCGCAACATGAAGGTCGGGAGGGGATTTTCCGTTTCTGGGATACCCGTATTTTTCCTTTCTTGTTCAGCCACATTCTTGATGCTGAGCAGCAAAAGCAACTGCTGATACCGGTCTTATTCTGGACATGGCTCGATTGTGACTATCAGTCGGCTTTGTTGAATAAATCGAACTTTTGCTAAGTTGAAGGATCAGATCACGCATCTTCCCGACAACGCAGACCGTTCCGTGGCAAAGCAAAAGTTCAAAATCACCAACTGG
>NZ_JCAXWU010000012.1:0-178718 GCF_059759695.1 Klebsiella sp. M041
CTGCACCCCCGGCGGGCCACCGCGTGTTGGCCGCACCGGTGACCCGCCAACGAGTATCGGGCGGGGCGGGCGTTTTTGCGGCGGCCGCCCCCCCCCCGGCGGCCGACCCCGGGCGGAGAAACGCCACCGACCTTCGGCGAGACCGCCGCGCAGTTCAACCAGCTGCAGTCGCTGTTCGCCCAGGCCTGCCGGGCGACGCCGGAGATCGCCGCCGATCCGCAGGCCTGGCGCTCGCGGCTGGCCGCCACCCTGCGCTGCTACCAGCTGGCGGCGCTGCTGCAAGCGGACGAGGACGATAGCGACGATCGCCTGCTACTGTCGCAGGCGGTACTGCAGCTGAAGAGCGCCCTTAGCGAGGGGCCGTTTGACGGCGCCATTTCCCCCCAGGCGCTCAGCGGCCGCGGCGCCAATCGCGCCGTTCTGCAGGAGATGGCTGCCCTTCTGCAGCAGCTGGCCCAGGGTGAGCCGGTGGCCCTGCCGCAGGGCGAGGTGGAAAAACCGCCTCTGCTGGCGCCGGACGCCTGGCGCAACCCGGCTTATCTCCATTTTGCGCTCAAGACCCTGCTGGCGACGCTAATCTGCTATGTCTTCTATACCGCTGCCGACTGGCAGGGGCTGCACACCATTATGCTGAGCTGCGTGATCGTTGCCCAGCCCGGGCTGGGCGCCACGATGCAGAAGACGTGGCTGCGCATCGGCGGCGCGCTGCTCGCCACTCTGCTGGCGCTGCTGTTAATCGTCTTTGTCCAGCCCTGGACCGACTCGCTGTCGGGGCTGCTGGCGATGTCCCTGCCGGTGCTGGCGCTGGCGGCCTGGATTGCCGCCGGCTCGGAGCGTATCGCCTACGCCGGGATCCAGATTGGTTTCACTTTTGCGCTGGCCTTCCTCAGCTGGTTTGGTCCGCTGACAAATCTCACCGAGCTGCGGGACCGGGTGCTGGGCATCCTGCTTGGGGTGCTGGTCTCCTCCATTGTCCATTTGTATCTCTGGCCGGACAGCGAAGCGCCGCAGCTGAAATCGCGCCTCGCCGGACTCTATCGCCGGCTGGCGGACTGCCTCGCCGCCCCGCACGATGCGGTGCCGCTGGCCCCTCTGTTTGTCGCCTTCACAGACAGCGAAGCGCTGATCCATCGGGTTCGCGCCGAACCGCTGGGTACGTATGCCCACCCCTGGCCCCAGGCGAAAGACTGGCCGATGCGCGCCACCCTCGCCCGGGCCGAGGAGATCGCCCGCCTCAGCGAAGGGTACCGGCTCAACGCCGCGCCGGGAGACCCGACCCTGACCCGCTGCGCCGAACAGCTGCGGCGCTACGCCGAACGTATCGAACAGGAGGCGACAGCACCTGCCGAGCAGCTGGCCGCCGACCTGACTAACCCCTTTGGCCCGGCGCTGGCCGCCGCGCTGGCCGCCCTGCCCGACTGGGGCCCGACACCGATAGCGACTGAGCAACAGGCTAAAACGTCATGATGATCCTTCCTTTCTCCGCGCGGCTGCGCGGCACTCTCCTTACCCTGACGCTGACGCTGCTCAGCGGCTGCACGCTGATCCAGGACGAGCCAGCCCAGGTCGCCATCGTCAATCCGCAGCAGGCCCAGCTGGCGCAGGTGATCCACCTGGCGAATAGCGACTGGCCGGCAGCCCGCTGGTGGGAGGCCTATGAGGATCCTCAGCTCAATATGCTGATCAACCGGGCGCTGCAGAACTCGCCGACCATGCAGGCCGCCCGTCTGCGCATCTCTCAGTCGCAGTCCACGGTGGAACTCGCCCAGTCGGCGATGGGCCTGCAGGCCACCGCCGTCGCGGCGCAAAACCGCCTGCGGATCACCGACAAATCCTTTAGCTGGCCCTACTCCTACTCCCTGCCGGTGGATAAGAACGGTCCCTGGTATACGCTGAACACCGTTGGCGTCGGGGCGCAGCTGAATATCGATCTCTGGGGAGCCGATCGCGCCCGGGTTGCCGCCGCCATTGGCGAGAAAAACGCCCGGCTGGCTGAGACCGCCGGCATTGAGCTCGACATCGCCAGCAGCGTGGCGCAGCTCTATTTCGCCATGCAGGCGACGTTCCAGAAAATCGCGCTGCTGCAGGACCTGGAAGGCATTGCCCAGTTCTCGGTGGCGGCCCACGAGCACCGGACCCAACGCGGCGTGGAAGACAGCGTGGATGTGGCCAACGCCCAGGCCGAGCAGCTCGCCGCCCGCCAGCAGATCATCAGCGCCGAGGGGACGCTGACCCAGTATCGTGAAACCCTGCGGGCGCTGATCGGCGCCGATGCGCAGAGCATGCCGGCCATCCATCCGGTGGCGCTGCCTGCGCTCCAGGAGACGCTGCCATCGTCGCTCTCTTTCGAGCTGCTGGCCCGCCGCCCGGACCTGCAGGCGCTGCGCGGGTATGTGACCGCCTCCCTGAGCCAGGTCGATGCGGCGAAAGCGGCGTTTTATCCCCATTTTGATATCAAAGCGTTCTGGGGTTATAACGCCCTGAGCGTCGGGGATCTGTTTAAGTCCTCTTTCCAGCAGATCAACTTGCTGCCTGGGCTCTATCTGCCGATCTTCGACGGCGGTCGTCTGAACGCCAATCTGCAGTCGGTGCGCACCGCCAGCAATATTCTGATCAAACAGTACAACCAGGCGGTGCTGGACGCGGTTCGCGATGTCGCCATCAGCTCCAGCCAGCTTAACGACCTGAATCAGCAGCGCGCGCTGCAGCAGCTGAAGGTCACCGCGGCGCAGACCACCACCGACAGCGCTCGCGCCCATTATCAGCGCGGCCTGCTCAGCCGCTACGCCGCCGAAGAGGCCCGGCGGGCGGTCCTTGCCCAGCAGCTGTTGCTGCTGGATATTGAGGCCCGGCGGTTGAGCACCGACATTACCCTGATCAAAGCCCTGGGCGGCGGCTACCGCGGCCAGTAACAAAAATGCCTTCCCCGGTGGGGAAGGCATTAAACCGTCTTCAGGGATTGCCCGGCGGCGCTGCGCTTGCGCGGGCCTACGGCCAACCGCATAGCGGTTTGATATTGTCCTCTTTCGTAGGCCGGGTAAGGCGAAAGCCGCCACCCGGCAGAAATACGGGCACAATAATAAACAGGTTTGTGATCAGCCAGAATGCCTTCCCCGGTGGGGAAGGCATTAAACCGTCTTCAGGGATTGCCCGGCGGCGCTGCGCTTGCGCGGGCCTACGGCCAACCGCATAGCGGGTTGATATTGCCGTCTTTCGTAGGCCGGGTAAGGCGAAGGCCGCCACCCGGCAGTAATGCGGGCACAATAATGAAACAGGTTTGTCATCAGCCAGAATGCCTTCCCCGGTGGGGAAGGCATTAAACAGAAGATGCGGGGTTAATGCGCGGCGATTACACCAGGGCGCGCAGTTCTTCCCGCATGTAGGTGGAAAAGAATTCCGGATGCTTAATCACCAGCCGTTCGCCGGCGGCGACCCGTTCAGCCCACTCCGCCACTTTGTCGGTAAACCCGGCGCTCCAGCCTTGCTGCTGACCGCGCTCAGCGACGTCTGCCGGGCTGGCTGGCACGCCCAGCTCTTTCAAATATTTGAGAATTCCCTTCGCGGTACTTTCATCCATAGACTGTGGTACTGGCTCAGACGTATTCATACCACCAATGAAATCCAATGCTTTATCAATGACTGCTGGCATAGGTGTGTCCTTATATTAACCACATAGTAAACCTGACTACACTATGGACCGGAAAGCGACGTGATTTCAAAGAACACGCTCACGTTATGGGACATCGCGCATTCAGAAAAGGGGATTTTGCACTGCCGGGGCGGGGGTTGGACAAAAAACAAGCCGGTCCCGCGGGACCGGCCTGGGGATCGCGTCAGGCGTTGCTGACGGATTTTTGCGCGCCGCTGGACTGACTGTTCTCCAGCATCCGGCGGACCGGGACAATCAGCACGGCCAGCACGGCGGCGCAGATCAGCAGCGCGATGGAGCAGCGGGCGAAGAGATCCGGCAGCAGCGACAGCTGATCGGCCTTCACGTGACCGCCAATCAGGCCCGCCGCCAGGTTACCCAGCGCGCTGGCGCAGAACCACAGCCCCATCATCTGGCCGCGCATTCTCTCCGGCGCCAGCAGGGTCATGGTCGCCAGGCCAATCGGGCTCAGGCACAGTTCGCCGAGCGTCAGCATCAGGATGCTGCCCACCAGCCACAGCGGCGACACACCGGCCCCGCCGTTGTTCAGGACGTTCTGCGCCGCCAGCATCATCAGGCCAAAGCCCGCCGCCGCGCACAGGATGCCAATGACGAATTTGGTCATGCTGCCCGGACGAACGTTTTTACGCGCCAGCGCTGGCCACGCCCAGCTGAATACCGGGGCGAGGAGAATGATAAATAAGGCGTTAATCGACTGGAACCAGACCGCGGGGATCTCAAAATCGCCGATCATCCGGTTGGTATAGTCGTTAGCAAACAGGTTGAATGAGGTCGGTTTCTGTTCAAATGCCGACCAGAAAAAGGCCGCCGAGACCAGCAAAATAAAGCACACCAGCAGGCGCGCCCGCTCTTTCCGTTTCAGGCCGGCGAAGACGAACAGCCAGATGAAATAGAGCGCTACGGAAGCGGCAATCACATAGACCAGCACGCTGGCCACCGCCACCGGGTTAATCACGATCGTGCCCAGGCTAATGAGCGTGACCAGCACAGCCACTCCCAGCGCCAGCGCCAGCAGCCACGCCCCAACGCCATTCTTTTTCGCCACCGGGCTGTTCCAGGTGGAATCGAGGCCGACCTCTGCGTCATAGCGCTTCATCGACGGCACGGCAAAGACACGGAAAATGATCAGCGCCACCAGCATCCCGATCCCCCCGATGCCGAAGCCCCAGTGCCAGCCATGGGATTTAATCAGCCAGCCGGAGATCAAAGGCGCGATAAACGAGCCGATGTTGATCCCCATGTAGAACAGCGAGAAACCGCCGTCGCGGCGCGCGTCGCCTTTTTTATACAGAGTGCCGACCATCACCGAGATACAGGTTTTAAACAACCCGGAACCGAGGACGATAAACATCAGGCCGATAAAGAACAGGTCGTTGCCCAGCCATGCCGACAGGGCGATCGACAGGTGCCCGAGGGCGATCAGAATCGAGCCGTACCAGACAGCGCGCTGCTGGCCAAGCCAGTTATCCGCCAGCCAGCCGCCCGGCAGCGCGGCCAGATACATACTGCCGGCAAAAATCCCGACGATCGCCGAGGCATTCTCCCGCGCCAGCCCCATTCCGCCGTCATAAACCGTCGCCGCCATAAACAGGATCAGTAAGGGGCGGATGCCGTAAAACGAGAAGCGCTCCCACATTTCGGTGAAGAACAGGGAGCCCAGCGGATAAGGATGGCCGAAAAAGGTACGGCTTTCGTTTTTATTAACAGAGGAATGCATAAATTCTCCAGATAAGGTGCACCGCAGCGCAAGTTAACCGTATAAAGCGGGCTGACGATTTATAATTTGTTTGTCTTAACATCAGGAACGAGCATTTTTAACCATTTGATAACCATACAGTGGTTTTGTCCAGCCCCTTACCTTCCCTTTTTAGATGAAAAGTCGACAAACATCTAGTTTTATAGATTTAATGTTCGCAAAAGCGCAAACGGCGTTGACATTATGCCATTGTAAAGAATACATAATTTTATTTATTAAAAACAGTAAGTTGATTGAGTAACCAAGGACAAAAACCGTCGGTGCAGGCAGGGCATATAACGACAGGAAAAGTAAGGGAAACGGGCCTGAGGAGGCAGAAATAGCGCTAAGGGAGAATATTGTTCAGCCATCCAGGTGCTTCACACCCGGAGAGCCTCCCGCGAGGCAGGATGCACATGGCTTGCCGGCTGCTACAGCCGGCGCCATTTTGCGCGCTATTTCACACGCTGCCCCGTCCGATCAATGACGCGCTCACCGTCTTCCTTCACGAAGGCGCCTTTTTGCGGCGCCGTCAGGATCTCCAGCACCACCTCTGACGGGCGGCAGAGCCGGGTGCCCCGCGGCGTCACCACGATCGGACGGTTGATCAGGATCGGATGCTGGAGCATAAAGTCGATTAACTGGTCATCTGTAAACCGGTCTTCCGCCAGGCCCAGCGCATCGTAGGGTTCGACGTTTTGCCGCAGCAGCGCCCGCACCGGGATCGCCATCGCGGCGATCAGCTGGCGCAGCTCATCGCGCGACGGCGGCGTCTCCAGATAATAAATAATGGTGGGCTCAGCGCCGCTGTTGCGGATCAGCGCCAGGGTATTACGCGAGGTGCCGCATTCAGGGTTATGGTAAATGGTGATGCTCATAGCACGTTCTCATGGCTGATTGAAGGAAAGACGCAGCGCCAGCGCGGCCAGCGTTACCAGCAGCACCGGCAGGGTCATGATGATGCCGCAGCGGAAATAATACCCCCAACCGATGGTAATGTGCTTCTGCGTCAGCACATGCAGCCAGAGCAGCGTGGCCAGGCTACCAATCGGCGTGATTTTGGGCCCCAGATCGCAGCCGATAACGTTGGCATATATCATGGCCTCTTTGATCGTCCCTGTTGCCGCGCTGCCATCAATCGACAAGGCGCCGACCAGCACGCTGGGCATATTATTCATGATCGAAGAGAGGAAGGCCGACAGGATACCGGTGCCCAGCGTTGCGGCCCAGAGCCCGCGCTCCGCCAGCATGTTCAGCACCGTGGTCAGATAATCCGTTAATCCGGCGTTTCGCAGGCCATACACCACCAGATACATCCCCAGCGAGAAGATCACAATCTGCCATGGGGCGCCGCGCAGCACCTTGCCAGTGTTTATCACCCGCCCGCGCTTCGCGACAGCAAACAGGATCCCCGCTCCCGGCGCCGCGATGGCGCTGACCGGGATCCCCAGCGGGTCAAGAACGAAAAAGCCGACCAGCAACAGCAGCAGCACGCCCCAGCCGGTGCGGAACGTCGCCGTATCTTTTATCGCCGTGGCCGGCGCTTTCAGTAACGCCATATCCCAGGCCGGCGGGATATCCTTGCGAAAGAACAGGTGCAGCATCGCCAGGGTGGAGAGGATCGCCGCGAGATCGACCGGCACCATCACCGAAGCGTACTCCCTGAAGCCAATGGCAAAGAAATCTGCCGAAACGATATTCACCAGATTCGACACCACCAGCGGCAGGCTGGCGGTATCGGCAATAAACCCGGCTGCCATGACAAAGGCCAGCATCGTTCCCTTACTGAAACCCAGCGCCCGCAGCATGGCAATTACGATGGGCGTGAGGATCAGCGCCGCGCCGTCGTTGGCAAACAGCGCCGCCACCGCCGCACCGAGCAGGATAATCCAGGTAAACAGCAGACGACCCCGCCCTCTTCCCCAGCGTGAAACGTGTAGCGCGGCCCATTCAAAAAAGCCGGACTCGTCGAGCAGCAGGCTGATAATGATCACGGCGATAAACGTGGCGGTGGCATTCCAGACGATATGCCACACCACCGGGATATCGGCTATCTGTACTCCACCGGTGACCAGCGCCAGCGCCGCGCCAAAGGCCGCGCTCCAGCCGATCCCTAACCCCCGCGGCTGCCAGATCACCAGCACCAGGGTCAGGACAAAAATCACACCTGCCAGCAACATCGTTCCCCCACCAATCACATTCGAAAAATCATATATGTTAAGATAAATTTTTTACCGACAACCCGGCTCGTCAGTCAGTCTGCTGACCATCAGCCGCACATCGTCCTGCTGACTTAGCCAGGCCTGCTCAATCACCTGAGCCGCCCAGGCCGGCATCTGCGGAGAGAGGCGATAATGGACCCACTTACCCTGTTTTCGATCCAGCAGCAGCCCGCTCTCCCGCAGCATTGCCAGATGGCGGGAGATCTTGGGCTGGGACTGGGCGAGCGCCGTACAGAGATCGCACACGCACAGCTCTCCCCGCGCCTTGAGCAACAGCACGATCCCCAGCCGGGTTTCATCGGCGAGGTTTTTGAACAGTTGCAGGGGCAATAAAGACATGGTTTCTCCTCAAGCGTGACGGACAGCATACGGGACCACGAACAAAGATCAATATGCATTCGAAAAAACATATGTGTTTTCACAACCGCAATAAATCTCCATACCGTTGCAACATGTGCCTCCTGCTCAATAGCACGCAAAAATGCCGCGTTTTCTTTTAACCATCATCGAAATATGTCAGGCTGAAGATCCCATCGGATTGACAGGGTTTTCAGGATGAGTACGATTTATGTGGTTGTTTTAACGTATATAAAACCGCTCGAAGAGATTGACAGCGCGATCCCCGCCCACGTCGAATGGCTCAAAAAAGGCTATGCTGACGGCCTCTTTCTCACCTCCGGCCGCCGTATTCCCCGCACCGGCGGGGTGATTCTGGCGACATGCGACAGCCGGGAAATTCTGGAAGCGCGTCTGAGCCAGGATCCCTTCCAGCAGCTGGGTCTCGCCCATACGGAGATTATCCCCTTTGAGGCCAGCATGGCGTCCCCCGCACTGCAGTCGCTGTTATAAGCCTGTCCCGGAGGAAACATGCAGCCATCCTTTCACTGGATCAATGAACCTGCCGAGTGGCGCCGCGATGCCGACGGCCTGACGGTGGTCACCGATAAGCATACCGATTTCTGGCGTCATACCTGGTATGGCTTCAAGCGCTTCTCCGGCCATCTTTATGCCGCTGAGGTGGAGGGCGATTTTACCCTGCAGGCAAAAATCTGTGCGGATTTCACCACGCTTTACGACCAGGCCGGGCTGATGATGATGGCGGACGAGCAGACCTGGCTGAAGGCGGGGATTGAGTTTAATGACGATGCCCCGGCCATCGGCAGCGTGCTGACGCTAACCCATTCCGACTGGGCCACCGGGCTTTTCCCCGGCGACCCGCGCACCTTCTGGCTGCGGCTGACCCGCAAGGGCGATGCGTTAAGGCTGCAGTATTCGACCGACGGCGAGCGCTGGCCGCTGCTGCGGCTCGGCTACTTTCCACCAGGCCCGGTGAAAGCCGGCGTCATGTGCTGCTCACCGGAGCGCGGCGGACTGGCGGTTGCCTTTTTGGATATTCAACTTTCCCCACCGCTGGACAAAGCGCTGCACGATCTGAGCTGAACGCTAGTGGGAAGACCCGACTTTCTCTGCATCCTGGGGGCCAGGATTGCAGGGTTCGCGGGTGCCGGGCAGGTAAAAATGGCCGTGCTTATCGGGATCGGTGCCGCCCGGGCACCCTGCCCGCCCCGAGGAATTATCGCTACTGCCGCCGTCCGAACCGTTGCCGCCGTCGGCGCCCGATATTACCGACTGGCCGTGATGACCATGCGCTGCAGTGGCTGAAAACGCCACCAGCGCGAACACACAGACCATTAAGCGTCTGCCCATTGCTGCCTCTCCCTTAGTGAAATTCCCCGCCCATCGCGTTGACGATGGGATAAGCCGTTGCACCGCGATAAAAAACCGCCTTATCCGCATGGAGTATAGGGTTAAGGCAGAGGGAAAGACAGGGCCGGCGCCTTCAGACATTTCGCACGCAAAATAGCCTTTATGCCGCGGTATGCGCTATCAGAAAATCAATCAGGGCTTTCACTCTTTCGGACGCTGACATTCACGCGGTCTCCCCGGCGCTGGCACGCTTTGGCCGTGAAGCGATTACCAACGACCTCTGGCAACGTGACGCCCTGTCTGCCCGCGACCGCAGCATCGTGACTGTGGCCATGCTGATTGCCCGCAACCAGCCAGGCGAGCTAAAGCACTATATTGAAGTCGCTCTCGATAGCGGCGTGACGCCAGCGGAAGTATCAGAGATCATTACCCATCTGGCGTTCTACTCAGGTTGGCCCAATGCGATGTCAGCCGTCAGGGTGACCAAAGCGATCTTTGCAGCCCGCGGCATCACGACAGAGGCCCTGCCCGCCGCCTCGCCAACGCTGCTGCCTCTCAATGAACAGGTAGAGAAACAGCGTGCAGAGACCGTGGAGAAAAATGTCGGTCCCATTTCGCCTGGCCTGGTTAAATTTACCGCCGACCCGCTGTTTCTCGACCTCTGGCAACGGCCCGTGCTTACGCCCCGCGACAGAAGTCTGGTGACGGTCAGCGCGTTAATCGCCGCCGGACAGAGCGCGCAGATTGGCTACCACCTAAACAGGGCCATGGATAATGGGCTTTCGGCTGAAGAGGCCGGAGAAGTGGTCGCCCAGGCAGCGTTCTACGCGGGATGGCCAAATGCGTTTACCGCCGCCCCGGTGGTCGGTGAAGTGTTGCGATCGCGCGAGAGCAAAGCTGAATAAAAAAGGATAAAGGACAGGAAAGCTGTCCTTTATTTATCGTTAATAGTTAGCTTAAAGGTAGCACGAGGGCTTTCGATTAAATCTCGCGGAAAGGACATAAACGGTCTATCGACGCGTGGAGACTTCGATCGTGAGTCTGTTCACATCGCTCATTGAGAAAATTTCCGTTCCGTATGCCGTCATGAGTCTCATCCTTTGAAAGCAGCGATCCCTGTGGTGAGACGGTAGCGCGGACATGTCTATTTGGTCAGAGATGGACATCTCAATTTAGCTTCTACACCGCTACTTCGCTTAATGTTTTATCTTAAATATCAATTAATTGTATTATTAATTTAACATAAGTTGATGTTATAGCAATCGCTATACAGGCTCCTTAGTCATGACTGACCTGGCCACACCGCATATGGCAAGAATTTGCGCTCTCAGCCAGCGGTGACCGGGATCGCGTTCCATTCTTGGGTGCCACATCTGCGATATCGTAATACGACGGCTTTTGAACGGCAGCTCGAAAACGTGTACCTGGCCCGTTACCTGCTGATTGAGTAAATAGAGTGCGGGTATCATGGCGATAAGATCCGATTCCAGCGCCACGGACAGTGCTGTCGGAAATCCCGGTACAACGCTCGCAATTTTACGTTTTGTCCCCAGTTCGGCCAGCGCATCGTCAACGGATCCGTGCAACGCGCCCTCGGGTGACGCTACCACATGACCCCAGGCGACATAATCACCCACGCCTATTTCTGCCTGCTTAGCCAGCGGGTGCCCTTTACGCACGACGCCAACAAACCGATCCTCAAACAGTCGTTGCAGCCGTATTTCTGGCCCCATATTACTCTGAACTCCAATCTCCAGATCAACCAGCCCTTCCCGAAGATAGCGCGACGTTTTTTCCGGCTTAGGCGCGAAGCGTATACAGACATCCGGCGCGGCGTCGGCAACCGCTGCGATGAGCGCAGGCCCAAACGCCACCACAAAACCATCGTTTGCCCTGATGGTAAAAAGACGCGCCAGACTTCGCGCGCAGAACGTTTCAGTTGAGGGCTGCAATACCGCCCTGGCATCGTGCACTGCACGCCTGGCGCGATCCCGGGTCGCTTCGGCCCACGGGGTCAGTACCATGTTACGCCCGGCGCGCACCAGGATCGGGTCTCCTGTGACATCGCGTAACCTGCTTAATGTCCGGCTCATGGCTGAGGTGCTGAGGTTCAGACGACGTGCCGCACCTGCGACACTCGCTTCACTCAGCAATATGTCGAGTGCTACCAGCAAATTAAAATCAGGATCAGACATTCCCCTTTCTCCCAGCACATTAAGATAAGGCGTTTGATGCAACAATAAAGTGAAAATAGTGCGCCTTCCGCCCGGTAAAAGCCATCTTTATAGTTTTGTCATCCATACACTCTTCTCAGAGGACAAATGATGACGCTCTTTTCCAGCCAACCCGGCGACGAAGGACTGCCTGGCCCGGCGCGCGCACGGGTGATGGCCGCAATAATGACCACCACCTTAATGGGCGTGTTTGATGGCACCATGATCAACATTGCCCTGCCCTCAATGGCTCAGGATTTGCAGGTACCTGCCGGTATTGCCGTCTGGTTCGCCAACGGGTATCTGCTGGCGGCTGCGATGACGCTGGCGATATTCGCGGCGCTTGCGGCCCGTCTGGGTTATCGCCCCGTATTTCTGGCGGGCCTGACGACCTTTACCCTGACATCACTGGGTTGCGCGCTGGCGAATAAGCCCGAAGTGCTTATCGGTATGCGCGTGCTTCAGGGGATCGGCGGCGCGGCGACGCTGAGTATTGCCCCCGCAATACTCAGGTCCGTATTTCCCGGACGCTTACTTGGCCGCATTCTGGGGTTCCATGCCCTGCTCATTGCCTCCAGCTCCGCTATCGGCCCGGTATTGGGCGGTACGATCCTTCACACCCTGAGCTGGCAATGGCTGTTTGCGATAAACGTTCTTCCCGGCACCCTCGCCTTACTGCTGGCGGTCAGAGCGCTGCCGCGGGATGCGATCCGTATGCAGGCGCCCTTCGACACCGTGGGCGCCATATTGTCGGCGCTGCTGTTGGGTTCGACGATCATGGCGGCGAACAGCCTACAGAACGCTACTTCTCAATTCGGCAGCCTTTGCTGGATGGCTCTCGCTGCGCTGAGCGGCATGGCTTTTATCTGGCAAATCCGCCGTACGGGTCATCCCTTACTGCCGCCGAGCATGTTTAAAAATGAACGTTTTACCCTCGCGGCTTTCACGTCAATGGTTGCTTTTGTCAGCCAGGGGATCACCTTTATTGCGCTACCCTTCCTGTTTCAGAGCGAATACGGCTACAGTCCGGTAGTGTCTGCCCTGCTGTTTACGCCGTGGCCGTTAGGGATCGTGCTGATTGCGCCGCATGCAGGCCGTTGGGCGGACACGATATCAGCCCCGGCGATATCCACCCTGGGGCTGGTGATATTTGTCGTCGGTTTGATCCTGCTGGCGACGTTACCCGCCAGCCCTCCAATGTGGGATATCTGCCTGCGAAGTCTGGTGTGCGGAATAGGGTTTGGCTGCTTTCAGAGTCCCAATAACCGGGAAATGCTCTCAAACGTTATTCGTGAGCACGCGAGTTATGCGTCCGGAGTTTTATCCATTATGCGCACTTTCGGGCAGTGCCTGGGAGCCGCCGCCGTAGGCGTTCTGCTGGCAGCAGATGAAAGGTCAATTCATGTTGCGCTGTGGAGCGCCGCCGCGGCCTCTGCGGTATCGGTCGTCGTCAGCGCGAGCCGGTTGCGTAAAATCACTCATCCTGCGGAAACAGGATAAGTGCGAAAATATCACTAAACGCTACTACTCCAGCGCCAGCAGCGCAAAACGCCGATCCCGCAATCAAAGAGGAGTCCTCCGTCGGAGTTCAATAGACTAACAGAATGTTATAACTTCTTATTTATCAAGGGAAAATTGAGTTGGGTAGACTTCAGAAGACTTGAGTTTGGAGCGGGCGAAGGGAATCGAAGAGAAACGCCTAAGAACCGCTAAAGATCTCAACATTGGTAGTTGATAACGGGGATATTAGAGGAAAATCCCTATGTCGATCAAGTCTCAATCGTATCTTTACCCCACACCAGAGGGGGTTTGGATGTTCCAGATTTTTGTTCCCAAATACATGCGCCACATCTTCGGCGGGAAACGTCTGTACCGGAAGTCGACGGGAACTAAAGACCTCGCCACCGCTAAACACTTCCGTAATCACATGCTCATCGAGTGGAAGGCCCTTAAAGAGCAGTATTGCCCCGATACAGAAGAGAGGCGCATAAACAACGCAATCCTTGAGCTACGTGCTCAAACAGTAATGAAATCTCCCCTCCAGGCTATCCCTACGTTGATTGAAATTCGTGATCGATATGCTGAACAGTACAAAGACCGGCGATCATTCTCAACTCTGGCAAAATCCGCGAGGAGCGTTGAGGTATTCCTAAAACATCTTGAGTGTGCAGATATCAAAATCACAAAGATCAGGCGATCACAGGTGGCTCTGTTTGCTATGCGGCATATCGAGAAGAAAGCCGATCAAACCGTTCAAAACTGGCTAACTTGTCTGGGAAGCCTTTATGAGTTTGCCAGGAGGGTGCATGACGATATTCCACCGGACAACCCTTTTCACGGTCATAACCTCGAAGCGAGAGCCAGTATTGTAAGCTATGAACCATTTGAGCCTGACCAGATGCAAAAGCTACTGGATGCAGCAGAGCCGGAGATCAGAAACATTATAATGATGGGACTGTTTTCAGGATGCCGCCTTGATGAACTGGCAAGCCTCAAGAAGTCAGAAATCAAAACGGTGGAAGGTGTACGCACGTTCTTCATTTCAAAGTCGAAGACTAAGGCTGGAATCCGACATGTGCCGATTCATTCCCGGTTATCTGCGATTGTCGATGAATACCTAAGCCACAATTACGGAGAATACCTGTTCCCACAGGCTAATAAGATTAACCGTGCTGACGGTAAAAAAGGCCCGTTTTACTCTCAAGCGTTCACGCGCTTACGCCGCCGAGTGTTGCCTACCGCTACAGATCGTCAATGCTTCCACAGCTTGCGGGGAATGTTTATCACCTGCTTAGACCGCGCCGGGGTTAGCGAGACCAGGATCGGCAGCATTACGGGCCACACAGAGCAGAAGGCGAAAACCGAAGCATTCCGTACCTACAGCCAGGGGGCGAGCATGAAGGAGTTAAAAGGGATTATCGAGTTGATACGCTATCCAGAAATAGAAAAAGGGGCGTAATGCCCCTTGCTTTTAGCCACCTGTAGATGATTGACCGCTATTTATTTGTAGCGTTAACGACCGTTCGAAACTGGCTGCTGACGCTCTGGCGTTGAAATCAATGTAATCGCTGAGTCTAGAAACATCACTTTGGATTGTCAGAGGCACTTCCGGCGCTACTGTTAGATTAAATACAGGATTCACCTGATAGCTCAGTGCCGGAGTTGATGGAAGAGCCATAGCGCCATCGCGGAGAGATTGCCCTGATAGGCTGTAGTTGTTTGCAGCCGTCCCTGTTGATGATGGTCCCATTCCTAAGAATGACATTACAGCCGGGCCAAAACTCTGCGTATCGACTCCTGTGTTTTCTTTAATCCATGCTGCCACAGTATCGGCTGAGCCGCCTACGGCCCCGTTATACAACTGCTGAGCCGCAGGTTGATTGTTATCACCACTAAACCATTCAGGGAACTTGGATTTTAGGTAATCGTTAATAGCCTGCACGCTCTGACTGATTTGCACTGTTGCACCTGTCACCTGTGTAGCCAGATTGCCTAATCCCTCTCCGAGGAGATGAGCGCTCTCGTTGAGATTCTTAGTGTTTTCAGTTAGTTGATCACCAGATTTTCCAAATCCATCCATAAACCCGGTAAACAGATTAATATCCAGGCCGTTTGTCAGAGCCGCCATTTTCGTGGTGAGGGTGCCGTATTCCATTATCTGCCTAATCTGCTCATCGTTGAGCGTCTGACCGCTCTCTTTAAGCTGGCGCAGCGTCTTGATAAACTCCGCACCGTTATTCATGAACATGTCAGTGTAGTGCATCAGGTCATCACCTAAACTCTCGATCAGCGTACCTATCTGAGCCTGGCTCATCCCTCTACGCTGCCCTTCATTTACTGTTGCCTGGATAAAATCGAGTGGGGAATCCTGGAATTTCCCGATCTGTTCCTTTGACCATCCAAATTTGTTCATGATGGCTGTAATACCACCATCTCCGCCCTTCCATTCGCCATTTTTCATCTGAGCATCGTTAACGGTCATAGCGAGACGTTCGCGGACATCTTTCATGTTATCGGTTGCCTTATCCACGTTAGCGGAATCAACGCCATGCTGTTGACCCCATGTCACCATTGTTTTTATCGCGTTAGGGTTGGTTTTTACACGTTCACTCATCCTGATCAGTTCGAGGTTTTCATCCCCTGTCTGTTTAATACGTGCAGCGAGGTTTCCTGCGGCAAACATGCTCCCAATTCCCGTTGCAGCACTCTGCAATCTGGCAATGCCGTATTCCTTACTATTAGGATCTTTGAACTTCTTCGCAGCCCCAACATAATTTGTTTTCTGTGCCTGAGCGGCTTTCTGTGCGGCTGCTGCTGCCCTGCGCTCCAGGGTGATGCGCTCACGAATTAGGGCATTCATTCGGGCGCTGGTAATTTGTCCCTGAGCAAAAGCCTCTGTTTGTTGACGGATGTAGCGGAGGGCTTCAAATTGAGCCTTAGGATCTAATCCATACTTACCTTTAATCCCGCCCAGCTGTAGCCCTGCATGACGGAGTTTTAGCTCTGCTGTCTCCTGGCGGCGCTGTAGCTGCTGCTGCGCTCTCAGATTGGCTTTTTCTTCCCTGGCTTTCTGTTTCTCAGCCGCACGCTGAGCTTTCATTTCGGCAGCATTACGAGGTTTATCGTTAAAACGAGCATCATCAGCCATCTGGCGTGCTTTCTGTCTACGCTGTTTCTGCTGCCGGAAGCGGATTTTAGGGTCTTGTATTTTCTGGAAATACTTATGCAGGTCATCAGCCGCTTTTTTTGCCTGTGCAATGCTGTTTTTATCGACCACAAATGTGACGGTATTTTTCAGAGTACTTACGTTCAGATCTAACGACATTATTCGCCTCCTTTAGCCAGGAGTTCTCTGATAGCTGTATCAACATCTTGTCCCCGGTGGATGCGCTGTCTTAGTGCGGGATACGAAATATCGAGCATCTCAGCCAGCGCTTTTATTCTAATCAGGTCTGTAGCGTTGTTGGCGTCAAGGAAAATGTGGAGGTCGTGTGATTTGAGTATTAATTTCATTTGGTTTTCTCCATAGAAAACAAAAAAGGCCCGAAAGGAACCCGTGGGATTTGCGCTCCCCTTTGTCGGAATCCCTCACAGGCCAATATTTTTATTTATTGTATTATTCAGTAACGCTGCCGAAAATAATCGCTTCGGGAATATTCACAATCGGGAGATAGCTACATTCCGTTGCTACGGCGGGGTATCCCCAACGCTGATCAACTGTAACGTATTGATGATACAGATTTGCATCTTTCCCTTGCGTTGCATGGCGAACGCCAATCCCGGCGTGCAGGACGTAGGCATTTGAGTTTTCAGACATAACAGGCAAGCTAACGAAGCCATCAACTCCGATTTTGTCAGTGATTAGGCTATAACCTGTCACATCGATCACGGTTACGCCGTTTAGCGTCCAGGTTTCAAAAGCTGGATTGGCGCCTTTAGTACGGGTGTAGAAGTTATCGCCTTGCTCAAGCGGCAGGGTATAGACCATGAAATCCTTCACGGATGGATGGTAACGTAGTGCTACGGCAGCCTTACCAGAGGCAAGGATCACTACGCCTTGTTTGGCCTGTGCCAGCCCTGAGCCTAGCTTCACATTCTGAATACGTCCGATTTCGCTCAGTTGCTGGAATACGTTAGCACTGGCGCTAATATCCATTGTATACGTGGTTTTGCTACCACCTGCGAGGAAATCTAAATCTCCCTGTCCTGCATATTGTGACTGCACACGGAGCCCTAATAGTGCCTCTACGAGGTCAACCTCTACAGTGTTACTCACCTGCGCGTATTGTGCATCGCTGAAATCATTGATAGCTAATGCAATCTGATCACCCTGATCCATAACACCACGCTGGCGATACTGCTCTAGGTCTCGACTACTCACCTCGTTCAGAGAATTTGTATATTTTTGCTGGTACAATACGGAGCTATATTCAGGACGTGAGGCAGAGTTCCAATCTGAATGTGCGTAGGGCATCTTTTCAGGTGCTACAAGATTTTTAATATCGGTAATCTTATCTAAAGCAATGCTGTTAACACTGTGATGTTCAATCTTGAACAATGATAGATTACTAACGATTTGGTTGATCTGGGTACTAAATGTGAATGGACTGGCAAAATCATACATATTGCCAGAAAAAATATCTGTGTATGCCATTATTATTATATTCCTATTAAGAGGTGCGTAGTGCTAAAGTGCCATAATCGGCAAATGTAAAACCCTTGTTTGCAAGAGCAATCAAAACCGCTGTTTCATCGAGATTACGGAGTTCAATCCCCGCTTTAGCGAGAATAACATGATGCGGGTCAGCGACTACGAAAGCTTTTTTACCTGCAAGCACTGGTTCTACCACTACGTATTCAATCACATCAACTGAGGTTGCAAGGTTGCCGTTACTATCGACCAAATCACCGACGATTAAGGAATCGGGGATTCCTGCATCTACGCGAATGAGTTTATCCTGAAGTACAGCATCTGAGGCATACGAAATTACTTTATATCGTGCATGGCTGTTATCACCATTCAGAGTTTGAAATGTTCCAAATTGCATTGGTTATTGTCCTTTTGCTAATTGTTTTAATAGTTCCTGAAGCCCTTTAGATGATTTATCATTCGTGGGCGTTTCAGCAGAAAACTTAGTGATTAACATATCCACCTCAGCTAGAGAAACATCTAACGATTTGGCAATAAATGTTTTCTGCTCTACGCTGAGATTTTTAAAATCGTCTTGCATTTTCTGGATTTTATGTTTTTGTGGTTCGTTCATTAGAAGCACGTAATGCCTCCTTTTTTATTTTTATAAAACACCTGTATTTACTTTCGTAAAAATAAATATAGCTATTTTAGATAGAAAAAAAGCCGGTCATTACCCCGGCTTTTACAGGAATCCCATTACGATAGCTCTTAGGAGGTGCATCTCGTAAAGGATGATTTTACATGCCAGCTATTAGCGAAATAAAATCACAGGGAAATAATAAATTTCCTTTTTCAAATACACTGAAAAGGAAGAGCAGCAGGGGGATCACCAATCCCTGCCGCTTTCCTTGAATCGCCACGGATAATCTAGACACTTCCGAGCCGTTGATAATACTGGTTTTCATATTCTGTCGGTGACATCTGATCGCTAGAACCATGCCGACGCTTACTGTTATAAAACATTTCGATGTAATCAAAAATATCACTGCGGGCTTCTTCCCGCGTTCCGTAGATCTTTTTCTTTATCCGTTCACGTTTCAACAACTGGAAAAAACTTTCTGCAACCGCATTATCATGGCAGTTACCGCGACGGCTCATGCTACCCTCCAGGCCGTGTGATTTCAGGAACGACTGCCACTCATGGCTTGTGTACTGACTGCCCTGATCCGAATGAACCAGCACCTGTTTTTCGGGATTACGCCGCCATACAGCCATCAGCAGTGCGTTCAGGATAATGTCCTTTGTCATCCGGGATTGCATGGACCAGCCGATAATTTTGCGTGAGAACAGATCAACAACAACGGCAAGATACAGCCAGCCTTCGTGGGTCCTGATGTAGGTTATGTCCGTTACCCAACGCTCATCAGGAGCATCCGGATTGAACTGTCGCTGGAGCCTGTTGGGTGACACGATACTGGCCTCGCCTTTACGTGCCCGCGGGCTTCGGTATCCGACCTGAGCCTTTATTCCGACACGTTTCATCAGTCTCCAGACTCTGTTTACTCCGCACTGTTGCCCGCTGTCACGCAGATCCAGATGGATTTTGCGATAACCATAGACGCATCCCGATTCCAGCCAGAACTGTTTAATCTGTCCTGTCAGTCTCAGGTCTGCCTGATGGCGTTGTGAATGCGGCTGCTGAAGCCAGGCGTAAAAACCACTGGGATGAACATCCAGCACCCGACAGAGCAGGCGAACAGGCCAGCAACAGGAGTTGTCACGGATAAAGGCGTACCTCAGTCGGACAGCTTTGCGAAGTACGCCGCAGCTTTTTTTAATATGTCCCGTTCGTCGGTAACCCGTTTCAGCTCTTTCTGGAGACGGCGGATCTCGGCCTGAGCATCTGACTGTTCTTTATTAGTGGAAGAATCCGGACCGTACTTCTTTATCCAGGCATAAAGGCTGTGGGTGGTGATATCGAGACGTGTTGCAACGCTGGCAACAGAATAACCGCGATCAACAACCTGTTTAACTGCTTCAGTTTTAAACTCTTCGGGATAACGCTTACCGCTCATGGGCACCTCTCTTTAAGCCATCTTAAATGACTCTGAGGTGTCTGTTAAACCCGTGGCGATTCACCTGGAGGAACACCCGAACAATAAATAACGGTGGAAATTACACCAGCAGTGCATTTCAAAAAGGATTTTTCAGGGGAGCTACATAAAATGTTACTTTTAAGTAACCCCATAACCTTATCTTACCATCAAAACCTTACTCTGTCAAGAGATTATTGACAAAATATTCAAAATCTGTTATTTGGGGGTAACGATTAGGAATATTCCTAACATAGGAACATTCCTGGCATAGGATTATTCCTAGTAGTTGGTGTTCGGTGCCAGTTCGAGCGCCATTTCGCACGTTTCTTCAATGCACGACAATAGCAGCAGCAGGGCATCAGAGATTTCCTCAGAAATACTATCTGCCTCATCCTGTGTTAGCGTGGAGTGTTCCTGGCTGGCTATACGGCTCGCTACGTCTCCAACATGCTCCAGCATTGCTTGCGCTAAATCTTGCGCTTTAATCGCCGCCATAACGCTTTCAGGCGTTCTGTCGCGTTGCATCAGGTTGACAAGACGCAGCATAGGGACAGCGTAGTTATCGTGGTATATCTGTAATACAGATTGTAGGGTGTTATAGGAGGTAGAAGTGGTCATTATTGATCCTTTAATTGTGTTATTGCTGTTTTGATTTTATTGCCTAGTACGATGAGAGGCGATTGCATAGTTAGCGATTTATCGAGAAGTTCCTCAAGCGCTGCTATTTTTTCTTCTTCACTCAGATAGGCGTCTTCTAAAATAAACTCGATTTCTCTCACCTGCCCCTGGCACCAGTTTAATAGGTTTTCGAATCGTCTAGTTTTTGTTGTTTCTTGGTGCATTTATTCACTTTCCTTATCGCCGTATACTGCGTCGAAGTCCTTCACCAGGTTATTGAGGCCATTAATCGATAAATACCCACAAAAGGACACATAGTCCTCAAAGGACATAACCTGCCACTTCTTCAAATCTGAACTATCGACGATGTATTCTTTTCGTTTACGAGGATTAAAATACACACCACCATCACAGGATGAGAGAATGTCATTTAATACTTCCTGCTCTTCCTCTGATAACGGAGGGCTATCATGTTCGATTATTTCTGTTTCCCAGTCCCCAGGGGTGGAGTTCCATAGCATAGAGAGGTGGGATAGTTCCCGAAACTCTTTTCTAGAGGCTAGGGATTTAGCGGGGGGTAATACTGTGGATTGTCGTTCAATACGTGCTAGTACGTTTCGTTCTCTTTTTCCCATTGTTATTTTTTTCCTTGTATGAGGAAAACATCCATGAATAGGGAACTGTTATGTAGATAAATAATGTCCAATAGAGCATAATGATCATAGATGTTTCCTGATTATTGTTATTTAGAAGATTTCTGATTAGAAGTTGGTGTAGATAAACTCTACAGAATCTGTTTCTATACGTTTTAGAGTGAATGAGAGATAATGAGATTCATCGTCTATCTCAATAACACCTAGATTTTGTAAGGCTCGCATCCAGAATAGACACCCCGAATGAGAAAGATTTGATTTTTCTTCGAGTTCTCCATAGCTAATCTCTGTTTTTCGTCCCTTCCAAAACCATAACAGGGAATAATACACTTGTTTCCCTGCATCATTTATCTGGATTTGGTTTGTGTTGTTCAGTTTTATGTATTGAATCATGTATTCCTCGCTAACTGTCGTTGTATTTGATCTGTTCTGATCTGGAGATAATCCAGAGCATAAGGATTAGTGAGTGCGCCCTGTGCCTTGAATAGTGCCAAATACGGGAGATCAAAATCTGTAAAGGTGGTAAACCGCTCTGCACCCTGATAATGTTTTAGATAAAACCAATCCTTCGTTTCATCACGTGGACTGCTAAACTCAAATGGAGAAACGGTTTGTTGTTTGGCGGGTGCTTTCTTTGGCGCTGGTTTCTTCGCGGGCTTTGGCTTCACTTTTTCCGGCGCTGGCGTTTCATCTTCCGGCAATTCATCAAGCTCGCACATAGGATCGATTTCCGGCACAGCTTGCTGCTTCTCTTCCTTCACCTCTGGCGCTACATCTTCTTTGACGTTACCAAATACGGGATGTTTTAAACAATCCACCCATTCTGGCGCTGCTCCTCTTTCCATCGCATTAATGTCACGTTCAAAGAGGAAGTTATCCGGCGTGAGCGGTAGTATTGTCCATTTATTAGACCGCCCTGACAGCGTGGCAACCACTAACCCGGCTTTCTTCAACTTTGCAACAATACGCGTTGCTGTTGATGAGCTAATACCAATACTGGCACCAAGCTGATCAATGTCGTCGTAGTAGGTTCCTCCTCGCTCATTTACAAAAAACTGGTGGCGGTGACGCATTCTTACGTAAAAGAGTTTATCAGCAGGGGATAGAGATTCTGTAATACCTGTCGTCAGATTGGTAATTCGCGTACACTCATTGAATGCGTCCTCAATCGGCACGTATTGGAACACATCAGTATTGATGTATTTTATTTTTGTCATAGAAATTTATTCCTTGTATGTAATCACGCTCGCGGCGCTACTAAGGTGATAATGGGATCACTTGCCCTTGTTAAGATTGGTTGCCTCTTTTTGCAGAACATTGAGGATGTATTCTGTAACTGTCACTCTCTGATTTCTCGCTTCCTTAAATAAGACTTGAAAGATTTCATCAGGTACGTGTAGGCAAGTGCGCGGTTGTTTCTTTTGGTTTTCGCTCATACTGTTTTCTCCTTGTTTATTACTCTGTGTCGTTTTCTGCTGCTTTTGCTGCATCGATAATACGTAGTGCTTCATCAAAAACTGCGGCTCTTTCTGGGTATCCACGGCGGCGGGCTGTATTTCGATTCATTCTAATCTGATAACGAGTGATTGCTCCTGTGTTAAACGCATTAACAACATCATCCGGCGTAAACCATTTCATAATTGATTTTCCTTATAAATAGAAAAACACCATTCAGCCAAAAGGCTAATAGTGCGTTGGATTGTTGATTTATTTGATAGATAGAGAAGAGGTTTTCTCTGTCCCTAATACTACTTTATCATGATTGAGTGCATTTGTCAACCCCCCTAGAGAAAATAAATTGATCATTTTCAATTAGTTATACTTTTGCTTTACCATTCGTGCTCTTTATAGAAAAAATTACTGATTGATGTCAATGTGAATTTGTGGTATGCACCTAAAGCCTCCTGTAACGCTCTGTAAGGCGCTCTGACGCCTTCAGGCTACCAGTGCACCACCTACCCTATTTAAAGCGCTCTACGGGCTTCCTGTGCGCCCTCTGGCACTTACTCCCGAAACAAATAGCACAACTACAGAGGGATAACGGTAGTTATCAAGATGGTAGTTAGCTGGTATTGGATTGAGGCTTAGTGAACCGTAGCACGGTGAGCTTTAGCCCTGCTGCTCTACCTTCGAGAATTAGCACAGGAAACTAACGACTAATAGGAGTTAGGTTAATGGGTTAATTGGAGTTAGGTAGAGTTAGCATGTAGACGATTACACGGTAGTGTAGTTGGGTACATGGTTACATACCGCGCACAGCGCAATAGCTATTGTGCCTCGTTTCACGAAGGCAAAAGCCTGGCACAAGTAAGAACGCTACGCTGTGTTATGCGCGGGTCGAACCGTAAGCCCCACGAGGGAGCGTAGGTGAGATTTCCCGGCGAGTAACACGAGTAATAATTTCTTTTTAAATACATAGATCTTCTAAAAGCTCTCTTTTAGAGATCGCTTTTAGAATCTCTTTGTATAGTACATCATTTTGATGTGCATTCTATGCGTTCATACATCATTTTGATGTATGTCATGGGTCTTTATACATCATTTTGATGTATGTTCCATTCATTACCTCATGCTGATGTACATCATTTTGATGTATGTTCTAGCTATAGAGTGCCAAATTGTCACCAATCACAGCCTAATAAGTGCCATTTTGTCACCAATTAAGGTTAGCCCGTGCTGGTAATTGGCAGGTAAAGATTGCCGTTGTTATAGGTGCTATCCCTTCACCCAGCGGTAGATGCTACGCCGGGACACCTTCCCCTCGTATTTCCTCACCAATTCCGCAACGGTGGCTCCTCGTTGGTATTCCTGTATTATTTTATTTCTGATGCTGTGCCCGTGTTCCAGGGGATGGCCTGGCCTCTGCCCCGCCACTACATGCAATGTATGCAGGCTGTCTGCACAGTTGACGGTGATTAATAAATCCCGCTTCCTGGGCTTATTACGATAAACCAACACCACAACAGGCATCGGACTACGTACAGATTCCACCCTATCTGGATGAATAAAACGTATACCACGATGGATTATCATCATTTCGTGCAGATAGGGCGAAGCCCAGACAAACTGGAGGAAGAACCCGGTTTGCGGTCTAAATGGAATCAAAAATACTGCCGTCTCCGGCTCGTGGGCTTTAGCCAGGAAACTTTCCACCCTAGAATAAGGCGGATTTATAAATAATGATTTCTCCTGAGTCCAATCCATTAATAAGGCATCATCTTCTTTAGTCCAATATCGAGCACAATGGCTATTCTGTTTTGTGGCTGCTGCATCACGAGTGAATTGGAAACGTTTATTCAACGCCTCAAATATAGCTCTCGGAGTTTGCCAGTCGTCTGACCCATTTTCTCCTACAATACTCCCATGTCGTAAATATCGCCTTAAATCCGTTCCCTGTTCTGCCATTTAATCTGTGTCACTATTCCCCGTAAATGTGGCACAAATAGACCATTAAACACACAATAAATCAACCATTAACACAGTATTAATAGCCCTGAATGTTCACGGGATAATGTAGCCAAACTGAACAAACAACTTTCATTGTAGAAATGGTTAACTATGTCGAAGCCAGATGCCATGCGGGTTACAGCACTGATTGTCGTAGCAAACTACTTTCATGACAGGTGCAATTTGTTCTATTTGTTGAACGAGATTTCAAAAGCGTAATTTTAAAAGCACAAAATGTTATAATATAACAATTAATTGATGCAAATAACAACCATTATCATTTACTATGCAAATCCCTATCTCACGGTATTGTAGTAATGTGAGGTAGGCAATCTAACCTATTGATTCAAATAACAAACAAATCTATCACCACCCTTTCACCATCTCCACTATGCAAGGTTTATTCAGTGTTTATGCATAAGCCGTTTTTCATTTGGCAAGAATAAACATGTGTTTATAAATGCCAACACATTGATTTATAAGCAGATATTTGAAACTGGCGAAAATTTGAAATGATGGGGCGTGCTTTTTTGCGTTAAGCACCCTAAGCAAGGGATCTCCCCGCCCCTATAAATCAGATAAAAAGTGAGATTTAATCATTGTAACTAACTGAAAATGATCATAATCTTATCTCACAGTTTCAATATTGACGGAGATAAGCAGATGGCGACCACGAAGATAATCACACAGGCAGAAGCATTTAAGCTGGTTAGTTGGCTTGAGAGTCATAACAAACAGCTATTCGCAGACGTAGCCATAGCTATGGCCTCTTTATGCCTACGTGTCGGGGATACGGTGAATTTGAAGTTCAGCCAGTTCAAGGAAGGAAACACGCTGGAAGTGTTGGAGAGTAAGACAGGTAAGAAGAAGGAAATCATTATTCCCCCCAAAGTCTGGGAGATTGTAGAACGCCGCCGCCAGGCATTCCCGAGAGACGAATACGTTTTCACGTCACACAGCAACCGTGCATCAGGAAAATCCCCTGTGAGTCGTGAGCAGGTAAACCGGGAGCTAAAACAAGCGGCTGAAAATGTAGGGATTAAAGGAACGGTAGGGTGCCATTCTTTTCGCAAGTTTGCCGCTACGCAGGTATTTGAACAGAGCAACGGCAACCTAGCTTTAGCTATGCGTACCCTCAACCATTCAGATCCTAAAGTGACCATGAACTATTTGAAGATCGACGTTAAGAGCGTGGGCGCTGCCCTTGCTAACATTTGGGAGTAATCACATGAAACCATTAATCGTGCTGACGCTGGCACTACTGCCAGCCTTGGCGAATGCCACGCAGATAACCTTAACCAATCCACAGGAGGAGCAAACGGAGAACGGTAAAACACTATGTGTGTATGAGAACACCAATTACCTGTTCACATACGTTACGAGCGCTCAGAGTTGCCCGTATGCAAAAACATTCAACACAGAGGATTCAGAAAATTGAAGAAGGAAGAAGAGCCGTGTAAAACAATTTTGGCTGAGGTGAGGAGTAGGAAATGAGTAGGAAATAATGTCAGAGTTACTGGTAACAAATTGCCGAGAATCATCACTCGATCAAATTTTCATTTTTTTTTCTGTTTTATTGACTTCTTCTCCAGGCCTTATGCGACGGGGACTTGCGGATTATTACCCTTCCGCAACCTCAATCTAACGTCAAAATCAACTCTTGTACTAAGAAGAATCCTTAATAGAATATTGCTCATGTAGTAGGTAGTCATGATCATGCCACTACATGTAGTACCCTTGCCTAAATTGCAGGCATAAAAAAACCGGGTCCATTTTCACAAACCCGGCTTGCATTGCATGACCAATAGGAGTCGCCAAACTCGTATGAATCTTTGCCTTGCCTTCATTTCTGACGGCTTGATTGTGCCAGGCAAAGAGGATCATGTAAACCCTAAAATAAGCGCTCATAAGGAGCATTGCATGACCATTTGTAAACAGTCACACCGTTACAACACGCTTTTCATCAGCTTACCTCACGATCAAGGTGGTGAGGGCCGCCACAAATGTTGTGGTTGTGCCTATGATCAGGGGTATCGCGCAGGTCTAGCTCGTACAGGTCAGGTTTGGGTAGACTTAGCCGCCTTACCTGATAGTCAGGCAGGAACTGTGCGTCATAAAAGCCCACAGGCTGCTTTTGCTGAAGGGTATCGTAACGGTGTGAATGATTCTTACCGCAATGTAGGTTAAGAATCGCAATTCAATAAGGGGGCATCCCGCCCCCTTAAAGCTATACATCCCACGGATTTGTTTTTTATTTTCCTCATGGGGTACCGCTGCCCGAGTGTGAAGACGTTTAGGTAGGAAAACGTACAGGTATGGCAAACGGTTCAGATGATTTAATCATTTTATATACGGTACCACACACAGTAAAAGTAAGTTTCTCAGTATCGATCACTCCCTCAACCTCTTTGTAGTCGAGTGGGAATTTCACCTTATTATCGTTAATTTTGTACAAGCCACCTGGGATGTTGGGGCCATGTTCGATTTGCAAATAATCGCCCTTGATTGTCCAGCGTCCTTCTACCTGGTATCCAATCGCGCTACCGTGCTCATTAAAGTAAATGCTCATGATGATTCCTTACTCTTTGAACTCAATTTCTTGATCATCAAACTCTCCATTACGAGAGAGTTTGATTGAAAAGCGCTTGAATGTATTGAAAAAGTCTTCCAAAGTTATTTGGACATTTTCTCTTCTTAACTCGCCAGTTTGTTCCATTATATATGCCTCTACATCAAAGAGATTCCCAGTTCTGAAGAAAGAAATGCCTTTAACTATTTCATCATCTTTCAGAATCCCTTTAGCTCTCAGGAAGTCACTAAAGCTGTCTTGATCGGCCCTGTCCGCTGCAACAGTGCCTTTGAAATCGTTATATTGAGTACTGGCTTTAAAGTGTTCGTTTTGCATGTTTTTATGTCCATTGCTGTGTGTAATCAAAGGTAGCGTAGCGCAGATTTTGGACAATACAAGCCATAAAGCCCCGTTGGTGATACAGCAACAAGCGGAGCGTAGCGACTTCATCAAGATTGTCAGAGCGATCCCACCTTATCAGGATAACCGTGTACCTTTCGGAGCGTGGCTGAAACGCTGATAGAGCTTGCATGTGGTGTGCAAGTACCAATATCACCATAAACCTGTTTATCCCTCAGTGAGGGGCATCGGGCTTAAATGCGTGTGATCAGTCTGTCGATGAAATGACAATGCCCGGTCAGGCTTTTCGTTCACGTTGGACTATCGCGGTGTGACTCTAGAACTGCCGCCGACGTTAAGTTAAACTTTCATCAACCGTTAACTTACCGTGACAACTAACAGTGTAATCCCCGTTGGTACTTAGTCGTTCAATGGTAGAACGATCACAAACAACTTACTTCACGGTAAGTTGTTGATAGCGAAACACATTTAAGCCAGTAGCTGGCTGGTGTTTTGCGACAAGGGGAGAGATCTGGAGCGGGCGAAGGGAATCGAACCCTCGTATAGAGCTTGGGAAGCTCTCGTTCTACCATTGAACTACGCCCGCGAAGAGGTGCGAGAAGCATTATAGCCCTTACGCACCCTGTGACAAGCCCGCCGGATGCTGACTGGCGATAAAATAACCTTTTAGCACTTAGGCTTACTGCCCTGCGGCGGCAGATAGCGCAGCGGATCGATGGCCGTCGCCCGGTAGCGGATCTGGAAATGCAGACGCACTGAGTCGGCATCCGTACTGCCCATGGTGGCGATTTGCTGGCCGGCCTTCACGCTCTGGCCGTTATTCACCATCAGCTTATCGTTGTGGGCATAGGCGGTGATGTAATCCTCGCTGTGCTTAATCATGATCAGGTTGCCGTAGCCGCGCAGCTGGTTGCCGACGTAGACCACCTTGCCCGCCCCGGCGGCGTAGACCGGCTGGCCGCGAGTTCCGGCGATATCAATGCCTTTATTGCCGCCATCGGCGGTGGAATAAGGCAGGACCACTTTGCCGCTGGTCGGCCAACGCCAGCAGCGCTGTCCCACCGGCGGCCAGGAGGACTGAGGTACCGCGGACGAAGGCGTGACCGCCGCCGTGCGCGTGGAGGCAGATTTTTTCTTCGTTGTCTTCGTTGAACTGCTGCCGTTAAGCTTCAGCTTCTGCCCCACCTCAATGGTGTAAGGCGGGGAGATGTTATTCAGGCGGGCCAGATCGCGAACGCTGGTGCCGGTGGTGCGGGAGATGCCATACAGGGTATCGCCGCGTTTGACGGTGTAGGTCGTACCGGAATCGGAGTTGCTGGAGCAACCGGCCAGCGCCAGGCTTACCACCAGCATCAGTGTCATAAAAACGCGTTTCATCATCAGGCATCCTGCACTTAACACAACCACTTACCTCGCAACCAGGGCGAATATCATACCAGTCCGCGGCGCAGGGCGTCATCCCTGATGGCGAAACCAATAGCCCCCCGCCATCGCATACGGCCCGCGACGGACAGCAATTGCTGCTGAAGCCGCACGTCGTGGTGGACTTACCCGCCATGACGCGTTGCCGCTCACAGAGCGGACTCCAGGGCTTGTTTTGGTAATGCCTTTCTCCCATTTATGGGCTACCCTAGAGGCCTGAGTACATGACCCGGCGGGTTTGTGCCGGGTCATTTTTTATTTTCAGGAGTCGTCATGGCCGGGGAACACGTCATTTTACTGGATGAGCAGGATCAACCTGCCGGTATGCTGGAGAAGTATGCCGCCCACACGCTTGATACCCCTTTACATCTCGCGTTTTCCTGCTGGTTGTTTAATCAGCAGGGGCAGTTGCTGGTCACCCGCCGTTCGCTGGGCAAAAAAGCCTGGCCCGGGGTGTGGACCAACTCCGTCTGCGGACACCCCCAGCAGGGCGAGACCTTCGAGCAGGCCGTCACGCGCCGCTGTCGCTTCGAACTCGGCGTGGAGATCGCCGACATCGTGCCGGTTCACCCGGCCTTCCGCTACCGGGCGGTCGCCCCGAACGGCATCGTTGAGAACGAAGTATGCCCGGTGTATGCCGCGCGCGTGGTGAGCGAAGTGCTGCCTAACGACGATGAAGTCATGGATTATCAGTGGGTTGACCTGGCAACGATGTTATGCGCGCTGGCCGCCACGCCGTGGGCGTTTAGCCCGTGGATGGTGCTGGAAGCGGAAAATCGGGACGCTCGCCAGGCGCTGACCGACTTTGTTGCGCGTGTGCGCGGGTAAGCTGACTATTCTCCAGGCCAGGCGCAGCCCTGTGCCTGTCATTAATGCCTGGCGGCGCTACGCTTGCACAGGCCTACGGTTCTGCGCTGTTGCGTAGCCCGGATAAGGCATTTACGCCGCCAGCCGAGCTACGCCAGACTTCAGGCCTCACGTCAGACATAAAAAAACCCGGCAAGCCGGGTTTTTGCATTTCACAAGACGCGATTATTTCTGCGGACGCATTGCCGGGAACAGGATCACGTCGCGGATGGTGTGGCTGTTGGTGAACAGCATCACCATGCGGTCGATACCGATACCCAGACCGGCGGTCGGCGGCAGGCCGTGCTCCAGCGCGGTGACGTAGTCTTCATCGTAGAACATCGCTTCGTCATCGCCCGCGGCTTTCGCATCAACCTGGTCCTGGAAGCGCTGCGCCTGATCTTCGGCGTCGTTCAGCTCGCTAAAGCCGTTACCGATCTCACGGCCGCCGATGAAGAATTCAAAGCGGTCGGTGATTTCCGGGTTGACGTCGTTACGGCGCGCCAGCGGAGAAACTTCCGCCGGGTATTCGGTGATGAAGGTCGGCTGGATCAGGTGCGCTTCCGCCACTTCTTCGAAGATCTCGGTCACGATACGGCCCAGACCCCAGCTCTTCTCCACTTTGATGCCGATAGACTCAGCGATCGCTTTCGCGGAATCGAAGTTATCCAGATCCGCCATCTCGGTTTCCGGACGGTATTTCTTGATCGCTTCGCGCATGGTCAGTTTTTCAAACGGCTTGCCGAAGTCGAACACCTGGTCGCCGTAAGGCACTTCGGTGTTGCCGAGAATGTCCTGCGCCAGGGTGCGGAACAGGGATTCGGTCAGCTCGATCAGATCTTTATAGTCCGCATAGGCCATGTAGAGTTCCATCATGGTGAACTCTGGGTTATGACGAACGGAGATCCCTTCGTTACGGAAGTTACGGTTGATCTCAAAGACGCGTTCGAAACCGCCCACGACCAGGCGCTTGAGGTACAGTTCCGGCGCGATGCGCAGGTACATGTCCAGATCCAGCGCGTTATGATGGGTGATGAACGGACGCGCGGAGGCGCCGCCCGGGATCACCTGCATCATCGGGGTTTCCACTTCCATAAAGCCGCGGCCAACCATGAACTGACGGATACCCGCCAGGATCTGCGAACGCACTTTAAAGGTGTTGCGCGATTCATCGTTGGAGATCAGGTCGAGGTAACGCTGACGATAGCGCGCTTCCTGATCCTGCAGGCCATGGAACTTGTCCGGTAACGGGCGCAGGGCTTTGGTCAGCAGACGCAGCTCGGTGCAGTGGATAGACAGCTCACCGGTTTTGGTCTTGAACAGCTTACCGCGGGCGGCGATGATGTCGCCGAGATCCCATTTTTTGAACTGGTCGTTGTAAACGCCTTCCGCCAGGTCATCGCGCGCTACGTACAGCTGGATGCGGCCGCCAACGTCCTGCAGAGTGACGAAGGACGCTTTACCCATGATACGGCGGGTCATCATGCGGCCAGCCACGGCCACTTCAACGTTCAGCGCTTCCAGCTCTTCGTTTTCTTTGGCATCGAAGTCAGCGTGCAGTTGGTCAGAGGTATGGTCACGACGGAAATCGTTCGGGAAAGCGACGCCCTGCTCACGCAGCGCAGCCAGCTTCTCGCGACGGGTTTTCAGTTCATTATTAAGGTCAATTGCCGCGTCAGCGCCCTGTGCTTGTTGTTCAGACATGTTGGTTCCTCATAACCCTGCTTTCAAACTTGCTTCGATAAATTGGTCCAGGCTGCCGTCGAGCACCGCCTGAGTGTTGCGGGTTTCCACCCCGGTACGCAGATCTTTAATACGCGAGTCATCCAGCACGTAAGAGCGGATCTGGCTGCCCCAGCCGATATCGGACTTGTTGTCTTCCATCGCCTGCTTCTCGGCATTTTTCTTCTGCATCTCCAGCTCATAAAGCTTCGCTTTCATCTGCTTCATGGCCTGGTCTTTGTTCTTGTGCTGCGAACGGTCGTTCTGGCACTGCGTCACCAACCCGGTCGGGATGTGGGTAATACGCACCGCGGATTCTGTACGGTTAACGTGCTGCCCACCGGCGCCGGAGGCGCGGTAAACGTCGATGCGCAGGTCGGCCGGGTTAATTTCGATATCGATATCGTCTTCAACTTCCGGGTAAACGAACGCAGAGCTAAAGGAGGTATGACGGCGGCCGCCGGAATCGAACGGGCTCTTACGCACCAGACGATGAACGCCGGTTTCGGTACGCAGCCAGCCGTAAGCGTAATCGCCGATGATCTTGATGGTCACGGATTTAATGCCCGCGACTTCACCTTCGGACTCTTCGATGATCTCGGTCTTAAAGCCGCGCGCTTCCGCCCAGCGCAGGTACATGCGCATCAGCATGCTGGCCCAGTCCTGGGCTTCGGTGCCGCCGGAGCCTGCCTGAATATCGAGGTAGCAATCGGCGTTGTCGTATTCGCCGGAGAACATGCGGCGGAACTCAAGCTGCGCCAGCTTCTCTTCCAGCGTATCCAGCTCGGCGACGGCTTCGTTGAAGGTCTCTTCGTCGTCCGCTTCCACGGCCAGATCCAGCAGGCCGGCAACGTCTTCCAGCCCCTGGGACATCTGATCCAGGGTATCTACGATGGCTTCCAGGGAAGAACGCTCTTTACCCAGCGCCTGAGCGCGTTCAGGTTCGTTCCAGACGTCCGGCTGTTCCAGCTCGGCGTTTACTTCTTCGAGACGCTCTTTCTTGGCATCGTAGTCAAAGATACCCCCTAAGAACGTCGGAGCGCTCCGTGAGGTCCTGAATGCGGTTTTTTACCGGATTTATTTCAAACATGGTCGGTTTCTTTTAATGGATTTGTCAAAATGCGGTGATAAGAGCGGAATTCTACCGGATTCGCGCCCTTATTCATACACTGTTGTCAATTTGGCCAGAGGTGATCGATGATCAGCTGCAGGCTGCGGTTGCCGCGGAACTCATTGATGTCGAGCTTGTAGGCTAACTGGACTTCACGCACGCCGTTGTCGGGCCAGATGGAAGTATCCACGTTGAAGGCGATACCGTCCAGCAGCGGGCCGCCGTCAACCGGCTCGACCATCACCTTCAGGTGACGCTCGCCCACCAGCCGCTGCTGCAGCAGGCGGAAACGGCCGTCAAACAGCGGTTCCGGGAACATCTGTCCCCACGGCCCGGCGTCGCGCAGCATCTGCGCCACTTCCATGCTCATCTCCGCCGCCGCCAGCGGCCCGTCGGAAACGACCTCGCCCTGTAACAGCGCGGGATCCAGCCACTCGGTCACCAGCTCGCCAAAGCGCTGCTGAAACTCCTCAAAGCGCGCCTCTTCCAGCGATAATCCTGCCGCCATCGCGTGGCCGCCGAACTTCAGGATCAGCCCC
This sequence comes from Klebsiella sp. M041, assembly GCF_059759695.1. Classification (NCBI taxonomy): domain Bacteria; kingdom Pseudomonadati; phylum Pseudomonadota; class Gammaproteobacteria; order Enterobacterales; family Enterobacteriaceae; genus Klebsiella; species Klebsiella sp. M041. The sequence goes on from NZ_JCAXWU010000012.1 coordinate 33,064, forward strand.
GGATAGAGCGTATCGAGACGCTCCAGCGCATCGCGCATATGCAGCCCCTGAATGGAGCGGCCGGAGCCTTTCAGCGTACCGTCGCCGGTGGGCGCAAAGGCGATCACCGGCCGGTGGAAACGTTCCTTAATTCGCGAGGCGAGGATGCCGACCACCCCCTGGTGCCACTGCGGATGGTACATCGCCAGCCCGCCGGGCAGGGTGTCGCTACTGCGTTCCAGCTGCTGACAGAGCGTTAGCGCTTCCGCCTGCATCCCCTGCTCGATCTCTTTGCGCGTCTGGTTGAGCGCGTCAAGCTCATTGGCTAACACGCGCGCTTCGCCAATGTTATCGCACAGCAGCAGCGCGACGCCCACCGACATGTCGTCCAGCCGCCCCGCCGCGTTCAGGCGCGGCCCGAGGGCAAAACCGAGGTCGCTGGCCGCCAGCTTTTGCGGATCGCGGTTGGCAATCTCCAGCAGCGCCTTAATGCCGGGCCGACATTTGCCAGCGCGAATGCGGCTTAACCCCTGCCAGGTGAGAATACGATTGTTAGCATCCAGCGGCACGACGTCGGCAACAGTGCCAAGCGCCACCAGATCCAGCAGCTCGGCAAGGTTCGGCGCGGCGATGCCGCGGGCATCGAACCAGCCGTTATCACGCAGAAAGGTGCGCAGCGCCAGCATCAGATAGAACGCCACCCCGACCCCGGCCAGCGATTTCGACGGAAAGTCGCAATCGCGCAGGTTAGGGTTAACGATGGCCTCCGCCGCCGGCAGCGTCTCCCCCGGCAGATGGTGATCGGTCACCAGCACCGGGATCCCCAGCGCATGGGCATGATCGACGCCGGCATGGGACGAGATCCCGTTGTCGACGGTCATGATCATCTGCGCGCCGCGGGCGTGGGCCTGATCGACCACTTCCGGGCTCAAGCCGTAGCCGTCTTCAAAACGGTTCGGCACCAGGTAGGAGACGTTGCCGTAGCCCAGCGCGCGCAGGGCCAGCACGCTGAGCGCGGTGCTGGTGGCGCCGTCGGCGTCAAAATCGCCGACTACGACAATGTGCAACCCTTTCTGGAAAGCGTCGTGCAGCATCCCGACCGCTTTTTCAACGCCGGTGAGCTGCGTCCACGGCAGCATGCCTTTGACGCTGCGCTCCAGCTCCTGGGCGCTGCGCACCCCGCGGCTGGCATACAGCCGCTGCAGCAGCGGCGGCAGTTCGGCGGGTAAATCGACGCCGTCAACCGCCTCGCGGCGGCGTAGTTGTATCTGTTGTTTCACGCGAATCAGTTACCGCTTGTCTGTTTTTTATGCTCGTCGAGGAACGCCTTCAGCTCTTTCGGCCCCTGATAGCCCGGCAGCACCATGCCGTTGCTGAGGACCATCGCCGGGGTACCGTTGACGCCCATCTGCACGCCAAGGGTGTAGTGTTTAGCGATATCCACGCTGCAGCTCGCCGGCTGCACGCCCTTGCCGTTCATAGCGTCATCCAGCGCTTTGTTGCGATCTTTCGCGCACCAGATGGCCTTCATGTCCTGCTCCGCCTGGCTCTGCAGTCCCTGGCGCGGGAAGGCGAGATAGCGCACGGTGATCCCCAGCGCGTTGTAGTCGCTCATCTGCTCATGCAGCTTATGGCAATAACCGCAGGTGATGTCGGTGAAGACGGTAATGACGTGCTGCTCCTTCGGCGCTTTGTAGACAATCATTTCGTTGCTCAGCGCGTTCAGTTTACCCAGCAGCAGCTGGTTAGTGACATTGACCGGCTGCGCGCCGCTCACGTCGTACATCGGCCCCTGGATGATGTGCTTGCCGTCGTCGGTGACATACAGTACGCCGCTGTCGGTCAGCACCGTGCTCATCCCGGAAACCGGCGACGGTTGAATATCGGTGCTCTGCACACCCAGCTTCGCCAGCGACTGTTTAATTGCCGCGCTATCGGCATGCGCCGCCCCGGAAAGGGAAGCCGCCAGCAGGGTGAACATCAATAAACCTTTTTTCATACTCAGTCCTTTTGTTCAGCACTCACGCCCGCGGGTGGTGCTGTTGATGAAGTTGTCGCAGACGCTCGGTCGCCACGTGGGTGTAGATCTGCGTGGTGGAGAGATCGCTGTGTCCTAACAGCATCTGCACCACGCGCAGGTCGGCGCCATGATTGAGCAAATGCGTGGCGAACGCATGGCGCAACACGTGCGGGGAGAGCTTTTCGCTGTCGATCCCCGCCAGCACGGCATAGTGTTTAATCCGGTGCCAGAAGGTCTGACGCGTCATCTGCTGGGCGCGCTGGCTGGGAAATAAGACATCCGACGCCACGCCGTTCAGCAGCCAGGGGCGACCATACTCGAGGTAATTTTCCACCCACAGTACCGCCTCTTCCCCCAGCGGCACCAGCCGCTCTTTGTTGCCTTTGCCCACCACCCGCAGCACGCCCTGGCGCAGGCTGATGTCGCTCATCGTCAGCCCCACCAGCTCCGAGACGCGCAGGCCGGTGGCATACAGCACCTCCAGCATCGCTTTGTCGCGCAACTCCAGCGGCTGCTCCACCAGCGGGGCCTGCAGCAGACGCTCAACCTGCGCCTCACTGAGATCCTTCGGCAGCCGCTGCGGCAGCTTCGGCGAGGCCAGCAGCGCGCTGGGGTCGTCCGGGCGAATTTTTTCCCGGTACAGATGCTGGAAGAAACGACGCACGGCGCTCAGCAGGCGCGCGGTGCTGGTGGCTTTATAGCCGCCGGACTGCCGCTCGGCCAGCAGCGCCTGCAGGTCGTCGCTGCCGACGCTTGCCAGCGACAGGCCGCGATGGTGCAGCCACTCCACGAGCATCGTCAAATCGCGACGGTAGGCGCTGAGCGTATTCTCCGCCAGATTGCGCTCCAGCCAAAGGGCATCGAGAAACTGTTCGATTAGTGCCAGATCCTGTTTCACATCGGCCTCTTTGTTCGTTAAACGCTCTCATTATGCCTTAAGAGGACGCCTTTCTGGTACACTGCCCGCCATTCACAGCAAGAATCGAGATGTTTACGCGATGAATATAGGTCTGTTTTACGGCTCCAGTACCTGCTACACCGAAATGGCCGCGGAGAAAATCCGCGATATCATCGGCCCTGAGCTGGTGACGTTGCACAATCTGAAAGATGACTCCCCCGCCCTGATGAGCCAGTACGATGTACTGATCCTCGGCATCCCGACCTGGGATTTCGGCGAAATTCAGGAAGACTGGGAAGCGGTTTGGGACCAGCTGGACACCCTGGACCTGGAGGGCAAAATCGTCGCGCTGTACGGCATGGGCGATCAGCTGGGCTATGGCGAATGGTTCCTTGACGCGCTGGGCATGCTGCATGACAAGCTGGCGACCAAAGGCGTGAAGTTTGTCGGCTACTGGCCAACCGAAGGCTATGAGTTCACCAGCCCGAAACCGGTGATCGCTGATGGCCAACTGTTCGTTGGCCTGGCGCTGGATGAAACCAACCAGTACGACCTGAGCGACGAGCGCATCCAGAGCTGGTGCGAGCAGATCCTCGGCGAAATGGCCGAACACTTCTCCTGACGCCGCTTACTCCTGCGCCGGTTTTTGCAGCACCAACCGGCGCAGATCCCGCCACTCTCCGGGATCCATGCTGTCCGCCGCCAGCCACAGATGCTGACCGCGTCGGGTATCGACATGGCGCAAACGCAGCAGCATACCGCTGTTGATGACCCACGGCGTCCCGAGGATCTCCCATTCGGCGTTTTGCCAGCGCAGCCGGGAATCGGTGAGCAGTTTTATCTCCCCGCGACGGGCATGGATCCGTCGCTGGCTACGCACACAGTCAAAGACTACCAGCGACAGCAGCAGCAGCCAGATCGGGGTGTAGCTTAACGGCCAGGGAACCAGCAACACCAGCGCCGCCACAACGCCGTGGAGCAGCAGGGAAAACCACTGCGCGCGCCAGGAGATACGGAGATCAGATTGCCACAGGACCACGTTCCCGATTCCGTGTTTGAATTAAGGTTACCATCCGCTGCAGCTCCGCATCGGCCGGTTTGCCGTGGTTCATCAGCCAGTTGAACAGATCCGGATCGTCATTTTCCAGCAGGCGAATGAACAGCTGTTTGTCAGCGTCGCTGAGGGTATCGTACTCATACTCAAAGAACGGCATGATGGAGATGTCGAGTTCGCGCATCCCGCGGCGGCATGCCCAGTGGATACGTGCTTTATTGTTAATGTCCATGTTGACCTTCCAGCAGCAAAATATAGGTTAGTTTAACCCGTTTTCTGCCGTAACTTTACAGGAATATCGCTGAATGCGAGCATCCTTCCATAAAAACCATAAAATAATGATGGGCTTATTGTTTTCCCGCGTCAGGCCGTCGCCAAACGTCAGCGCACAAATGGCCTGTTGAAAGCGCTTGCAATGCACTATAGCTCTTTTACCATTGGTCACACACACTGCGTTAAGCGATTCAGGATATGACTATGGCTTTTACACCTTTTCCTCCGCGTCAGCCTTCCTCTTCCGCTCGTCTGCCGTTAACGCTGATGACCCTGGATGACTGGGCGCTGGCGACAATTAGCGGACCGGACAGCGAAAAATATCTGCAGGGGCAGATTACCGCCGATGTGAGCAGTCTCACCGATGCCCAGCATCTGCTTGCCGCCCACTGTGACGCCAAAGGCAAGATGTGGAGCAACCTGCGCGTATTCCGCCGCGACGGCGGCTTCGCGTGGATTGAGCGCCGCAGCCTGCGCGACGCGCAGCTGACCGAGCTGAAAAAATATGCCGTCTTCTCCAAAGTCACCATCGCCGCCAACGACGATCTGGTTCTGCTGGGGGTGGCCGGCTTCCAGGCGCGCGCCGCGCTGGCGCCGCTGTTCACCGCCCTGCCCGACGCCGCGACGCCGGTGGTTAGCGAAGGCGCCACCAGCCTGCTGTGGTTTGAACACCCGGGCGAACGCTTCCTGCTGGTGACCGATGTCGACACCGCCAATCGCGTCACCGACGCGCTGCGCGGCGAAGCGCAGCTCAACAATAGCCAGCAGTGGCTGGCGCTGAATATTGAAGCCGGTCTGCCGGTTATCGACAGCGCCAACAGCGGGCAGTTCATTCCGCAGGCCACCAACCTGCAGGCGCTGGGCGGTATCAGCTTCAAAAAAGGCTGCTATACCGGCCAGGAAATGGTCGCCAGGGCGAAATTCCGCGGCGCCAATAAGCGCGCGCTGTGGACGCTGTCAGGTACCGCCAGCCGGGTGCCGGAGGCCGGAGAAGATCTGGAGCTGAAGATGGGCGAAAACTGGCGCCGCACCGGTACGGTGCTTGCGGCGGTTCAGCTGGATGATGGCCAGCTGCTGGTGCAGGTGGTGATGAATAACGATATGGAGCCGGACAGCGTGTTCCGCGTGCGCGACGATGCCGGCAGCCTGCGCATCGAACCGCTGCCCTATTCGCTGGAAGAAGCTTAACCTCATCCCTCGGCAGTTGCCGGCTGGCGGCGCAAGCGGCTGAGTCGGGCGACCAGGTCGCAGAATTTCGTCGCCACGATAAGCGTGGACGTGGTCAGGATATGCAGCAAGGAGCCCCTTACGGGGCTCTTTTTTTATCCGTGTTGACCGACGTAGAGATAGATCGCCAGGAAGTGACACACGCTGCCGCCGAGCACGAAGCCATGCCAGATAGCGTGGTTATAGGGAATGCGTTTGCAGACGTAGAAGATGACCCCGAGCGAGTACACCACCCCGCCGACCGCCAGCAGCGTCACGCCGCCCACCGCCAGCTTTACCGCCAGCTGATAGACCACGATAAGCGACAGCCAACCCATGGTCAGATAGGTGACCAGCGACAGGATTTTAAAGCGGTGCGCGATGGTCAGCTTAAACAGGATCCCCAGCAGCGCCAGGCTCCAGATGACGATCATCAGCCCCTTCGCCAGCGGCGAGTTCAACCCTACCAGCAAAAACGGCGTATAGGTCCCGGCGATTAACAAGTAGATGGCGCAGTGGTCGAACTTTTTCAGCCACTGTTTCGCCCGCTGATGCGGGATCGCGTGATAGAGCGTGGAGGCGAGAAACAGCATAATCATGCTGCCGCCGTACAGACTGTAGCTGGTGATCGCCGTCGCGCTGGCGTTAGTGTCCACCGCCTGCACCAGCAAGAGCACGAGGCCGACGATACCGAACACCAGCCCGATCCCGTGACTGATGCTGTTGGCAACTTCCTCTGCCAGAGAATATCCCTGAGTGATTAATGGTTTGCGCACCATATTTGACTCCGTGAAAACAAGAACGCTTTCATTGCCCACTTAGGGTAACTGAGAATGATTCCAGTGAACACCTGTTAGCTAAAATAAAACGATGTATATTTGTAAATACATTAAAATCATAAAGTTACAATTTTATTTCAACTCACAGCTGTTCCTGATTACCTTAAAGCGTTTTGAATTCAATGACATAAAACTGGTTCTCGCCAGGATAGATGTCGCTGATGACCTGACGCAGCTGCCCGAGGGTCATATTCTCCTGTTGAGCATGCTGTTCGGTCAGCGTGTCGAGAGTCACCGTCGAGGTCGCGGTCACGGCGATGGTGCAAAAATAGCCGTTGTCTTCATAGCGCCCGACGCGCAGCACATCGCCGGGCTTAAAGTGCGACTCCGCCGCATCGCGAATGGTGATCGTTTTGCGCCCGGCGAGGATGTCCTCCTGAAAGCGCTGAAAAAAGGTAATGTCATTGGCCTGCATGATATAATTCCGTCCTGGTCATTATGAATTGTGAGTTCGCCACTGTGAGTATGTTCTCCCACGCCGCTGTCGCCAGTCTCAATAATCTTGAGATGATGGTCTACCACTACGTCATTAAGAATCGTGACAAAGTGATGTACATGACCATCCGCGAACTGGCCGAAGCCGCCGGCGTCTCCACCACCACCGTGTTGCGCTTCTGCCGCAAACTGCAGTGCGAGGGCTACTCTGAATTTCGCGTGCGCTTTAAATTATATCTTGAGCAGAACGAGCCTCAACAGGCAAATATCGGCGCCAGCGAAATCATGAGCTTTTTTAAAAGCGTTAATAATGACGAGTTCGATGAATTACTCGAGCAGGCCGTCGATATTATTCTCGCCTCCGAACGTATTATTTTCGTCGGCGCAGGCACCTCGGGCGCGCTGGCGAAATATGGCGCCCGCTTCTTCTCCAACGTCGGGAAATTTAGTAATCATATTGATGACCCCTATTTTCCGGTGACTAACGATATGGCCCGTAACGCGCTGGCGATCGTGCTTTCCGTCTCCGGCGAGACGGAAGAGATCCTGCGCTTCGCCAGCCAGTTCAGCCTGCACCGCTGCAAGGTGATGTCCATTACCAGTCACGAACACTCGCGGCTGGCCAAACTGGCCGATTTCAATCTCTCCTGGCACGTGCCGCAGACGCGCATTGGCGGTGTCTACGATATTACGACGCAAATTCCAGTGATCTATATTCTCGAAACGCTCGGACGTAAATTAGCGCGCAAAATCAGCTAAAAATAACAGCCTGTTTTTTCGATGTAACATATTACGTATGGCGGAATTTGTTATATCGTGACATTCAATTTCACTTTGCTAGACTCGAGAGCAATAGTTATTAGAGAGATTAGCCAGGATGAAAAAATTAACCCTTCCGAAAGATTTTTTATGGGGCGGCGCGGTTGCCGCGCATCAGGTTGAAGGCGGCTGGGATCAGGGCGGCAAAGGCCCGAGCATCTGCGACGTACTGACCGGCGGGGCGCACGGCGTGCCGCGTGAAATCACCCACCAGGTTGAAGCCGGCAAATATTACCCCAACCACGAAGCGGTGGATTTCTACGACCGCTACAAAGAAGACATCAAACTGTTCGCCGAGATGGGCTTCAAATGCTTCCGTACCTCCATCGCCTGGACCCGCATCTTCCCGCAGGGCGACGAGACCCAGCCGAATGAAGAGGGGCTGAAGTTCTACGACGACATGTTCGACGAGCTGCTGAAGTACAACATCGAGCCGGTGATCACCCTCTCCCACTTCGAGATGCCCCTGTACCTGGTGCAGCAGTACGGCGGCTGGACCAACCGTAAAGTGGTCGATTTCTTTGTGCGCTTCGCCGAAGTGGTCTTCGAGCGCTATAAGCACAAAGTGAAATACTGGATGACCTTCAACGAGATCAATAACCAGCGTAACTGGCGCGCGCCGCTGTTCGGCTACTGCTGCTCCGGGGTGGTTTATACCGAGCATGACAACCCGGAAGAGACCATGTACCAGGTGCTGCACCATCAGTTCGTCGCCAGCGCGCTGGCGGTGAAAGCGGCGCGTGGTATTAACCCGGACATGCAGGTCGGCTGCATGCTGGCGATGGTCGCCCTCTACCCTTACTCCTGCAAACCGGAAGATGTGATGTTTGCTCAGGAGTCGATGCGCGAGCGCTACGTCTTTACCGACGTTCAGCTGCGCGGTTACTATCCGAGCTATGTGCTGAATGAGTGGGAGCGCCGCGGCTTCAACATCAAGATGGAAGATGGCGACGCGCAGATCCTGCGCGAAGGCACCTGCGCTTATCTTGGCTTCAGCTACTACATGACCAACGCGGTAAAAGCCGAAGGCGGCACCGGCGACGCCATTTCCGGCTTCGAAGGCAGCGTGCCGAATCCGCACGTCAAAGCCTCCGACTGGGGCTGGCAGATTGACCCGGTCGGTCTGCGCTATTCCCTGTGTGAATTGTATGAGCGCTACCAGAAGCCGCTGTTTATCGTCGAGAACGGCTTTGGCGCCTACGACAAAGTCGAAGCCGACGGCAGCATCAACGATGACTACCGCATTGACTACCTGCGCGCCCACGTCGAAGAGATGATGAAAGCCGTCACCTACGACGGCGTCAATTTGATGGGCTATACCCCGTGGGGCTGCATCGACTGCGTCTCCTTCACCACCGGCCAGTACAGCAAACGCTACGGCTTCATCTACGTCAACAAACACGACGACGGCACCGGCGATATGTCCCGCTCGCGCAAGAAGAGCTTCAACTGGTACAAAGAGGTCATCGCCAGCAACGGTGAGAATCTGTAATTGACTGCCCTCTCCCGGCCGGGAGAGGGCAAATCGCTTATCCGCCAGACACTTCTTTACAGCTTTACCATTGCCAAAACGCGTTCGCCCGATAAGATAGGCCTCGTGAATATTTGAGGCGCTCATGATTAAGCGACAACGCAAAGCCATTCTTTTTGTTCTCCTGGCCTGTCTGGTGGTGCTGGTCTGCACCGCCCAGCGAATGGCCGGGATGCACGCGCTGGTCATGAACCTCGCTGCCGACAGCCCGTCGCTACAGCAAACCCAGGATAAGGCCGACGCGCCGGTCACGCCGTGCGAGCTCAGCGCCAAGTCGCTGATGGCCGTCCCGCCGATGCTGTTCGAAGGGGCGCTGTTGGCTATCACCCTGCTGCTGGCGGTGCTGGCGGCGATCCCGCCGCGTATCGAACGCCAGTGGCCTCCCCGCGTTATCTCCCCGCCCCGATTGCGGGTGCATCTGCGATTATGCGTCTTCCGTGAGTGAGTGATTTTCCTGACAGTTCAGGTTAATTCATCATTTATGGAGCAAATTTATGTCTATGTTATTCAGGCGACTACTGGTCTGCCTGCTTTGGCTATGGCTGCCCGTCAGCCAGGCCGCCGACAGCGGCTGGCTACGCGCCGCTGATAATCAACACGCCAGCGTGCGCCTGCGGGCGCAAACCGAGAGCAATGGCGATACCCGCCTGCTTTTAGACGTGGCGCTGGAAAAGGGCTGGAAAACCTACTGGCGCTCGCCAGGGGAAGGCGGCATCGCGCCGGCTATCGCCTGGGGCACGCCGCTGGCGGTTGACTGGCGCTGGCCGACGCCGCAGCGTTTCGACGTTGCGGGCATTTCCACTCAGGGGTATCACGGCGACGTCAGCTTCCCGATGACCCTGCGCGGGAAGATACCGCCGACGCTCAGCGGCGTACTGACATTATCCACCTGCAGCAATGTCTGCATTCTCACTGACTATCCCTTTTCGCTGGATATGACGGTCCCGCCAGGGGAGGGTTTTGCCTACGATTACACCCGTGCGATGGGCACGCTGCCGCTGCGCGATGGCCTGACTTCGCAGCTGAGCGCCAGCTACGTCAGCGGCAAACTGACGGTGACCGCCCGCCGTGATGCCGGCTGGCAGCAGCCAGCGCTGTTTATCGACAGCATGGAGGATGTCGACTTCGGCAAGCCGAGCTTTACCACCCGCGGCGATACGCTGACCGCCAGCGTGCCGGTCACCGACAGCTGGGGCGAAGCGGCGCCGGATCTACGCGGTAAAACGTTGTCGCTGGTGCTGGCGGATAGCGGCCAGGCGCAGGAAAGCCAGCTCGCTATCCGCGCAGGCAGCGCCGCGCCGGGAGCGGCGTTAGGCTGGGTGCTGCTGATGGCGCTGGCCGGGGGGCTTATCCTCAATGTGATGCCCTGCGTCCTGCCGGTGCTGGCGATGAAGCTCGGCTCGCTGGTGCAAACCGAACATCGCGAACGCGGCGCGGTGCGCCGACAGTTCCTCGCCTCGGCGTGCGGGATCGTCGTCTCGTTCCTGGCGCTGGCACTGATGATGACCGCGCTACGCCTGGGTAATCAGGCGCTCGGCTGGGGGATCCAGTTTCAGAACCCGTGGTTTATCGGCGCCATGGCGCTGGTGATGGTCCTGTTCAGCGCCAGTCTGCTGGGGCTGTTCGAAATCCGCCTCTCCTCCACCGCCAGCACCTTCCTCGCCACCCGCGGCGGCAACGGCTTAATGGGCCATTTCTGGCAGGGCGCCTTCGCCACCCTGCTGGCGACGCCCTGCACCGCGCCGTTCCTCGGCACCGCCGTGTCGGTGGCGCTGGTGGCGCCGCTGCCGCTGCTGTGGGGGATTTTCTTCGCCATGGGGGTCGGCATGAGCCTGCCGTGGCTGCTGATCGTCGCCTGGCCGGGGCTGGCGCAACGCCTTCCGCGCCCAGGCCGCTGGATGAATCATCTGCGGGTGGCGCTGGGGGTGATGATGCTTGGCTCGGCGCTATGGCTGGTCAACCTGCTGACGATCCACATCGGCCGTACCCCGGTGCTTACCCTGCTGGTGATACTGACCGTAGCCCTGCTGCTGGCCACCGCCTGGCGCTACCGCTGGCGGACAGCGCTGCGCGCAGGGGCTCTGGCCATCGTGGTGGCCGGCGCCGTCGCCTTTGTCTCCCGGCCTGACGGCGAGGGCCCGCGCCGCGACCGGGTTAACTGGCAGCCGCTCAGCGAGCAGGCTATCGCCAGCGCCCTGGCGGAACATAAGCGGGTGTTTATTGATGTCACCGCCGACTGGTGCGTGACCTGTAAAGCCAATAAATACAACGTGCTGCTGCGCGATGACGTCCAGCAGGCGCTGTTAGCGCCGGACGTGGTCGCCCTGCGCGGCGACTGGAGCCGCCCCTCCGCCACGATTAGTCAGTTTTTAACCGACCGCGGCAGCGCCGCGGTGCCGTTTAACCAGATTTACGGACCGGGATTGCCGCAGGGAGAGATCCTGCCTGCGCTGTTAGATCGCGAACACCTCCTCGCCACCCTGTCCGCCGCCAAAGGAAACTAACATGAGAGCTATCACCGCCTTATTGCTGCTGTGCGTATCCGCCTTCAGCTTCGCCGCCCCGGCGGAAGAACCACCAGCAAACGGTAATGACCAGCTGGCGCAGCTGCTGTTTAACGATCCGAACAGCCCGCGCACCGGCGCGAAAGCGCCGAAGCTGACGATCGTCTCGTTTACCGATTACAACTGTCCTTACTGTAAACAGTTTGATCCGATGCTGGAAAAAATCGTCCACGATAACCCGGACATCCAGCTGATCGTGAAGCTGCTGCCGTTCAAGGGGCAAAGTTCGGTCAATGCCGCCAAAGCGGCGCTCTCTACCTGGCGCCAGCAGCCCGATAAGTTCTGGGCGCTGCATCAGCGGCTGATGGCGAAAAAAGGCTATCACGATGACGCCAGCATCGCCGCGGCGCAGAAGAAAACCGCCACCGACAGCGTCAGTCTCGATGACAAGACCATGGATTCGCTGAAGATGAACCTGATTTTGTCGCAGGTGCTGAATATTCAGGGCACGCCGGCGACCATCATCGGCGATCAGATGGTGGCCGGGGCGATCCCTGCTGACGAACTGGAGGGGCTGGTGAAAGAGCAGCTGGCGAAAGCCCGTGGCCAGTAAGCTCCGGCGCTGGCTGCGTGAGCTGGCGGTGTGGCTGCTGATTGGCGCGGCGGTGGGCCTGGCGGTGGATTATTTTCGCCAGCCCGCGCTGCCGCAAAACGTCAGCGCCACATCGCTGCGCACCCTCGACGGCAGGGCGGTGGATCTGAACGCCATGAGCCAGCAAAAGCCGCTGCTGCTGTACGTCTGGGCCACCTGGTGCGGGGTCTGTCGCTACACCACGCCGTCGGTGGAATCGCTTGCCGCCGATGGCGGCAATGTGCTGACCGTGGCCCTGCGATCCGGCGATAACGCCGCGCTGGAGACGTGGCTTGCCAAAAAGAAACTGGCGCTGCCGACGGTGAATGACCCGAGCGGCCAGCTGGCGCGGCAGTGGGACATTCGGGTGACGCCAACGCTGGTGGTGATTTATCGAGGCGAGGTGAAGTCGGTTACCACCGGCTGGACCAGCGGCTGGGGAATGCGTCTGCGGCTGTGGCTGGCCTCCTGGTAGGCCAGCCACTTTACCGGACTTTATGCCGGGTGGCGGCTACGCCTTACCCGGCCTACCGTTCGCCTTACCCCCATGCCCGGCAAACGCAGCGCCGCCGGGCAATTGACATCAGCGGGTTATTTACCGCCCGCCAGTTCGAGGAAACTGCCCGTCACATAGGACGCTTTGTCGCTCAGCAGCCAGGCAATGGCCTGAGCGACCTCTTCCGGCTGACCGCCGCGCCGCATCGGCAGCGAATGCTTCACCCGATCCACGCGCCCCGGTTCGCCGCCGGAGGCGTGCATCTCGGTATAAATCAGGCCAGGGCGCACGCCATTTACCCGGATCCCCTGCGCCGCCACCTCCAGCGCCAGCCCGGTGGTCAGGGTATCCACCGCCCCTTTCGACGCAGCGTAATCAACATATTCTCCCGGCGAGCCAAGGCGCGACGCCGCCGACGACACGTTAACTATCGCCCCGCCCTTGCCGCCATGCTGATGCGCCATGCGCTTGACCGCTTCGCGGCAGCAGAGGAAATAGCCGGTCACGTTGGTCGCCAGCACGCGGTTAATGCGCTCGGCGCTCAGGCTCTCCACCGTACACTGGGTAAAGAGGATCCCGGCGTTGTTGACCAGCGCCGTCAGCGGCTCGCCCATGCGGTCAATCGCCTCAAACATCGCCATCACCTGCGCTTCATCACTGATATCCGCCCGCAGCGCCGTGGCTTTGCCGCCGGCGGCAACAATGGTATTCACCACCTCGGTGGCAGCGTTAATATTGTGATGATAATTGACCGCGACAGTATACCCTTCCTGCGCCAGCAGCAGCGCCGTCGCCCGGCCTATTCCGCGGCTCGCGCCGCTAATCAGTGCTATCCCCATGCTTTTCTCCCAAAAAATAAAGGCGCCGCAGCGCCTTTAAAAGTATAGCTAATTCCGCACGTTACTGATATTCGCTCATCGGCACGCAGGAGCAGAACAGATTACGGTCGCCGTACACGTCGTCCAGGCGTTTCACCGTCGGCCAGTATTTGTTGTGCAGGCCCGCCGGGAATACCGCCAGCTCGCGGCTGTACGGATGGTTCCATTCCCCAACGATCTCACCCTGGGTATGCGGCGCGTTCACCAGCGGGTTGTCTTCCAGCGGCCATTCACCGGCTTTGACGCGGTCGATCTCCGCGCGGATCGCCAGCATCGCGTCGATAAAGCGGTCCAGCTCCACCTTGCTTTCCGATTCCGTCGGCTCAACCATCAGCGTACCCGCTACCGGGAAGGACATGGTCGGCGCATGGAAGCCAAAGTCGATCAGGCGCTTGGCGATATCCAGCTCGCTAATGCCGGTCTCTTCTTTCAGCGGACGAATATCGAGAATACATTCGTGCGCCACGCGACCATCGCGACCGGTGTAGAGCACCGGGTAGGCGTCTTTCAGACGGGTAGCGATATAGTTGGCGTTAAGGATCGCATTCTGGCTCGCCTGCTTCAGCCCTTCCGCGCCCATCATACGGATATACATCCAGCTGATCGGCAGGATGGACGCGCTGCCGAACGGCGCAGCGGAAACCGCGCCCTGACGGGTCAGCATCCCTTCAATCTGCACCACGCTGTGACCCGGCACGAACGGCGCCAGGTGCGCTTTCACGCCGATTGGGCCCATACCCGGGCCGCCGCCGCCGTGCGGAATGCAGAACGTTTTATGCAGGTTGAGGTGCGAAACGTCAGCGCCGATAAAGCCCGGAGAGGTGATCCCGACCTGGGCGTTCATGTTGGCGCCGTCAAGGTAAACCTGGCCGCCGAACTGGTGCACGATCTCGCACACTTCGCGAATGGTCTCTTCATATACGCCGTGGGTCGACGGATAGGTGACCATGATGCAGGAGAGATTCGCTCCCGCCTGCTCTGCTTTTTCACGCAGGTCGGCGAGATCGATGTTGCCGTTTTTGTCGCACGCCACCACCACCACCTGCATACCCGCCATCTGCGCGGAAGCCGGGTTGGTGCCGTGCGCGGAGCTTGGGATCAGGCAGATATCGCGATGGCCTTCGTTGCGGCTCTCATGGTAGTGGCGAATCGCCAGCAGGCCAGCATATTCGCCCTGCGCGCCGGAGTTCGGCTGCATGCAGACGGCGTCATAGCCGGTCAGTTTCACCAGCCAGTCGGAGAGCTGAGCGATCATCTGATGATACCCTTCCGCCTGCTCTACCGGGCAGAACGGGTGCAGCTCAGCGAACTCCGGCCAGGTGATGGGGATCATCTCCGCCGCGGCGTTCAGCTTCATGGTGCAGGAGCCCAGCGGGATCATCGCCTGGTTCAGCGCCAGATCTTTACGCTCCAGGGCGTGCATGTAGCGCATCATCTCGGTCTCGCTATGGTAGCGGTTGAACACCGGATGGGTGAGGATCGCATCGTCGCGCAGCATCGCCGCCGGGATGGAGCGGCTGTCCAGCGCCACGTCTTTATCCAGGGTATCGATGTCCAGACCATGATCGTCGCCGACGATGGCGCGGAACAGGTTGAGCACGTCTTCGCGGGTGGTCGCTTCATCGAGCGTAATGCCCACCGCGCCGTGAATATCGCTGCGCAGGTTAATCTGCAGGGCTTCGGCACGCGCCAGCACCGCGGCTTTATCCGCCACTTCCACGCACAGGGTGTCAAAGTAGTGGGCATGACGAAGCTTCAGCCCTTTCTTCTGCAGGCCATCGGCCAGAATGTCGGTCAGGCGATGAATGCGGCCTGCGATACGTTTCAGACCCGCCGGGCCGTGGAATACCGCGTACAGGCTGGCGATGTTGGCCAGCAGCACCTGCGAGGTACAAATGTTGGAGTTCGCTTTCTCGCGGCGGATGTGCTGTTCGCGAGTCTGCATCGCCATGCGCAGCGCGGTATTCCCCGCCGCATCTTTCGATACGCCGATAATCCGGCCCGGCATGGAGCGTTTGAATTCATCTTTCGCCGCGAAGAAGGCCGCGTGTGGGCCGCCATAGCCCATCGGCACGCCGAAGCGTTGGGCGGAGCCGAAGACGATATCCGCGCCCTGCTTGCCCGGCGCCGTCAGCAGCACCAGTGCCATAAAGTCGGCAGCGACGCTGACAATCACTTTGCGCGCTTTCAGCTCGGCGATCAGTTTGCTGTAATCGTGGATTTCGCCGGTGGTGCCCACCTGCTGCAGCAGCACGCCGAAGACATCCTGGTGATCGAGCACTTTGTCGGCGTCATCGACGATCACGTCGAAACCGAAGGTTTCCGCACGAGTGCGCACCACGTCCAGGGTTTGCGGATGGACGTCGGCGGCGACGAAGAAACGGTTGGCGTTTTTCAGTTTGCTGACGCGTTTGGCCATCGCCATCGCTTCGGCGGCGGCGGTCGCTTCATCGAGCAGCGAAGCGGAAGCAATATCCAGCCCGGTGAGATCCAGCGTAACCTGCTGGAAGTTGAGCAGCGATTCCAGACGGCCCTGGGAGACTTCCGGCTGGTAAGGGGTATAGGCGGTATACCAGCCCGGATTTTCCAGCATGTTGCGCTGAATAACCGGCGGCAGCTGCACGGCGGTGTAGCCCATGCCGATGTAAGACTTGAAGCGCTTGTTGCGACCGGCGATCGCCTTCAGCTCTGCCAGCGCGGCGAATTCGGTTGTCGCGTCGCCCACCTGCGGTGGGGTCGCCAGCTGGATATCCTGCGGCACAATCTGGCCGATCAGGGCGTTAAGCGAATCCGCGCCGACGGTCTTCAGCATCTCTTGCTGCTGCTGAGCGTCCGGGCCAATGTGACGTTCGATAAAGGCGTCGCGGTTTTCAAGCTGACTTAAAGTCTGAGTCATGAGCGATGGTTCCTGAAACGTGCGGTGAATCGTGATTGTCTGACTGGTTTGCCCGGCAAACGCTGATGCTTACCGGGCCGGAATACGCAAAATCATGCGCGCGGCAGGAAGCCAACGCCCCTGCAGCGTGAAGGATGAAACGTATTTATTCGTCTTCTAACAGAGCTTCATAGGCGGTCGCATCCAGCAGCGCGGCAACCTGCGCTTCATCGCTGGCTTTGATTTTGAAGATCCAGCCATCGGTGTACGGGTCGCTGTTGACCAGTTCCGGCGAGTCGTTCAGCTCTTCGTTAACGGCAACGATTTCACCGCTGATCGGGGCATAAATATCGGAAGCCGCCTTCACGGATTCGGCAACCGCGCAATCGGCGCCCGCTTCAACGGTGGCGCCCACTTCCGGCAGATCAACGAATACCATATCGCCCAGCAGCTCCTGCGCATGCTCGGTGATCCCGACGGTATAGGTGCCGTCCGCTTCTTTACGCAGCCACTCGTGTTCTTTGCTGTATTTCAGTTCTGCTGGTACGTTGCTCATCAATTCATCTCCAAAAAAGGGAAATCACACAATGGCTTTGCCATTGCGTACAAAACCAGGTTTAGTCACTTTTACCGGCATTTCACGGTTACGAATTTGCACCACCGCGGTGTCGCCAATCCCGGCCGGCACGCGAGCCAGCGCGATACTGTAGCCCAGGGTCGGCGAGAAGGTGCCGCTGGTGATAATGCCTTCTTTTTGATTACCGTCGCTATCGGTAAAACGTACCGGCAGGCCGCCGCGCAGGACGCCTTTCTCGGTCATCACCAGGCCAACCAGCTGTTCGGTGCCCTTTTCACGCTGCATCTCCAGCGCTTCGCGACCGATAAAGTTACGATCCGCCGGTTCCCAGGCAATAGTCCAGCCCATATTCGCCGCCAGCGGAGAGACGCCTTCGTCCATCTCCTGGCCATACAGGTTCATCCCGGCCTCCAGGCGCAGGGTATCGCGCGCGCCGAGACCGCACGGCTTAACGCCAGCGTCCAGCAGACCGCGCCAGAAATCCGCCGCCTGCTCGTTCGGCATGGCGATTTCATAACCCGCTTCGCCGGTATAGCCGGTGGTGGCGATAAACAGCTCGCCGGCCTGCACGCCGAAGAACGGCTTCATACCTTCCACGGCCTGACGCTGCGCATCGGTGAACAGCGTCGCCGCCTTCGCTTTCGCCTGTGGACCCTGGACCGCGATCAGCGACAGATCGTCGCGAACGATGATTTCAAGGCCGTAAGGTTCAGCTTGTTCGGAAATCCAGGCGAGGTCTTTTTCGCGGGTGGCGGAGTTAACAACGAGGCGGAAATAATCTTCAGAGAGGAAATAGACAATCAGGTCGTCGATGACGCCGGCGGAGGCGGTCAGCATGCCGGTGTAGAGCGCTTTGCCCGGGGTGGTGAGCTTCGCCACGTCGTTGGCCAGCAAATAGCGCAAGAACTCTCTGGTCCGGCTGCCGTGGAAATCAACGATGGTCATATGCGACACATCGAACATGCCTGCTTCGCCGCGCACCGCATGGTGCTCATCAATCTGGGATCCGTAATGCAGCGGCATCATCCAGCCATGGAAATCCACCATGCGCGCGCCGCACAGCGTGTGTTGTTCATACAACGGAGTCTGTTGAGCCATCTTTTCCTCATCGAATAAAACGGAACCAGCCACGAGATTGTCGGCGATTTTTCGCCACGAAATGGGGCGTCGGCATCGCTGACGGACACCGACGCAAACGTTCTCTTTTGCCTGAACTTACCACCGAACCCGGCGCTAAACCATAAGCTCATTCAGGGCATCACATTAGCTTATGACTAAAATCCGCCGAAAAGCCTACAGAGTTATTGACTGGAAAAAAGCGATTTACGCCACATAAAATTAACAATACCGCGGCTAGAATTAGGGAATGATGGTGTTTTATGCGATTTTATAGCCCTAATTTCTTTAACAAAAAAAAGGACACATTAATAAAACTAATGCGAAAAAAGAGGTGAAATTAGAATATTTCAAATGAGGGGGAAAACCCGGCGCGCAGGCCGGGTGAAAGAAGTGTGACGCGGTTAACGTAACCAGGCAGGCAGATCGTTGAGGCCCATCGCCTGGCGAATCAGCTGCGGTTTCACGCCCGGCAGCGTATCGGCCAGTTTCAGCCCCATGTCGCGGAGGAACTTCTTCGCCGGATGGCTACCGGAAAACATGTCGCGGAAGCCCTGCATACCCGCCAGCATCAGCGCGGCGCTGTGCTTGCGGCTGCGCTCGTAGCGGCGCAGATAAAGATGCTGGCCGATATCTTTGCCCTGGGCGTGCAGACGCTTCAGTTCGTCGATAAGCTCGGCCGCATCCATAAAGCCGAGGTTGACGCCCTGCCCGGCTAGCGGGTGGATGGTATGCGCGGCATCGCCGACCAGCGCCAGGCGGTGGGCGGCGAACTGGCGAGCATAGCGGCCGGTCAGCGGGAAGACTTCACGTGCGCTTTCCAGCTGGCAGAGGCCAAGGCCATTATCGAAGGCGATATTCAACGCCTGGTTAAAGGTGGCTTCATCAGCCTCCTGCATCCGCTGCGCCTCCGCCGGCGACAGCGACCAGACGATAGAGCACAGGTGCGGATCGCAGAGCGGCAGGAAGGCGAGGATCCCGTCGCCATGAAATACCTGGCGCGCCACCGCCTGATGCGGCTCAGCGGTACGGATAGTCGCCACCAGCGCGTGATGATGGTAATCCCAGAAGGTCAGCGGAATATCGGCTTTATTGCGCAGCCACGAATTCGCCCCATCGGCGCCGATCACCAGACGCGCGGTGAGCATGCTGCCGTCCTGCAGGCTGAGAAAGGCCTCATTTTCGCCCCACGCCACCTGCTGCAGTTGCGCAGGCGCCAGCAGGGTGACGTCGGCGCAGCGCTGCGCCTTCTGCCACAGCGCATAATGCACCACGGCGTTTTCAATAATATGGCCCAGATGGCTGAAGCCCATGCTCTGGTCATCAAAGCTAATGCGGCCGAAACTGTCTTTGTCCCACACTTCCATTCCGTGATAGCAGCTGGCGCGTCGGGCAACGATCTCGCGCCAGACGTCCAGCTTCGTCAGCAGCTTTTCGCTGGCGGCGTTTATTGCCGACACGCGCAGCGCCGGCGGCGCATCGGCAGCCAGCGGCTGTGGCTCCGCTTTCTCCAGCACCGCGACGCGCAGGCCGCTGCCCTGTAAACCGCAGGCTACCGCCAGCCCCACCATTCCACCGCCAACAATGGCAACATCAACACTTTGCACGTTCTACTCCTTAACGGGGAACCCAACCGAGGGTACGCTGCGCCAGCGCATCGCGCGCCGGGGTAAATAATTCCATGGCCATCAGACCGACATTGCGCCCCGCCACCAGCGGCGCCCAACGGTTGGCAAACAGATGCACCAGCCCATCGGTCACGCCGATGGTGGCGGCTTTATCCCCTGTTCTGCGCGCCTGATAGCGACACAGCAGCGGATAATGGCCGACATCTTCGCCGCTGAGATGGGCGTCAGCGAGCAGCTCCGCCAGACTCATCACATCGCGCAGGCCGAGATTAAAGCCCTGCCCGGCAATCGGGTGCAGCGTCTGCGCCGCGTTACCGACCAGCGCCAGGCGGTGCGACACCGCGCGGCTGGCGGTAGTGAGGGCCAGCGGATAGACGCTGCGCTTCCCGGCGTGGGTAATGCGCCCCAAACGCCAGCCGAACGCCAGCTGCAGCTCCTGACAAAAGCGTTCGTCAGACCAGCTCAGCACCTCGTCGCGGCGCGACTGCGGATGACACCACACCAGCGAGCAGCGTCCTTGCGACATCGGCAGCATCGCCAGCGGGCCATGCTCGGTAAAACGTTCGAAAGCGCGGCCTTCGTGGGGCAGCGCGGTGCTTACGTTGGCGATAATCGCCAGTTGCTCATAGGGCTGTTGTTGCCAGCTGATGCCGCAGCGGGCGCCCAGCGACGAACGCGAACCGTCCGCCGCCACCAGCAGCTTGCCGCTGATCGTTTCGCCCCCCTCAAGGGTAAGGCTGACGCTTTCCTGGCTGCGGCTGACCGCTGCCACCTTCGCCGGGCAATGCAGCGTCACGCCCGGCGCCTCGCGCAGCAGGCTAAACAGGCGCTGGCCGACATCGTGGAGTTCAACCACCTGACCCAGCGCCGGCAGGCGATAATCCGCCGCCGCCAGATTCACAAAACCGGCATGGCCGCGGTCGCTGACGTGTACCCGCTGGATAGCCGTCGCCCGCTCGGCGAGACGTTGCCAGACACCGATGCGCGCCAGCTGCTGGCAGGTGCCGGCGGCCAGGGCGATCGCCCGGTCGTCGAAGCCGGGATGGCGAGCCGACTGGGGATCCTGCGCCTCAATCAGATGGACCGGCAGCGCGCCGCCGGTCAAACGGGAGATGGCCAGGGCGAGCGTCGCCCCGGTCATCCCGCCGCCGACGATCAGCACGCTCATGACTGGCGCGCCGCCGCCATCAGCGCTTCGATCTCATCCGCCTTCTTCACCACGCCGGCGGTGAGATTTTCGTTGCCGTCTTCGGTAATGACGATGTCATCTTCAATACGGATGCCGATGCCGCGGTACTGCGCCGGCACGTCGGCGTCGGCGGCGATATACAGCCCCGGTTCGACGGTCAGCACCATCCCCGGCTCCAGGACGCGAGAACGGTCGGTGTCGTAGTGACCGACATCGTGTACATCCAGCCCCAGCCAGTGGCTCAGACCGTGCATAAAGTACGGGCGGTGGGCATTATTGGCGATCAGCTCGTCAACCTCGCCTTTGAGGATCCCCAGCCGCACCAGGCCGGTGATCATAATGCGCACCACTTCCTGGTTCACCTGGCAGATTGAGGTGCCCGGGCGATAGAGTTCCAGCGCGGTCTCCAGCGATTCCAGCACGATATCGTAGATTTCGCGCTGCGGCTGGCTGAATTTGCCGTTCACCGGGAAGGTGCGGGTAATGTCGCCGGCATAGCCGCGATACTCGCAGCCGGCGTCAATCAGCACTAAATCGCCGTCGCGCAGTTCAGATTCGTTTTCGGTGTAGTGCAGAATGCAGCCGTTTTCGCCGCCGCCAACGATGGTGTTATAGGAGGGGAAGCGCGCGCCGTGGCGATTGAATTCATGGAGAATTTCGCCCTCCAGCTGATACTCGAACATGCCAGGGCGGCATTTTTCCATCGCCCGGGTATGGGCCAGGGCGCTGATCTCCCCGGCGCGGCGCATCACGGCCAGCTCTTCCGCGGATTTGAACAGGCGCATCTCATGCACAATGGGCCGCCAGTCGATCACCGAGTTCGGCGCCTGCAGGTTCTGCCGCGAGCCTTTGCGGAGTTTTTCGAGGGCGTTGAACACAATCTCATCGGCATAGGCATATTCGCCCTGGGCAAAATAGATAGCGTCCAGACCGTTGAGCAGCTGATACAGCTGCTGGTTGATTTCGCTGAACGCCAGCGCCCGGTCAACGCCCAGCTTCGCCGGCGCGGCCTCCTGGCCCAGACGGCGACCGAACCAGATCTCAGCGGTCAGATCGCGAACCCGGTTGAACAGCACGCTATGGTTGTGGGTTTCATCGCTTTTAATCAACACCAGCAGCGCTTCCGGTTCGTTGAAGCCGGTGAAGTACCAGAAATCGCTGTTCTGCCGGTAGGGATATTCCGAATCTGCACTGCGCACCGCTTCCGGTGCGGCGAAAATCAGCGCCGCGCTGCCTGGCTGCATCTGCGCCAACAGCGCCTGGCGACGCGAGAGAAATTCCTGCTGAGTCATGACGCCCCCTGAACGAATTTTAGTTAGTGTAATGTCGGTTTGCGGACTTCCGGTGCGGTTGGCTGCTGACGCGCAAAGGTGTCGTGGCACAGCAGTGCGGCAACGCGGACATACTCGATAATCTCCTCCAGAGACATCTCCAGCTCTTCCTGATCTTCGTCTTCATCGTAGCCCAGTTGGGCAATATTACGCAGATCGTCAATCGCTTCCCCGGTTTCGTCTTTCACTTTATCCAGCTTCGGCTGGCTAACGCCAAGGCCGAGAAGGAAGTGGTTGACCCAGCCGGCGAGGGCGTCGGCGCGGTCAAAGACGCTCACCGCATCGCCTTCCGGCAGATACAGTTGAAAGAGGAAGCCGTCGTCATCCAGTGAGTCGCTGATGGCGGAATGCATGTTACGCAGCGCCTGGGCCAGCTCATGGCCGAAGGCGAGACCTTCGTTGGTCAGGTCGTGCACCAGCGGCTGCCAGCTGCTGTCCGTGTTGCCGCCGCACAGTAATCCGCTGATCAAACCGTGCATCTCGGCCGGGGTAAGCCCTACCCCTTGTTGGTTCAGTAACTGGTCTACATCGTTGTAACCAGGCATTTCGTTCTGTATAGACATGCGCATTCGTCATCGTTGGGAGGAATATTCATGGTATGCTACCACTTTGGACCCTGGTGAACCAGAATAGGGCTTGTATCTTCGCACCAGGGTAGCTATAGTGTCGCCCCTTCGCAGACCCGGGTCAGGGTGTGAAGGCAGCGCAGTCAATCAGCAGGAAGGTGGCATGTCTGCACAACCCGTAGATCTCCAAATTTTCGGCCGTTCACTGCGAGTGAATTGCCCGCCTGAACAAAGGGATGCCCTGAATCAGGCAGCTGAAGACCTTAATCAGCGGTTGCAAGATTTAAAAGAACGCACTAGAGTCACAAATACTGAGCAGCTGGTCTTCATCGCCGCGTTGAACATCAGCTATGAGTTGACTCAGGAAAAAGCGAAGACCCGCGACTACGCTTCCAGTATGGAGCAGCGCATTCGCATGCTTCAGCAGACCATCGAGCAAGCATTGCTTGAGCAAGGTCGCATAAGCGAAAGACCAGGGTCGAAGTTTGAATAACACTTTGCAGTTAACTGTGTTAGAGTAATTCCAGGAACAAAATTTCTCTGAGATGTTTGCAAGCGGGCCAGTCCCCTGAGCCGATATTTCATACCACAAGAATGTGGCGCTCCACGGTTGGTGAGCATGCTCGGTCCGTCCGAGAAGCCTTAAAACTGTGACGACACATTCACCTTGAACCAAGGGTTCAAGGGTTACAGCCTGCGGCGGCATCTCGGAGATTCCCTTCCTTACCTCGCATTATTTCCCCACGCCTGTTTTCGGCTGATGCCGCACTGTATTACACTGTTTTCTATTGTTTCGCCTGTTCGCCATGAGACCTGCATGACTCTACAGCCCGATACCCTGCTCTCCCGCCAGCACATTCGCCAGCAGATCCGCGAGCGTCGACGCGCGCTCAGCCCTGAGCAACAGCGGCAGTTTGCCCTGCAGGCCGCAGAGCGGATGATGGCCTGGCCGCCGGTGGTTCTCGCCCACACCGTGGCGCTGTTTCTCTCCTTTGACGGCGAGCTGGACACCCAACCGCTGATCGACCAGCTCTGGCGGGCCGGTAAGCGAGTCTATCTCCCGGTGCTGCATCCGTTTAGCCCCGGTAACCTGCTGTTTTTACATTACCATCCGCAGAGCGAACTGATAGTGAATCGCCTGAAGATCCGCGAACCGAAGCTCGACGTGCGCGACGTGCTGCCGCTCGCTGAACTCGATGTGCTGGTCACCCCGCTGGTGGCCTTCGATGCCGGCGGTCAACGGCTGGGGATGGGTGGCGGTTTTTACGACCGGACGCTGCAAAACTGGCAGCAGTATCGCCTGCAGCCGGTGGGCTACGCGCACGACTGCCAGCAGGTGGACACCCTGCCGAGCGAAGAGTGGGATATCCCGCTGCCGGCGGTGATCACCCCGGGGAAAATCTGGTGTTGGTAGGTACGCGGGGACGAGAAATTCAGCCTGGAAGGTATTAACAAAAAAACGGGCAGGTACGCGACCTGCCCGAGAGGCAAAAATGATTAGAACAGCAGACGGGCGCGGATAGTTCCCGGGATCGCTTTCATTGCCTGCAGCGCCTGCTGGGCAACGTCTTCTTCCGCTTCGATATCAATAACCACGTAGCCCATCTGCGGCGACGTTTGCAGATACTGGGCGGCAATGTTGATGCTCTGCGCGGCGAAGATCTGGTTGATGGCGGTCAGGACGCCCGGCCGGTTCTCATGGATGTGCAGCAGACGGCGTCCGCCGTGCAGCGGCAGAGAAACTTCCGGGAAGTTAACCGCCGACAGGGTTGACCCGTTGTCAGAGTACTTGGCCAGTTTGCCGGCCACTTCCAGACCGATGTTCTCCTGCGCTTCCTGAGTGGAGCCACCGATATGCGGAGTGAGGATCACGTTATCAAATTCGCACAGCGGCGAAGTGAAGGGGTCGCTGTTAGTCGCGGGTTCGGTCGGGAAGACGTCGATTGCCGCCCCGGCCAGATGCTTACTCGCCAGCGCATCGCATAGCGCCGGAATATCCACCACGGTACCGCGGGAGGCGTTGATCAGCAGCGCGCCCGGCTTCATCAGCGCCAGCTCTTCCGCGCCCATCATATTTTTGGTGGAGGCGTTTTCCGGCACGTGCAGGCTGACCACGTCGCTCATGTTCAGCAGGTCGGAGAGATGCTGTACCTGAGTGGCGTTGCCGAGCGGCAGTTTGTTTTCAATATCATAGAAGAAGACATGCATCCCCAGCGATTCCGCCAGAATGCCGAGCTGGGTGCCGATGTGGCCGTAACCGATAATCCCCAGTTTCTTGCCGCGCGCTTCAAAGCTCCCCACCGCCAGCTTATTCCATACGCCGCGATGCGCCTTAGCGTTGGCTTCCGGCACGCCGCGCAGCAGCAGCAGCAGCTCACCGATCACCAACTCGGCCACCGAACGGGTATTGGAGAATGGCGCGTTAAACACCGGAATACCGCGCTTTGCGGCGGCGTCCAGATCGACCTGGTTGGTACCGATGCAGAAGCAGCCGACAGCAACCAGTTTTTCCGCCGCGGCGAAAATCTCTTCAGTCAGGTGGGTACGGGAACGCAGGCCGATGAAATGGGCATCACGGATCGACGCTTTCAGCTGTTCGGAATCCAGCGCGCCTTTATGAAATTCAATGTTGGTGTAACCTGCCGCGCGAAGGCTATCGATTGCCTTTTGATGCACACCTTCAACCAGCAGAAATTTAATCTTGTCTTTTTCCAGTGATACCTTAGCCATTTCCCCGTCCTGTTTTGTCTTAACTGATGTCGTGCTGAACGAAAGTTCGTCTCAGCAACATATCAAAAAAAACTATCGCGGCAATATGAACGTTTGCGTCGCCGTCCTGAAGAAATGTCATTCAGAAGGAAATGGCAGGACAAAACACCAGAAAGATAATGAACGGTAGCGCGTTAATCAGAATGGTTGCACAAATGTGACAGAAGTCACTAAATTGCACCAGGTGAAAAAATATTTGCGAGGGAGCCGGTTGGCTCCCTGCGGACAGACTATTTTACGATGGTTTTCACACCGTCAGCGGTGCCGATCAGCGCCACGTCGGCGCCGCGATTGGCGAACAGCCCTACGGTCACGACGCCAGGAATGCCGTTAATCGCGTTTTCCAGCGCGATAGCATCGAGAATTTCCAGGCCGTGCACGTCAAGGATCACGTTGCCGTTATCGGTCACCACGCCCTGACGGTATTCCGGACGACCGCCCAGCTTGACCAGCTGGCGTGCAACGGCGCTGCGCGCCATCGGAATGACTTCAACCGGCAGCGGGAATTTGCCCAGAATATCGACCTGCTTGGAAGCATCGGCGATGCAGATAAATTTATCGGCCACCGAAGCGATGATCTTCTCACGGGTCAGCGCCGCGCCGCCGCCTTTGATCATCTGCATGTGACCGTTGATCTCATCCGCGCCGTCAACGTAGATCCCCAGGCGATCGACGCTGTTGAGATCGAAGACGGTGATCCCGAGGCTTTTCAGCTTCTCGGTGGAGGCATCGGAGCTGGAGACCGCCCCTTCGATCTGCCCTTTCATGGTGCCCAGCGCGTCAATAAAATGGGCCGCCGTCGAGCCGGTGCCAACGCCCACAATGGTCCCTGGCTGTACGTATTGCAGCGCTGCCCAACCTACCGCTTTTTTCAGTTCATCCTGCGTCATAATCATGGTCCGAGATGTGAATGCCTGTGGCGCATTATAGAACATCGACAGTGGAAATGTCCCTGCGATGCAGATCACACAACAGAGCAGACCAATTTCGTCTGTATCAAATAAAAATTTATGTCATAGTGCGAGATAACGATTAGTTATGGGGGCACGCCAGAATAATGAAACGACCGGACTACAGGACACTACAAGCGCTGGACGCGGTGATTAGAGAACGAGGATTTGAGCGCGCCGCGCAGAAGCTATGTATTACCCAGTCCGCCGTCTCACAGCGAATTAAGCAGCTGGAAAATATGTTCGGCCAGCCGCTGCTGGTACGTACCGTGCCGCCGCGCCCAACCGAGCAAGGACAAAAATTGCTGGCTCTGTTGCGCCAGGTTGAACTGCTGGAAGAGGAGTGGCTGGGCGACGAGCAGACTGGCTCCACGCCGCTGTTGCTGTCGCTGGCGGTGAACGCCGACAGTCTGGCGACCTGGCTGCTGCCGGCGCTGGCTAATGTGCTGTCGGACTCCCCTATTCGTCTCAACCTGCAGGTGGAAGATGAAACCCGCACCCAGGAGCGCCTGCGCCGTGGCGAAGTGGTCGGCGCGGTAAGTATCCAGCCGCAGGCGCTGCCAAGCTGCCTGGTGGATCAGCTCGGCGCGCTCGATTACCTGTTTGTCGCCTCAAAAGAGTTTGCGCAACGCTACTTCCCGAACGGCGTAACGCGTTCGGCGCTGCTGAAAGCGCCGGTCGTCGCCTTCGATCATCTGGACGATATGCATCAGGCCTTTCTGCAGCAAAACTTCGACCTGCCGCCGGGCAGCGTCCCCTGCCATATCGTCAACTCGTCGGAAGCCTTCGTCCAGCTGGCACGCCAGGGCACTACCTGCTGTATGATCCCGCATCTGCAGATCGAAAAAGAGCTCAACAGCGGCGAGCTTATCGATCTCACTCCCGGCCTGTTTCAGCGCCGTATGCTCTACTGGCACCGCTTTGCCCCGGAAAGCCGCATGATGCGGCGGGTGACCGATGCGCTCATCGACTACGGTCACAAGGTGCTGCGTCAGGATTAAACCGCGGGCATAAAAAAAGCCACTTCGCTGAAGTGGCTTTTTTGTTTCTATCGCTTACTGGGCCGGTTTCGGCGCTTCAGCCGGTTTCGCCGGTGCCGCGGCCTGCGCCGGCTGCAGTTCAAACACGACGTCGACCTGGTCGTCAAACTGGATAGTCGCCTGCTCGTAGGTTTCCTGGGCGGAAACCGGCGCAGCGTCAGCGGCCTTCATCATGCGAACCATCGGGCTCGGCTGATAATTAGAGACATGGTAGCGTACGCTGTACACCGGCCCCAGCTTGCTGTGGAAACCTGCGGCCAGCTCCTGCGCCTGGTGCACGGCGTCGTCGATCGCCGCTTTACGCGCTTTATCTTTGTAGGCGTCCGGTTGCGCAACGCCCAGCGAGACGGAGCGAATTTCGTTCAGACCGGCTTTCAGGGCGCCATCCAGCAGACCGTTGAGTTTATCCAGCTGGCGCAAGGTCACTTCGACGGTGCGCACCGCGCGATAGCCTTTCAGAATGCTTTTCCCGTTCTGATAGTCGTAATCAGGTTGGGTACGCAGATTCGCCGAGTTGATGTCTTTTTTCGCAATGCCGCTCTTTTCGAGGAAAGAGAGGTATTGCGCAACGCGATCGTCAGCCTGTTTTTTTGCCGATGCGGCATCTTTTGCCGCCACGTTCACTTCGATCGCCAGGGTAGCGATATCCGGAACCGCCGCAACGCTTGCTGTGCCTGAAGTCACAATGTGCGGACCGTCCGGCAATTCGCTTGCCTGTGCCGCCATCGTGCTAAATCCGAGTGTTGCCGCCAGGGCTAAGACTTTTAACTTCACTGTCGTTTCTCCATGTTACTTAAATCGCCCTTACGGGACGCATGCCAGCAAGCTTAGCGCGTACAGCAGGAAAGTCCATCGGACAACGCTTAGTTGAGCAACGCCTGGATATGGACGACGCCCTCTTTTGCCAGCTGAAACGCAATAAACCACATGACGGTGCCGACCACAATGTTGATGATCCGCTGGGCTCTGGCGGTACGCAGCCGCGGCGCCAGCCAGGCGGCCAACAGCGCCAGACCAAAGAACCACAGGAAAGAGGCGCTAATGGTTCCCAGCGCAAACCAGCGCTTCGGCTCCACCGCCAGCTGGCCTCCCAGGCTGCCCAGCACCACAAACGTATCCAGATAAACGTGCGGATTCAGCCAGGTGACAGCCAGCATAGTGATAATGATTTTCCAGCGCCCCTGCTGCATCGCCTCGGCGCTGGCGAGCTCAAGATTCTGACTGAACGCCGTCTTCATCGCGCCAAAGCCGTACCACAGTAAAAAGGCCACGCCGCCCCAGGTCACGAGCGCCAGTAGCCAGGGGGACTGCATCAGCAGCGCGCTGCCGCCAAAAATGCCGGCGCAGATCAGCAGCAAGTCGCTGACGGCGCACAGCAAGGCAATCATCAGGTGATACTGACGACGGATGCCCTGGTTCATCACGAAAGCATTTTGTGGGCCAAGCGGCAAAATCATTGCCGCTCCCAGGGCAAGGCCCTGAAAGTAATAGGTAAACATAAGGATTTTTCCGCTGTCTTCGAGAGTGGCGCTGACTATAACGCGAATGGATTATTAGCGGAAATTGAAAGTATTAATCATTAATAAGCGAAGCTAATAATGACCCATTAAAAAAGGCCGGCATGGCCGGCCTGAGTCACTGAGTGGTGGTTTACTCGGCTTTTTCCGGCAGGCGCACCACATGAACATCCATCTGCGGATAAGGGAAACTGATGCCATTGGCGTCAAATTCACGCTTGATGCGCTCGAGGATATCCCAGTAGACGTTTTGCAGATCGCTGCTTTTGCTCCACACGCGCACCACGAAGTTCACCGACGAGGCGCCGAGTTCGTTCAGGCGCACCGTCATTTCCCGATCGCGCAGAATACGATCGTCAGATTCGATAATCGAGGTCAGGAGCTGCTTCACCTTGTCGATATCGGCATCGTAAGAGACGCCGATAATAAACTCATTGCGGCGCGCCGGTTCGCGGGAGAAGTTAATGATGTTGCCGGCGATAATTTTGCCGTTCGGCACCACCACGATTTTGCCATCGACGGTGCGCAGGGTCGTGGAGAAAATCTGCACATTCTGTACGGTACCCGCAATGCCGCCGAGATCGACATATTCACCGGCGCGGAACGGGCGGAACATCACCAGCAGTACGCCAGCCGCGAGGTTAGACAGTGACCCCTGCAGCGCCAGACCGACGGCTAAACCCGCGGCGCCCAGTACCGCAATGACCGAGGCGGTCTGCACGCCCACGCGGCCCAGGGCGGCAATCAGCGTAAAGGCGATAACCGCATAGCGCACCAGCGCGGAGAGGAAATCGGCAACGGTGGCGTCAATTTTACGCGCCAGCATCAGGCGGTTGACGGTGTTAGAGACGACGCGCGCCACGATCATCCCGACGATCAGGATAGCGATAGCCGCGACGATGTTGACGGCATAGCTCAGCAGCAGCTCCTGGTTGCGTGCCAGCCACGTCCCGGCGTGGTTGATGCTATCGACAACGTTCAAATCTTCCATTTAACATTCCTTATGAATCCCCCAGGGGGAAGTAAATAACTCAGCCTGCGACAGGGCAGTCAGGTTATAGGGTAAACAATAAGTGCACGTTTTGCCAAATGGATCACAGTTTTCTGCCGCGCTATCCTGTTGTTAAGCTAATAAAAAAGCCCGCATTGCTGCGGGCTTCAGGGTAAGAAACAGATTTTTCTTACAGAACGTCGATCGCGTTCAGCTCTTTAAATGCCTGCTCCAGACGAGTCACCATGGAAGTCTGTGCAGCACGCAGCCATACGCGCGGATCGTAGTATTTCTTGTTCGGCTGGTCTTCGCCTTTCGGGTTGCCCAGCTGGCCCTGCAGGTAAGCTTCGTTAGTTTTGTAGTACTGCAGGATACCGTCCCAGGTTGCCCATTGGGTGTCGGTATCGATGTTCATTTTCACTACGCCGTAGCTAACGGAGTCTTTGATTTCCTGGGCGGAAGAACCGGAACCACCGTGGAAGACGAAGTTCAGGCTGTTGTGCGGCAGGTTGTGTTTCTTGGAAACATATTCCTGAGAGTCGCGCAGGATAGTCGGGGTCAGAACGACGTTACCCGGTTTGTACACGCCGTGTACGTTACCGAAGGAAGCGGCGATGGTGAAGCGCGGGCTGATTTTGCTCAGCTCGGTGTACGCGTAATCCACGTCTTCCGGCTGGGTGTACAGGGCGGAAGCGTCCATGTGGCTGTTGTCCACGCCGTCTTCTTCGCCACCGGTGCAACCCAGTTCGATTTCCAGGGTCATGTCCATTTTGGCCATGCGCGCCAGGTATTTAGAGCAGATTTCGATGTTTTCGTGCAGAGACTCTTCAGACAGGTCGATCATGTGAGAAGAGAACAGCGGTTTGCCGGTAGCGGCGAAGTGTTTTTCACCCGCGTCCAGCAGGCCGTCGATCCACGGCAGCAGTTTCTTCGCGCAGTGGTCAGTGTGCAGGATAACCGGCACGCCGTAGTGCTCAGCCATCTGGTGCACGTGGTGCGCGCCAGAGATAGCGCCGAGGATAGCAGCACCCTGAGGAACGTCAGTTTTCACGCCTTTACCTGCGATGAACGCCGCGCCGCCGTTAGAGAACTGAACGATAACCGGAGAGCGAACTTTCGCAGCAGCTTCCAGAACGGCGTTGATGGAGTCAGTACCTACGCAGTTTACCGCCGGCAGTGCAAAGTTGTTTTCTTTCGCTACCTGGAACACTTTCTGAACGTCGTCGCCAGTGATGACGCCCGGTTTTACGAAATCAAAAATTTTAGACATGTTACTTAGTCCTGTATCTGTATCTTCGACCGTTGAAGAAGGTTCGCGAGCCCTTAAGCGCGCTGAAAAACAGGCGGGTTTCCCCGCCTGAACTGAATTACTGCTTAGCGCGCTCTTCGAGCATCGCTACTGCCGGCAGGACTTTGCCTTCGACGAATTCAAGGAACGCGCCGCCGCCAGTGGAGATGTAGGAAATTTTGTCAGCGATGCCGAACAGGTCGATCGCTGCCAGGGTGTCGCCGCCGCCAGCGATGGAGAAACCTTCGCTGTCCGCGATAGCGTTAGCCACGATTTCAGTCCCTTTACGGAAGTTCGGGAATTCGAATACGCCAACCGGGCCGTTCCACAGGATGGTTTTGGCGTTTTTCAGGATGTCAGCCAGTTTCTGTGCGGAAACGTCGCCGAGGTCCAGAATCTGCTCGTCATCTTTAATGTCGTTAACAGATTTCAGAGTCGCCGTTGCGGTTTCGGAGAACTCGGTCGCGACGCGAACGTCAGTCGGAACCGGGATATCGCAGGTGCTCAGCAGGCGCTTGGCTTCATCAACCAGATCCGCTTCGTACAGGGATTTACCGACGTTGTGGCCCTGAGCGGCAACGAAGGTGTTGGCGATACCGCCGCCGACGATCAGCTGGTCAGCGATTTTAGACAGGGAATCCAGCACGGTCAGTTTGGTGGATACTTTAGAACCACCGACGATAGCGACCATCGGACGAGCCGGCTCTTTCAGCGCTTTACCCAGCGCGTCCAGTTCAGCGGCCAGCAGCGGGCCTGCGCACGCCACGTCAGCAAATTTGCCGATACCGTGGGTGGAAGCCTGCGCGCGGTGCGCGGTACCGAAAGCGTCCATTACGAACACGTCGCACAGCGCGGCGTATTTTTTGGACAGCGCTTCGTCGTCTTTTTTCTCGCCTTTGTTGAAGCGAACGTTTTCCAGCACCACCAGCTCGCCGGCAGCGACTTCCACGCCGTCCAGGTAGTCTTTAACCAGACGTACCGGGCTGGACAGTTTGTCTTTCAGGTAATTAACAACCGGCAGCAGAGAGAATTCTTCGTTGTACTCGCCTTCGGTCGGACGACCCAGGTGAGAAGTAACCATGACTTTCGCGCCCTGCTTCAGCGCCAGTTCAATGGTCGGCAGAGATGCACGGATACGTGCGTCGCTGGTTACTTTCCCGTCTTTAACTGGTACGTTCAGATCCGCACGGATAAAAACGCGTTTACCAGCCAGATCCAGATCGGTCATCTTAATTACAGACATGGTGAATCCTCTCGTTGATTCATAAAGTTTTGTCGACGTTTACGCGTCGAACCTGAAACCAATAGCCGCCATCGCTAACGTCGTGTCGAGCATTCGGTTAGCAAAGCCCCATTCGTTATCGCACCAGACCAGCGTTTTGATCAGATGCGCGCCACTGACCCGGGTTTGCGTGCCATCGACGATGGCGCTGTGCGGATCGTGGTTAAAATCTGTTGAGACCAACGGTAATTCCGTATAGTCAACTATACCATGAAATGCACCTTGTGCTGCTTTTTGCAGCAACTGGTTGACTTCACATGCTTTTACCGGTTTTTTGACCGTCACGCTCAGGTCAATTGCCGTCACGTTTATCGTCGGCACCCGCACGGCAATCGCTTCAAAACGGTCATTAAACTGCGGGAAAATACGGGTGATCCCTGCCGCCAGTTTGGTATCCACCGGAATGATCGACTGGCTGGCCGCTCGGGTACGCCGGAGATCCGGATGGTAGGCGTCAATCACCTGCTGGTCATGCATCGCCGAGTGAATGGTGGTGACGGTGCCGGACTCGATGCCATAGGCATCATCTAACAGTTTAATGATCGGAATAATGCAGTTGGTGGTGCAGGAGGCGTTGGAGACAATGCGATGCTCGGCGCGGAGTTCATCCTGATTGACGCCGTACACCACCGTCGCGTCGAGGTCGTTGCCGCCGGGATGGGAGAAGAGCACTTTCTTCGCCCCAGCCTGCAGGTGCGCCTCACCGTGTTCACGGCTCCCGTAAACGCCGGTGCAGTCGAGCACCACGTCTACCGCCAGCTCGCGCCAGGGCAGCGCCGCAATGGTCGGCTCGTGCAGCAGACGGATGGCATCATCGCCAACAAACAGCTGCTCGCGCTCCTGACGAACATCCCAGGCGAAACGGCCATGGCTGGTGTCATATTTCAACAAATGCGCGATGCCCGCAGCATCCGCCAGCTCATTGATAGCCACCACGGTGATTTCCGCACGGCGCCCGGATTCATATAGCGCACGAACCACGTTGCGTCCAATACGACCGAAGCCATTAATCGCGATGCGAATGGTCATAGATCTCCTGCAAGGCTGTCCCTGTTATGAGGTGGCTGACAGAGTAATCCAGCTACGCTCTGAGGGAAACCTTACCAGCTGCAAACTGCGACTGATTGATTAATTGTCGAACATTTAAACGACTGAAACGCTTCAGCTAGAATAAGCCAAACGAGGAATAAAAGGAATGTTTGTCCAGCGCAATAAACCAGCTATATGACTCACATCACATTTTCGCTGGAATAATTTACAACCGTATTACATGGTTCAGGAATAGCGGATACAAAAAGCCGGGTGGCGAGGTAAAAGCAAAACGGTAACCCATGGGTTACCGTTTTTGGCGTTTGCACCCTTTCCTGTGGGAGAGGGTTGGGGGGCGGGCATCAGCCCGCACCGTAACCGCAATTACAGCAGCGCTTTCGCTTTAGCGACCACGTTGTCGACGGTGAAGCCGAACTCTTCGAACAGCTGCTCAGCCGGCGCAGACTCACCGAAGGTGGTCATGCCAACGATCGCCCCGTTCAGGCCAACGTATTTGAACCAGTAATCAGCAATACCCGCTTCCACGGCAACGCGCGCGGTCACGGCTTTCGGCAGTACGGATTCACGGTAGGCCGCATCCTGCTTGTCGAACGCGTCGGTGGACGGCATGGAGACCACGCGCGCCTTCACGCCTTCGGCGGTCAGTTTGTCCCACGCGGCCACCGCCAGCTCCACTTCGGAACCGGTGGCGATGAAGATCAGCTCCGGCTGGCCGGCGCAATCTTTCAGCACGTAACCGCCGCGGGCCACGTTCGCCAGCTGCTCTTCGGTACGCTCCTGCTGCGCCAGGTTCTGACGGGAGAGGATCAGCGCGGTCGGACCGTCCTGACGCTCGACGCC
Organism: Klebsiella sp. M041; assembly: GCF_059759695.1. NCBI lineage: Bacteria > Pseudomonadati > Pseudomonadota > Gammaproteobacteria > Enterobacterales > Enterobacteriaceae > Klebsiella > Klebsiella sp. M041. The sequence continues at coordinate 67,636 of NZ_JCAXWU010000012.1, forward strand.
ATATTTCCACGCAATCGCGGATTCAACCTGGTCACACGGACGCCAGGTGGACATGTTCGGCGTTACGCGCAGAGAAGCCACCTGCTCTACCGGCTGGTGAGTCGGGCCATCTTCGCCCAGACCGATGGAGTCGTGGGTGTAGACCATCACCTGACGCTGTTTCATCAGCGCGGCCATACGTACCGCGTTACGCGCGTATTCCACGAACATCAGGAAGGTGGAGGTGTACGGCAGGAAGCCGCCGTGCAGCGCGATACCGTTGGCGATAGCGGTCATACCGAACTCACGCACGCCGTAGTGAATGTAGTTACCCGCGGTGTCTTCGTTGATCGGCTTAGAACCAGACCACAGGGTCAGGTTGGACGGCGCCAGGTCAGCGGAACCGCCGAGGAATTCCGGCAGCAGCGGACCGAAAGCTTCGATGGCGTTCTGAGAGGCTTTACGGCTGGCGATTTTCGCCGGGTTGGCCTGCAGCTTCGCGATGAACTCGTTGGCTTTCGCGTCGAAGTCAGACGGCATCTCGCCTTTCATACGACGGGTGAATTCGGCTGCTTCCTGCGGGAAGGCTTTGGCGTAAGCAGCGAACTTCTCATTCCATGCCGCTTCTTTCGCCTGACCGGCTTCTTTGGCATCCCACTGCGCATAGATGTCAGACGGGATGTCAAACGGCGCGTGGTTCCAGCCCAGCGCTTCGCGGGTCAGGGCGATTTCGGCGTCGCCCAGCGGCGCGCCGTGGGAGTCGTGGGTACCGGCTTTGTTCGGCGAACCGAAGCCGATGATGGTTTTGCACATCAGCAGGGACGGTTTGTCGGTGACCGCGCGCGCTTCTTCTACTGCGCGTTTGATGGCGTCAGCGTCGTGACCGTCAACGCCGCGCACCACGTGCCAGCCGTAGGCTTCAAAGCGTTTGGCGGTATCGTCGGTGAACCAGCCTTCAACGTGGCCGTCGATGGAGATGCCGTTGTCATCATAGAAGGCCACCAGTTTGCCCAGCTTCAGGGTACCGGCCAGGGAGCACACTTCGTGAGAAATGCCTTCCATCATGCAGCCGTCGCCCATGAAGGCGTAGGTGTAGTGGTCGACGATGTCGTGGCCCGGACGGTTGAACTGCGCCGCCAGAGTTTTCTCGGCGATAGCCATCCCGACCGCGTTAGCGATACCCTGGCCCAGCGGACCGGTGGTGGTTTCCACGCCCGCAGTGTAGCCGACTTCCGGGTGGCCCGGCGTTTTGGAGTGCAGCTGGCGGAAGTTTTTCAGCTCTTCAATCGGCAGATCGTAGCCAGTGAGGTGCAGCAGGCTGTAAATCAGCATCGAACCATGGCCATTGGACAGTACAAAACGGTCACGGTCAGCCCAGGCCGGATTGTTCGGGTTATGGTTCAGGAAATCACGCCACAGCACTTCGGCAATGTCAGCCATACCCATCGGGGCACCCGGGTGGCCGGATTTGGCTTTCTGTACAGCGTCCATGCTCAGCGCACGAATAGCGTTAGCAAGCTCTTTACGTGAGGACATTTTGACTCCAGTTCGGACTGTTGAAGGCCATGCCCTTAACGACTTGACGAGAGCGCGTTTTGGGCTACGCCGGAAAAAAGTGTGAACAATGTAACCCAAGCGACAAGTCATGTACATGGAGCATCCTTTTGCCCTTTAAGAAATCTCTGGAACAGGTTGTGCTACGCCGGAATCCGCTCGCCCGCATCCTGCGATACTCTTTATAATTTACGCAGAATACGGTTCCCTGCCGTCGCCGTATTGTCGGATAAACAACCATAAGATTGTGGAAGATAAAAAATGAAAATTCGCTCAACCGTACTTGCTCTTGGGATCGCAGCAACGCTCACCGGATGTCAGAACATGGACTCCAACGGCCTGCTCAGCTCAGGGGCCGAAGCCTTCCAGGCATACTCTCTCAGCGACGCGCAGGTGAAAACCTTAAGCGACCAGGCCTGTAAAGAGATGGACGCCAAAGCGAAAATCGCCCCGGCCAGCAGTGAATACAGCCAGCGGCTGAACAAAATCGCGGCCGCGCTGGGCGATAACATCAATGGTCAGCCCGTGAACTACAAGGTCTATGAGACCAAGGATGTCAACGCCTTCGCCATGGCTAACGGCTGCATCCGCGTCTACAGCGGGCTGATGGATCTGATGAACGATAATGAAGTCGAGGCGGTGATCGGCCACGAAATGGGCCACGTCGCGCTGGGCCATGTGAAGAAAGGCATGCAGGTCGCCCTGGGCACCAACGCCGTGCGCGCGGCGGCGGCCTCCGCCGGCGGCATCGTCGGCAGCTTGTCCCAGTCGCAGCTCGGCGATCTGGGTGAAAAACTGGTGAACTCGCAGTTCTCCCAGCGCCAGGAGTCGGAAGCGGATGACTACTCTTACGACCTGCTGCGTAAGCGCGGCATCAATCCGTCGGGACTGGCCACCAGCTTCGAGAAACTGGCCAAGCTGGAAGCCGGCCGTCAGAGCTCGATGTTTGACGATCACCCGGCCTCAGAAGCGCGCGCCCAGCATATTCGCGATCGCATGAAGGCCGACGGGATTAAATAATCGCCAGCGGGAGGCATGACTGCCTCCCTTTTATATCTGCCAGTAAAAATATTTAGCCGCATCAATTGATAACTTAAGCGCACAAACCGTTAATTATTATTTCACCTCGTCGCAGCCAATTATTTTATATGCTGTTACTCAGCAAAATATTATTTGGCAAATGAAAAACGGCGTACACAATCCGCCTTTCAGAAGCGGGTTAGACCAAATATTAAATAGTCCACCCCTCTTCGCCAAACCTGGCCGGCGCGCGCCACACCGCTTGTTTCCTGCCGATACCATTGCTCACACAATGATTGCTTTTGACATTATTTCAGGAGAATATCGCGATTGCAGTGATTCCCTTGAATATATCGACAGACAGAGAAGTGCCCTCAGTGAAAAAAGAATTATCATTCATCGCACTTGGCATTATTGCCGCCGCGCCGGCTTTCGCCAGCCAACAATCTACCAGCCAGGGCTTTATTGAAGACAGCCATCTGGATCTCTTTTTACGTAACGCGTATATCAAACGCGATTATCGCGATGGGCTGCCGGATAAAGCCGAATGGGGCCAGGGAATTATCGCCACCTTCGAATCCGGCTTTACCGAGGGGCCGGTCGGCTTCGGCGTGGACGGCATCGCCCAGTACGCCGTGCGCCTCGACGGCGGCCGCGGCCGCAGCGGCGCGGGCGGGATCGACTTTTTCGCCCAGGATGACGACGGCCGGGCAAAATCCGACCTCGCGAAATTCGGCGCCACCGGCAAAATGCGCTTTTCGAATACCGTGCTCAGCTACGGCAGTCTGCGCCCGATGTTGCCTATTGTCTACGCCGACGACTCGCGCCTGCTCTACGAGAGCTATACCGGCACCATGCTGACCTCACGCGAAATCGACGGTCTGGAAATTAACGCCGGCTACCTGACCGATCAGCAGCGTAAAAGCGACGACAGCCATAACAGCGGTCTGAAAAGCCTGTCCTTCGGCGGCGCCAGCTACCGGTTCAACGACCAGCTCAGCGGCGCGCTGTACGCGTCGCATGTCGAAGATGTGCTGAACAAACAGTATCTCGGCCTGAACTATCAGCAGCCGTTCGCCGCCAACCAACAGCTGGTTCTCGACTTCAACGGCTATCACTCACGCCTGGATCAGCAATATGCCGATGCCAATGACACCGGACGCAGCAACAATATCTGGAGCCTGGCCGCCAGCTACATCTGGGATATCCATACCTTTAAGGTCGCTTACCAGCAAAGCAGCGGCAGCACCGGCTACCACTACGGCGGCTACCAGAACCAGGGCGGCGTCGGCGATGGCGGGAACACCATCTGGCTGGCCAACTCCTACTGGTCTGATTTTAACGGCGAAGATGAACGCTCCTGGCAGGCATCGTATGGGCTGGATTTTGCCGGGCTGGGGCTACCGGGGCTGACCTGGACCACCGCCTACGTGCGCGGGGATAACATAAAAACGTCAGAGACCAGCAACGGCAAAGAACATGAATGGTTCAACCAGGTTCAATATCAGGTGCAAAACGGGGCGGCGAAAGATTTGAAATTCAGGCTCCGCTATTCGGTACTGCGGGTTTCCAGCAACGCCAGCGACTATAACGTCAGCGGTAATGAAGTACGCTTCTACGTCGAATATCCATTTAACGTGTTTTAAGCACGTGATGAACCCTCTCCTGCGGGTCGGCCCTCTCCCGGCCCGCAGGAGCAACCGTCCGGCGCCTTGATTAACCCCCTGTGCCGTGCGGTACCCTCTCCCCGGAAGGGAGAGGGTTGGGGTGACCTCGGGTTATTCGCCCTTCTTCGCCGCCTGGATGTACAGCATCTCCAGCGCGAGGGTCGCCGCCGCCAGGGCGGTGATTTCGGACTGATCGTAGGCCGGGGCGACCTCCACCACGTCCATCCCGACGATGTTCAGATCCTTCAGACCGCGCACCAGCTTGATCGCGCGGTCAGAGGTGAGCCCACCGATAACCGGGGTACCGGTTCCTGGCGCAAACGCCGGATCCAGGCAGTCGATATCAAAGGTCAGGTACACCGGCATATCGCCAACGATCTGCTTCACCTGGGCAATCACGTCATCGACGCTGCGGTCGTTAACCTGGCCCGCATCAAGCACGGTGAAACCGTTATCTTTATCGAATTCGGTGCGAATACCGATCTGTACGGAGTGGTTCGGATCGATGAGCCCTTCGTTCGGCGCGGTGTAGAACATGGTGCCGTGGTCGAACTCGCAGCCGTTGGCGTAAGTGTCGGTGTGGGCATCGAAGTGCACCAGCGCCATTTTACCGAAGTGCTTGGCGTGGGCGCGCAGCAGCGGCAGCGTAACGAAGTGGTCGCCGCCAAAGGAGAGCATGCGCTTGCCGGCCGCCAGCAGCTTCTCGGCGTGGGCCTGCAGCTTCTCGCTCATTTCGCGCGCGTCGCCGAAGGCGTACACCAGATCCCCGCAGTCAACCACGTTCAGGCGTTCGCGCATGTCGAAGTTCCACGGAAAACGGTTGTGCTCCCAGGCGAGATTGGTGGAAACCTGACGGATCGCCGCCGGGCCATGACGGCCGCCCGCGCGCCCGGAGGTCGCCATATCGAACGGGACGCCAGTGATCACCCAGTCAGCATCGCTGTCGTAGGGCATGAAATTCATCGGCAGACGCAGGAAGCCAAAGGCATTGGATACCAGGGAGTTATCGTATTGATGACCTAAAGTGCTCATGGATATGACCTCTTTTCACAGTCGTGGAACGTAAAAAATAAGTATAAAAAAACCCCTCCGCGTCGTTAGGCCCGACGAGGAAGGGTTTGATAGATAAATCGCTTATTGGCGTGAATTATCGCCGGTAATGCATACGGGTTCAAGTGAGTATCGCCTTCTGCCGGATGACGGCTTCGCCTTGGGCGGCCGCCATACGCAGGCCCGGTAAGCGCAACGCCACCGGGCATCAGCGGTTACTCGTCTTCCAGATAAGTGTACCCGTACAGACCCGCCTCGAACTCTTCGAGGAACTGCTGCTGCAGCGCGTCGTCCAGGCCGGTGTTTTTCACCTGATCGCGGAACTGGGTCAGCAGCGTGTTGGGATCCAGCTGCACGTACTGCAGCATATCCGCCACGGTATCGCCCTCGTCGGACAGCTCAACCTCAACGCTACCGTCAGGGAAGACGAACACGTCTACCGCCTCGGTATCGCCGAACAGGTTGTGCATGTTGCCAAGGATTTCCTGATAGGCGCCGACCATAAAGAAGCCCAGCATCGGCGGGTTCTCCGGGTCATATTCCGGCATCGGCATGGTGGTGGCGATCCCGTCGCCGTCCACGTAGTGATCGATGGCGCCATCCGAGTCGCAGGTGATGTCCAGCAGCACCGCGCGGCGCTCCGGCGACTTGTTCAGCCCTTCCAGCGGCATCACCGGGAACAGCTGATCGATCCCCCACGCATCCGGCATCGACTGGAACAGCGAGAAGTTGACGTAGATTTTATCCGCCATGCGCTCCTGCAGCTCATCAATAATCGGGCGATGGGCGCGGTTGCTCGGGTCGAGTTGCTTCTGCACTTCATGACACATGTTCAGATACAGCTGTTCTGCCCAAGCGCGCTCCTGCAGGTTGAAAGTGCCGGAGGAGTAGCCGATATGGATATCGTGCAGGTCCATCTGGCTGTCGTGCAGCCATTCGCGCAGCGAGCGGCGATTGCCGGTTTCGTGCATCTCCAGCCAGGTTTCCCACATGCTCTGCAGCGGGCGCGCGGCGTCTTCCGCCGGCGGGGTCGCCTCGGTGTATTCGTTGCGCTCCACGCCGATGATGTTGGAAACCAGCACGGTGTGGTGCGCGGTCACCGCGCGGCCGGACTCGGTGATCACCGTCGGGTGCGGCAGGCCGTTCTCTTCGCAGGCGTCGCCGATGGCCCAGATGATATTGTTAGCGTATTCGTTCAGGCCGTAGTTCACCGAGCAGTCAGACTGCGAGCGGGTGCCTTCGTAATCCACGCCCAGGCCGCCGCCGACGTCGAAGCACTGGATATTGACGCCCAGCTTATGCAACTCGACGTAGAAACGCGCCGATTCACGCACGCCGGTGGCGATATCGCGAATGTTAGCCATTTGCGAGCCGAGGTGGAAGTGCAGCAGCTGCAGGCTGTCGAGGTGTCCTGCGGCACGCAGGATCTCCACCAGCTGCAGAACCTGGGTCGCCGCGAGGCCGAACTTGGACTTCTCGCCGCCGGAAGACTGCCATTTACCGGACCCCTGCGAGGCCAGACGCGCACGCACGCCAAGGCGCGGCACCACGTTCAGGCGCTCGGCCTCTTCCAGCACGATGGCGATCTCCGACATCTTCTCGATGACCAGATAGACCTTGTGGCCCATCTTCTCGCCCACCAGCGCCAGGCGGATGTATTCGCGGTCTTTATAGCCGTTACAGACGATGACGCTGCGGGTCATCCCGGCGTGCGCCAGCACGGCCATCAGTTCCGCTTTCGAACCGGCTTCCAGACCCAGCGGCTCGCCGGAATGGATCAGCGATTCGATGACGCGGCGATGCTGGTTCACCTTGATCGGGTAGACCAGGAAGTAATCGCCGTTATAGCCGTAGGATTCGCGCGCGCGCTTGAATGCAGCGTTGATTGAGCGCAGGCGGTGCTGCAGGATCTGCGGGAAGCAGAACAGCGCCGGCAAGCGTTGCCCTTGCGCTTCGCGCGCTTTGACTAATTCAGCGAGGTCAACGCGCGCTTCCGGGACGTCCGGATCCGGGCAAACGCTGATGTGGCCCAGTTCGTTGACGTCATAATAGTTATTGCCCCACCAGGCAATATTATAAGTACGCAGCATCTTGCTGGCTTCCTGGGAGCTCATCGCTACCTCCTGCATGGAACGTAGTACACCGTGTTCGCCTGCTGACGAAGGCGAAACCATAGACATGTCGTCAGACATAGCGAACCTCAATTTTTAATAATAAGTGTAAGACAGTTAACTACTATCGCAGTCCAAAGATGCGATAACAACCCATGAACAGTCCTAAAGCCCAGCACTATCTGCTGGTTTTGCGACTGCGCGACCGGTTTCTTATTCATATCATCGTAAAACACGTAGCCGAACAGAGTATGACAGTCCGGAGAAACCACGAGAAAACTCTTGCCAGGCAAGAGCGCCCTTGTTCAGTTTTCTGACGACCGACCGGCCCTGGAATCCTGAGAAGCGCCGAGATGGGGTGAACATCGGCTGGTTTGCATGAGAGAGATGCAGGTTGCGGAGTGCTGACGCGCGACAGAACGACGCGACGAATCAAGCGAAAAACGTTGGTTCATTATCTGGTATCACCTCCACACCGCCCTGGGTCAGGGTCGGCGACAAGCCAAAGCTATACATACCGGGCAACAGGCGCTATGCCGTTGCGAGATTCTGTAAATACAGACTGCTTAACCCGGCTGGAAGTGGCACCACGGGGAGATCCCCGTGCGCTTTTTTAATGAGCCGCGCGCGGCGTTTTATACCGAGAAGCGGGGTAAAAAGCAAAATAAAAATGTGTAGGTTTGCGCGGTTGTCAGGAAAATTTGCCAGGCGAGTTTTCCGATAAATGCGACCGCCATCAAAAAAGGCTGGAAATGGGCTTAAGATTTGACCTAAAATAGCCGTCCAGAAGTTAATCCGTCTATACTGATTAACACTCAGACTGCTCGTGTCGCTACCTGCGCGGCTTTGCGCTGATTATCCACCAAAGCCACATTACACAACAGTATGAGCTATCCGAATCGTCCACAGGTGAAATAAAATATGGCAAAACACCTTTTTACGTCTGAGTCCGTATCAGAAGGGCATCCTGACAAAATTGCTGACCAAATCTCTGATGCCGTGCTGGATGCGATCCTCGAGCAGGATCCGAAAGCGCGTGTCGCATGTGAAACCTATGTCAAAACTGGCATGGTGCTGGTAGGCGGCGAAATCACCACCAGCGCATGGGTTGACATCGAAGAGATCACCCGCAACACCGTCCGCGAAATTGGCTACGTGCATTCCGATATGGGTTTTGACGCCAACTCGTGTGCCGTACTGAGCGCCATTGGTAAACAGTCTCCGGACATCAACCAGGGCGTTGACCGTGCCGATCCGCTGGAACAGGGCGCAGGCGACCAGGGGCTGATGTTTGGCTACGCCACCAACGAAACCGACGTGCTGATGCCGGCGCCGGTGACCTACGCTCACCGTCTGGTGCAGCGCCAGGCTGAAGTACGTAAAAACGGCACCCTGCCGTGGCTGCGTCCGGATGCGAAAAGCCAGGTGACCTTCCAGTATGACGACGGCAAAATCGTCGGCATCGACGCGGTGGTGCTGTCCACGCAGCACGCGGAAGATATCGACCAGAAATCGCTGCAGGAAGCGGTGATGGAAGAGATCATCAAACCGATTCTGCCAACCGAATGGCTGAGCGCGTCCACTAAATTCTTCATCAACCCAACCGGCCGTTTCGTTATCGGCGGCCCGATGGGCGACTGCGGTCTGACCGGTCGTAAGATCATCGTCGATACCTACGGCGGCATGGCTCGTCACGGCGGCGGCGCCTTCTCCGGTAAGGATCCATCTAAAGTTGACCGTTCCGCAGCCTATGCGGCGCGCTATGTGGCGAAAAACATCGTTGCCGCAGGCCTGGCTGACCGTTGCGAAATTCAGGTTTCCTACGCCATCGGCGTTGCAGAGCCGACTTCCATCATGGTGGAAACCTTTGGTACAGAAAAAGTGCCTTCTGAACAGCTGACCCTGCTGGTGCGCGAGTTCTTCGACCTGCGTCCGTACGGCCTGATTCAGATGCTGGATCTGCTGCACCCGATCTACAAAGAAACCGCTGCCTACGGTCACTTTGGTCGCGAACATTTCCCATGGGAAAAAACCGACAAAGCGGCCCTGCTGCGTGAAGCGGCTGGTCTGAAATAATCTCCCCCGCTTCCACTCTTCAAGGCCAGCCTCGCGCTGGCCTTTTTATGTCCGTTACCCACCCTCCCATGCCCTGCTTCAGCGAACCGCGGCGATGCAATGAAAGCGATTACATCATGACAATGGTCGATTGCTGCCTGCAAGCGCCTTCTCATGCGCGCATTTTTCACAATGTTACATATTGTTTCGGTTAACTCTGATTACCGTTTTTAAAATTGTCGTCTATCCTTATTTATATTGCTGATTTAAAAAGCATTTAATGAATTACGTTTCTTTACCTTTGTGGAAACGATTACACAGCCGTGACTATAATCACGTTTTTTTACCGACGAGTGTCCTACGCTAACCATCGACAGAATCAATAACTCAACTGGAGGGCGTTATGCCTGACAACAAAAAACAAGGGCGTTCAAACAAGACCATGACGTTCTTCGTCTGTTTCCTCGCCGCGCTGGCTGGCCTGCTGTTCGGCCTTGATATCGGTGTTATTGCGGGTGCGTTACCCTTTATTGCCAATGAGTTCCAGATTTCCGCTCACACTCAGGAGTGGGTGGTCAGCTCCATGATGTTCGGCGCCGCCGTCGGTGCGGTCGGCAGCGGCTGGCTCTCCTTCAAACTGGGCCGTAAAAAGAGCCTGATGATCGGCGCCATCCTCTTCGTCGCCGGCTCTCTGTTCTCCGCCGCCGCGCCAAACGTCGAGATCCTGCTGGTTTCCCGCGTGCTGCTGGGCCTGGCGGTGGGCGTCGCCTCCTACACCGCGCCGCTGTATCTGTCGGAAATCGCTCCGGAGAAAATTCGCGGCAGTATGATTTCCATGTACCAGCTGATGATCACCATCGGTATTCTTGGCGCCTACCTCTCCGACACCGCTTTCAGCTACAGCGGCGCATGGCGCTGGATGCTCGGCGTAATCATTATTCCGGCGGTATTGCTGCTGATCGGCGTTATCTTCCTGCCGGACAGCCCGCGCTGGTTCGCCGCTAAACGTCGCTTTGTCGATGCCGAGCGCGTGCTGCTGCGCCTGCGCGATACCAGCGCCGAAGCGAAACGCGAGCTCGACGAGATCCGCGAAAGCCTGAAGGTAAAACAGTCCGGCTGGTCGCTGTTTAAAGACAACAGCAACTTCCGCCGCGCGGTGTTCCTCGGCATTCTGCTGCAGGTGATGCAGCAGTTCACCGGGATGAACGTCATCATGTACTACGCGCCGAAGATCTTTGAGCTGGCGGGCTATGCCAACACCACCGAGCAGATGTGGGGGACAGTGATCGTCGGCCTGACTAACGTGCTGGCTACCTTTATCGCCATCGGTCTGGTCGACCGCTGGGGCCGTAAACCGACGCTGATCCTTGGCTTTATCGTCATGGCCGCGGGGATGGGCGTGCTGGGCAGCATGATGCACATCGGCATTCACTCCTCAACCGCCCAGTACATCGCCGTCCTGATGCTGCTGATGTTTATCGTCGGTTTCGCCATGAGCGCCGGCCCGCTGATTTGGGTACTATGTTCCGAAATCCAGCCGCTGAAAGGCCGCGACTTCGGTATCACCTGCTCCACGGCGACCAACTGGATTGCCAACATGATTGTCGGGGCCACCTTCCTGACCATGCTTAATTCGCTGGGCAGCGCCAACACCTTCTGGGTGTACGGCGGTCTGAACGTGCTGTTTATCCTGCTGACGCTGTGGCTGATCCCGGAAACCAAAAACGTCTCGCTGGAACATATCGAACGCAACCTGATGCAGGGTCGTCCGCTGCGCGAGATCGGCGCCCGCGATTAACCCGCCTGAGCTTCCTCCCCTCACGGGAGGAAGCTTCCTCTTGCTCTCCCCCCTCCGCCGCACTATCCTCTGGCGCTATGAAAACACCCCGTATTCCCATCGCTATTCAGCAGGCCGTGATGCGCAGCCTGCGGGAGCATCTCGCCAAAGCGAACCTCAAGCTGGAACGCCGCTACGCGGAGCCGACGCTGGTCTACCAGCAGCGCGGTACCTCCGCCGGCACCGCCTGGCTGGAGAAAAACGAAATTCGTTTAAACCCGGTGCTGCTGCTGGAGAATCAGCAGGAGTTTATCGATGAAGTGGTGCCCCATGAACTGGCGCACCTGCTGGTGTGGCAACACTTTGGCCGGGTAGCCCCGCACGGCAAAGAGTGGAAATGGATGATGGAGAGCGTCCTGGGCGTTCCCGCGCGTCGCACCCACCGTTTTGAACTTGATTCGGTCCGCCAGAATACCTTCCCCTACCGCTGCCGCTGCCAGCAGCATCAGCTCACCGTTCGTCGCCATAACCGGGTGGTGCGCGGCGAAGCCACTTACCGCTGCGTGCGCTGCGGCGATCTGCTGGTGGCTGAAAAATAACCATTGGAATTAATTAGAAACTTTCTGATCTGACTGATTGCATCCGGCACCCTCATTCGCTACGTTGCGGGCTCGTTTTGACACGGAGTGAACGATGTCCCGTATGCATGTTTTAGCCGTTGCAGTATTGTGCACGGCAGTGAGTGGCCCGCTTGCGGCCGCCGAAATTACCAGTTTTTCCCAGGCCAAGGCCGCTGGCGTCAAAGTAAACGCCGACGTTCCCGGCGACTTTTACTGCGGCTGTAAAATTGACTGGCAGGGTAAAAAAGGCGTTATCGATCTGGAATCTTGCGGCTATAAAGTGCGTAAAAATGAGAACCGCGCCAGCCGGGTTGAATGGGAACACGTGGTGCCGGCGTGGCAGTTCGGCCATCAGCGCCAGTGCTGGCAGGAGGGCGGACGTAAAAACTGCGCCAAAGATCCGGAGTACCGCAAGATGGAAAGCGACATGCACAATCTGCAGCCGGCGGTGGGAGAAGTGAATGGCGATCGCGGCAACTTTATGTACAGCCAGTGGAACGGCGGTGAAGGCCAGTACGGCCAGTGCACCATGAAGGTCGATTTTAAAGATAAAATCGCCGAGCCCCCTGCCCGCGCACGCGGCGCCATCGCCCGCACCTACTTCTATATGCGCGACCGCTACCAGCTGAATCTTTCCCGCCAGCAAACTCAGCTGTTTACCGCCTGGAATAAACAGTACCCGGTTACCGCCTGGGAGTGTGAACGCGATGAACGCATCGCGAAAGTACAGGGCAACCATAATCCGTATGTCCTGCAGGCTTGCCAGGCGCAAAAGAGCTAACCTACACTAGCGGCAATTGTTAATTTGCAGCCCTGTGCTTCCCGCCCAATGGCGGGAAGCTGGCATCTGCGCAAAGAACGGAATATCAAGCATGCGCATTCCTCGCATCCATCATCCAGAACGCCTCATTGTCGGCAGCCTGATCGCGTTGAGCGATGACGCGGCCAACCACGTCGGCCGCGTCCTGCGCATGACCGCTGGTCAGCACCTTCAGCTCTTCGACGGCAGTAACCAGGTGTTTGACGCCGTCATCACCGAGGCCGGTAAGAAAAACGTCGCGGTTGAAATCCTCAGTGGCGAACCCGACGATCGGGAATCGCCGCTGCATATCCATTTAGGCCAGGTGATGTCCCGCGGCGAAAAAATGGAATTCACCATCCAGAAATCGATCGAACTCGGGGTAAGCCTCATAACGCCACTGTTTTCCGAGCGCTGCGGCGTTAAACTGGACGCCGAACGTTTGCAGAAAAAGATCCAGCAGTGGCAGAAAATCGCTATTGCCGCCTGCGAACAGAGCGGTCGTAACGTGGTACCGGAAATTCGTCCGGCGATGCAGCTGGAGGAGTGGTGCGCCGAGCAGGACAGCGGGCTGAAGCTCAACCTGCACCCGCGCGCCAGCGCCAGCATTAACACGCTGCCGCTGCCGGTTGAACGCGTCCGGCTGCTGATTGGCCCGGAAGGCGGGCTGTCGGCTGAAGAGATAGCGATGACCGCGAAATACCAGTTTACTGATATCCTGTTGGGACCGCGCGTTCTGCGTACAGAGACTACTGCGCTCACCGCCATCACCGCCCTGCAGGTGCGTTTTGGCGACTTAGGTTGAGGCGTTAACGGAGAAGAACCATGATCAAGCTCGGCATCGTGATGGATCCCATCGCAACCATCAACATCAAGAAAGACACCAGCTTCGCTATGTTGCTGGAGGCGCAGCGTCGCGGCTATGAACTCCATTACATGGAGATGAACGACCTCTATTTGATCAACGGCGAAGCCCGCGCCCGGACGCGCACGCTGAGCGTCGAACAGAACTACGACAAATGGTATGACTTCACCGGCGAACAGGACCTGCCGCTGGCGGATCTTGACGTCATTCTGATGCGTAAGGATCCGCCGTTTGATACCGAATTTATTTATGCGACCTATATTCTGGAGCGAGCGGAAGAGAAAGGCACGCTTATCGTCAACAAGCCGCAGAGCCTGCGCGACTGTAACGAGAAGCTGTTCACCGCCTGGTTCTCCGAGCTGACCCCGGAAACGCTGGTCACCCGCAATAAAGCCCAGCTGAAAGCCTTCTGGGAAAAGCACGGCGATATCATCATGAAGCCGCTCGACGGCATGGGCGGCGCCTCTATTTTCCGCGTCAAAGCCGGCGATCCGAACCTTGGGGTGATCGCCGAGACGCTGACCGAGCTGGGCAGCCGCTACTGCATGGCGCAGAACTATCTGCCAGCCATTAAAGATGGCGACAAGCGCGTGCTGGTGGTGGATGGCGAGCCGGTGCCTTACTGCCTGGCGCGCATTCCGCAGGGCGGCGAGACCCGCGGCAATCTGGCCGCCGGCGGCCGCGGCGAAGCCCGCCCGCTAACCGAAAGCGACTGGGACATCGCCCGCCGCGTCGGCCCGACGCTGAAGGCCAAAGGTCTTATCTTCGTCGGCCTGGATATCATCGGCGACCGTCTGACGGAAATTAACGTCACCAGCCCCACCTGCGTACGTGAGATCGAAGCCGCCTTCCCGGATATTTCGATCACCGGCATGCTGATGGACGCTATCGAAAGACGTCTCGCCCGATAAGCGCTACGGCGGACGAACGTCCGCTCAGGGCACAGCGAGCGCGGATCGCCGCGCTGGTGAAACCCTTCCAGCCAGGCGCCGCTCAGGCGCCTGCCAGATAAAGTGCATCGACACCATTCTACTTTGCCCGCATACTGGGTGTTGCTTTTTGAACCAGGAACAGAACCTCTGACAATGAATTTACAGCATCACTTTCTGATTGCCATGCCTGCGCTTCAGGACCCCATTTTCCGCCGCTCCGTGGTCTATATCTGCGAGTATAACGACGAGGGTGCCATGGGCATTATTATCAATAAGCCGCTGGAAAATCTGCAGGTGGAAGGGATCCTTGAGAAGCTCAAAATTGTCCCGGAGCCGCGTAATCCGGAGATCCGCCTGGATAAACCGGTGATGCTGGGCGGCCCGCTGGCGGAAGACCGCGGCTTTATTTTACATACCCCGCCCTCTGACTTTTCCTCAAGCATCCGTATCTCGGATAACACGGTGATCACCACCTCGCGGGATGTCCTCGAAACCTTAGGCACCGACCGGCAGCCGGGCAACGTGCTGGTTGCGCTGGGCTACTCCTCGTGGGAGAAAGGGCAGCTGGAGCAGGAGATTTTAGATAATGCCTGGCTCACCGCCCCGGCGGACCAGAATATTCTTTTCCGTACGCCCATCGCCGATCGCTGGCGCGAGGCGGCTAAACTGATTGGCATCGACATCGTGACGATGCCAGGCGTCGCGGGGCATGCATGATGAGCGGAACCTTTCTCGGCTTTGATTTCGGGACGAAAAGCATCGGTGTGGCGGTGGGGCAACGCATCACCGCCACCGCCCGGCCACTGCCGGCGCTGAAGGCGCAGGACGGTAAACCGGACTGGAATATCATCGAAAAACTGCTTAAGGAGTGGCAGCCTGAGGCGGTAATCGTCGGCCTGCCGCTGAATATGGACGGCACCGAGCAACCGCTGACGGCGCGCGCACGTAATTTCGCCAATAAAATTCATGGCCGCTTTGGCGTCGCGATCCTTCTCCACGATGAACGTCTGAGTACGGTTGAGGCCCGGGCGGGCCTGTTCGAACACGGCGGCTATCGGGCGCTGAATAAAGGCAGCGTCGATTCGGCCTCTGCGGTGGTCATTCTGGAAAGCTACTTCGAGCAGAGCTTTTAAGCTCTGTCTTCTGCGCCGCCGGCGAACCGCTAACGGCGCAGATCCTCCCGCCTAGTGGCGCAGATGTTCGTTAGCCCAGCTCACCGCCTGGGTGCGATTCTTAACGCTCAGCTTACGGAACACGTTATACAGGTGCGTCCGCACCGTGTTCTCGCTGATAAACAGCGCGCGGGCAATATCCAGGTTGGTCGCGCCGCAGCGCAGTTCGTTGAGGATCTCGCATTCTCGTTCGGTCAGCGGCGAGTTTTCAACCGGCGCCGATGTATGGTCCGCAGCGTACATCGCCGGGTGCATCACGCTCAATTCAGCCGTCTGTTCGCCGTTCAGCACGGCCTTGACGCCCTCAATTAAGCGCGATTCATCATCGTCATGGCGGAACACGCCATATAAAGCCGGCCACTGCGCCATTTCGTATAACTCATACTTTTGCGCGCTGTTGATAATCAGCAAGCGGGGATTATCTGACTGCAGCCGAATAATATCTCGCCACACCCCGTTTAATTTCTTATTTGAAACGGCGATATCAAATAATATTACAGAGTCTTTCGCCAGTCGCTGCGCCAGCGGTTTATTAATATTTTGTAAAACTACCGGTGCCATCAGGGTTTCACTGAGATAGCTGGCAAAGGCTTTACTCTGGATTGACGGGTGGGTAATAAATGTAACCTGACGAGAAGATGATGAATTTCCATTTAAATTAATCACTTAAAACTCTCCTTAGCTGCTATCCACCGTCATGGTGGTTAAATGAATAAAAAAATATACAATCAGTCATGAATTTATAAATAGCCTTAGCAATTTACAAATTGAAACGTTATTCCATGAGAATCATCCTATTCCCGTAAACAGCATAAATCGAATACCGCAAAGCTGTCAAAAGGTAATCAAACTTTTTTCCTGGAAATGCGTATTCACTGTCGAAATATCTCAGCTGAATGTCTTATTTGAATTTATTCAGAAAGATTATTTGTATTATCAAATAATATCCAGAAACAGCATTTAAACATTCAGTTAACACATCATTTTAACCACCCAACCCGCTTCACGCCCCCCTTACAGCTGGCCTGCGGCCACACGTTGCTGAAAACTCTGGGTAAATGTCAGCATTCCGGCCTGCATCCCGGTCTGCATAACACCGGGCAACTGGTGCACTTTTCCTTCGCGGATCAAATTCGCCACCGCCGGCGTATTGACCAGAAGCTCGTATAGCGCAACTCTGCCGCCCTGACGTGCGGGTAATAATTTTTGCGCCAGCACCGCGCACAGGCTTCCGGCCAGCTGACTACGAACCTGATCTTTCTCCTCTGCCGGAAAGACATCGATCAATCTCTCCACCGCCGGCGCCGCGCCGCGGGTGTGTAATGTCGCCATCACAAGATGCCCGGTTTCCGCAGCCGTCAACGCCAGGCGGATGGTTTCGCTGTCGCGTAATTCCCCAAGCAGGATCACATCCGGATCCTGGCGCAGCGCCACCCGAAGCGCCGCGGAGAACGAAGGACAGTGACGGCCAATCTCCCGCTGCTGGATCAGGCAGCGCTCGCTGTGATGAATAAACTCCACCGGATCCTCCAGCGTCAGAATATGGCCATCAAGATGCTGGTTGAGATGCCCGACCATCGCCGCCAGGGTAGTCGACTTGCCGCTGCCCGTCGCCCCGGTGACCAGCAGCAAGCCACTCTCTTCCGCCAGTAGTTCGCTTAGCGCAGGCGGCGCGCCCAGCGTCTCCAGACGCGGGCACTGGACGGGCAGCAGGCGCAGCACCAGCGATATTCCGCGCGTATGGGCGAAAGCGCTGGCGCGTAGCCGCGAACCGCAGGCCAGAGTCAGCGCAAAGTCAATCTGGCCGTGCTCCTGCCAGTGCTGGAACTGTGCGGCATCGAGCCAGTCGTTGAGTAAATCCGCGATATCCGGCGCGGGAAAGGGAGCGGACTCCAGCTTGCCCTGCCGCCGCCAGCGCGGTGCGGCGGAATTGCACAGGTGTAGATCGGAGACATTATGCTTTACACTAAGGGCTACGATTTCTTCCAGCTTCATAACTCATCCTCGGAATATGAACGATATTGCGCATAACCTGGCACAGGTCCGGGACAAAATCTCCGGTGCCGCCGCCCGTTGCGGGCGTGCGCCAGAAGAAGTGACATTGCTTGCAGTGAGTAAAACGAAACCTGCGAGCGCGATCGAAGAAGCCATCGCGGCAGGCCAGCGGGCATTTGGTGAAAACTACGTCCAGGAGGGCGTGGAGAAGATTAACCATTTCCAGCAGGCAGGCGTCAGCGGTCTGCAGTGGCACTTTATTGGCCCCCTGCAGTCCAACAAAAGCCGGCTGGTGGCCGAACATTTTGACTGGTGCCACACCGTCGATCGGTTGAAAATCGCCACCCGCCTGAACGAGCAGCGCCCGGCGCATTTGCCGCCGCTGAAGGTACTGATTCAAATCAACATTAGCGATGAGCAGAGTAAATCCGGCATCCCGCTGGAAGCGCTCGATGCTTTAGCGGCGGAGATCGCTGAGTTACCTCATCTGGAGCTGCGCGGCCTGATGGCGATCCCCGCGCCTGAGTCAGAATATGTAAGGCAGTTTGCCGTCGCCCAGCAAATGGCGGTAGCATTTGCGCGGTTAAAAACGCGGTACCCCACGGTCGATACGTTGTCTCTGGGAATGTCGGACGATATGGAAGCCGCTATCGCGGCGGGAAGCACCATGGTGCGCATCGGCACGGCCATTTTTGGTGCGCGCGACTACAGCAAATAATAAGGAATCTGAGGAACGCCATGAAGACGTTGACTTTCCTGCTTTCAACGGTCATTGAGCTTTACACGATGGTCGTGTTGTTACGCGTCTGGATGCAGTGGGCGCGCTGCGACTTTTACAACCCGTTTTCGCAGTTTGTGGTAAAGGCCACGCAGCCGATTGTCGGGCCGCTGCGCCGGATTATCCCGGCAATGGGGCCGATTGACAGCGCCTCGCTGCTGGTGGCATTCATCCTCTGCGTCATCAAAGCGATCGTACTGTTTATGGTGATCACCTTCCAGCCGATCATCTGGATCTCCGCTCTGCTTATTCTGCTGAAAACCATCGGCTCGCTGATCTTCTGGGTGCTCCTGCTGATGGCGATCATGAGCTGGGTCAGCCAGGGACGCAGCCCGGTGGAGTATGTGCTGATGCAGCTGGCGGACCCGCTGCTGCGCCCTATCCGCAACCTGCTGCCGTCGATGGGCGGTATCGATTTCTCACCGATGGTGCTGGTGCTGCTGCTGTACGTGATCAATATGGGTATCGCCGAGGTGCTGCAGGCCACCGGTAACGTACTGCTGCCGGGGCTGTGGATGGCGCTATGAGTGCCGTTGAAAGCTGCGCTGACGGGCTGGTGCTGAGGCTGTATATTCAGCCGAAGGCCAGCCGCGACAGCATCGTGGGCGTGCATGGCGACGAGCTCAAAGTCGCCATTACCGCCCCGCCCGTTGATGGCCAGGCCAATGCCCATCTGGTGAAATTTCTCGCCAAACAGTTCCGCGTCGCCAAAAGCCAGGTACTGATTGAAAAAGGCGAGCTGGGCCGCCATAAGCAAGTTAAAATCATCGCCCCACAACAGATCCCGACTGCGGTCGCGGCGCTAACTGAATAAACAGGATTCATCATGCAAAAAGTCGTCCTCGCTACCGGCAACGCCGGTAAAGTGCGCGAACTGGCCTCGCTGCTGGAAGATTTTGGTCTCGATATCGTCGCTCAGACCGAGCTGGGCGTCGAGTCTGCGGAAGAGACCGGCCTGACCTTCATTGAAAACGCGATTCTGAAGGCGCGTCATGCGGCGCAGATCACCGGCCTGCCGGCTATCGCCGACGATTCCGGTCTGGCCGTCGATGCCCTGGGCGGCGCGCCGGGCATCTACTCCGCCCGCTATGCCGGCGTCGACGCCAGCGACCAGCAGAACCTTGAGAAACTGCTCGATGCCCTGCAGGACGTGCCGGACGACCAGCGCCAGGCGCAATTCCACTGCGTACTGGTCTATCTGCGCCATGCCGAGGATCCCACGCCGCTGGTGTGCCACGGCAGCTGGCCTGGGGTGATCGCCCGGAAAGCCGCGGGTCAGGGCGGTTTCGGCTACGACCCGATCTTCTTCGTCCCGTCAGAAGGAAAAACCGCGGCCGAACTGAGCCGTGAAGAAAAGAGCGCTATTTCCCATCGCGGGCAGGCGCTGAAACTGTTACTGGAAGCATTACGTAATGGCTAATTTGCCGCCGCTGAGTCTCTATATCCATATTCCCTGGTGCGTGCAGAAATGCCCGTACTGCGACTTTAATTCGCATGCGCTGAAAGGCGAAGTGCCGCACGATGACTACGTCCAGCATCTGCTGAACGATCTGCGGGCCGATGCGCAGTATGCCCAGGGACGGGAAATAGGCACCATTTTTATCGGCGGCGGTACGCCGAGCCTGCTGTCCGGCCCGGCCATGCAAACCCTGCTCGATGGCGTCCGCGCCTGCCTGCCGCTGGCCGCCGGGGCGGAAATCACCATGGAAGCCAACCCGGGCACCGTCGAGGCCGATCGCTTCGTTGATTACCAGCGCGCCGGGGTGAATCGCATCTCCATCGGCGTACAAAGCTTTAGCGAACCGAAGCTGCAGCGGCTGGGGCGGATCCACGGCCCGGAAGAGGCCAAACGCGCGGCACGCCTCGCCAGCGGCCTGGGCCTGCGCAGTTTCAATCTCGACCTGATGCACGGTTTGCCGGACCAGTCTCTGGAGGAGGCGCTGGACGATCTGCGTCAGGCCATTGCTCTCAACCCGCCGCATCTCTCGTGGTACCAGCTGACCATTGAGCCGAACACCTTGTTCGGCTCCCGGCCGCCGGTGCTGCCGGATGACGACGCGCTATGGGATATTTTCGAGCAGGGGCATCAGCTGCTGAGCGCCGCCGGCTACCAGCAGTACGAGACTTCCGCTTACGCCAAACCGGGCTATCAGTGTCAGCATAATCTCAATTACTGGCGCTTTGGCGACTACCTTGGCATCGGCTGCGGCGCGCACGGCAAGATAACCTTCCCGGACGGGCGCATTCTGCGTACTGCCAAAACCCGCCACCCGCGCGGCTATATGGAAGGCCGCTACCTCGAACGTCAGCATGATGTGGAAGAGGCGGATAAACCGTTTGAGTTCTTTATGAACCGTTTTCGCCTGCTGGAGGCCGCGCCGCGCGCGGAATTCCGCCGTTATACCGGTCTTGATGAAGCGGCGATCCGTCCGCAGCTGGACGCGGCGATAGCTCAGGGCTATCTCCAGGAAGACGAACAGAACTGGCAGATCACCGAGCATGGAAAGCTGTTTTTAAATACTCTTCTCGAACTATTCCTTAGCGAATAAATATCGTTATCCCATTCCCGCCAGGCAGAGTGCGGGAATGGGAATAACTCGATTCCTCCGCCATATATACCTTATTATATCCGATTCATTCTTATTAAATATTCCACCCTTAAATTAATTTGCAATAATTAATACAAGCCAAATATCAATCCAGCAATAAGATCGGTTATTTCCTTACCTCATTGCCAGAAAGTGTGAGTCAGGTAGCTTAAAGATGTACGACAACAAAGATAATATGTCATACAGAAATAAAGCATGATGCTAAAGATATTGACCAATTATCCCAAGTGCATGGAGCCAACTCATGAAAAAATACCCTTTTTCTCGTTCTCTGGTAGGTATAGCTTTACTGGCCCTACTCTCCGCAGGGGCCGTCGCGGCTGAAAAAGTCACGTTAAAACTGGCACATAACCTTGAGCGCAGCCATGTGGTGCATCAGGCGCTGGAGGAGATGTCCAGAGAGGTAAACCAGCTTTCTGACGGTAAGATGAAGATTCGTATTTACCCCAGTAGTCAGATGGGCAGCGCGCGCGAGACCATGGAGTTATTACAAAATGGCGCGCTGGATATGACCAAAGGTTCCGCCAGCGATCTGGAGTCTTTCGATAATATTTATGCCATTTATAATTTACCCTTCCTGTTTAACGACCAGAATCACTTCAATAAAGTCGTCTTCGGCGAGGTGGGCAAGGAAATAATGAACTCGACGAAAGAGAAAGGATTCTTTGCCCTTTCCGCTTATGTCGCCGGGACGCGAAGCTTTTATGCCAAAAAGCCCATTACTAAACCGGAAGATTTAAAAGGACTGAAGATCCGCGTCCAGGCCAGTCCGACAACGTTAAAAATGGTCGAATTAATGGGCGGTTCCCCGACCCCCATCTCCTTCGGTGAAGTTTATACCGCCATGCAGCAGGGGGTGGTAGACGGCGCGGAAAATAACGTTCCCTCCTGGGTGCAGACGCGCCATATCGAAATCGCGAAAGTATTCTCTGAAGATGAGCACGCCTCCATCCCTGACTTCCTCGTTATCTCCAGCAAAACCTGGGACAAACTGACGCCGGATCAGCAGCACATTCTGATCAAAGCGGCGAAAGCCTCAGAGATTTATCAGCAACAGCTGTGGCGGAAGATCGATGCCGATACCCGCTCGCAGGCCAAAGCCTTGGGCGGAGAAATAGTCAAAGTAGATAAAGCGCCGTTCCGCGCCGCCGTGCAGCCGCTATACGATGACTTTAAAAAAGATCCCAGCCAGGCCGCCCTGCTGGCCAAATTTGAAGCTGCCGCGGAATAACCTTTAACGGGCCGGCCGCTGGCCCGTTTGCACCAGGAAATCAACGATGATACTTAACCGCATTAAGCTGGCGGTGGACCGCACCATCGCCGCCTTCTCTGTCGCTGTAATGATTGCGCTGGTTGTCTGCGTCGTCTGGCAGGTATTCAGCCGCTACGTGCTCAACCAGCCAAGCACCCTGACCGACGAGCTGGCGCGCTTCTTAATGATCTGGGTCGGGCTACTGGGCGCGGCCTATACGGTCGGCGCCCAGCGTCACCTGGCGATTGATTTACTCACCATGACGCTCTCTCCCCGCAGGCAGGCGCTTTTCAGCGTCATCATTAACCTGCTGATCCTGCTGTTTGCCGGCGCAGTGATTGTGACCGGCGGCGTAAAACTGATTGCAAAAACGCTGTCGACCGCCCAGGTCTCAGCCGCGATGCAGATCCCTATGGGCTACGTGTATCTGATCCTGCCGCTCACCGGCATCATGATGATGTTTTACGCATTGTGTTTTATCAGTAACGGCCTGAAAAACATCAAACATGCAGAATAAGGAGCACTCATGGATAGCTATATTGCACTGACGCTGTTTGGCGCTTTCTTTATTCTGGTTTTTATTGGCGTTCCCATCTCCTTCGCCATCGGTATCGCTACCGTTGGTTCGATGCTGCTGATGTTTCCCTGGGATATCGCGGTGATTACCGTGTCTCAACGCCTGGCGAACGGGCTTGATAACTTCGCGCTGCTGGCCATCCCCTTTTTTATCTTTGCCGGAACCCTGATGAACAGCGGCGGGATTGCCATACGTTTAATCAATCTGGCGCAGGTGATGGTCGGACGCGTGCCGGGCTCTCTGGGCCACGTCAACGTGCTGGCCAATATGATGTTCGGCTCGATTTCCGGTTCAGCCGTCGCCGCCGCCGCGGCGGTAGGCGGCACGCTCAACCCCATTCAGACGCAGAAAGGCTACGATCCGACCTTTTCCACAGCGGTAAACGTCTCATCCTGCATCACGGGTCTGCTTATTCCGCCGTCAAACGTCCTGATCGTCTTTTCCCTGACCGCAGGCGGCGTCTCGGTCGCCTCGCTGTTTATGGCCGGCTATTTGCCGGGCATCCTGATGGGCCTGGCTATTATGCTGGTCTGCGGCTGCATCGCTAAACGCCGCGGCTATCCGGTTTCCGAACGGCCGACCTGCGCCCAGGCGGCAAAGGCCTTTTTCGATGCTCTGCCCAGCCTGCTGCTGGTCATCATTGTGATGGGCGGGATCCTTGGCGGCATTTTTACCGCGACGGAAGCCTCTGCCATCGCCGTGGTCTACACCTTTATCCTGTCGGTACTGATCTATCGGGAAGTGAAGTGGCGCGATCTGCCGAAGCTGATTCTGGAATCGGTAGTCATGACCTCTATTGTGCTGCTGCTGATTGGCTTTTCCGTGGGCATGTCGTGGGCGATGACCAACGCCGACATTCCCTACATGATAAGCGATGCGCTAATGGGGGTGTCGGAAAACCCGGTGGTGATCCTGATGTTGATAAATATCGTGCTGCTAATCGTTGGCATTTTTATGGATATGACCCCTGCGGTGCTGATTTTCACGCCGATATTTCTGCCCATTGCTGAGGATTTAGGCATGAATCCGGTTCATTTCGGCATCATGATGGTCGCTAACCTGTGCATCGGCCTGCTGACCCCGCCGGTAGGCAGCGCGCTGTTTGTCGGCTGCTCCATTTCAGGAGTGAAAATTCAGCAGCTCATCAAACCGTTGCTGCCGTTCTACGCCGCCCTGCTGATCGCGCTGATGATGATTGTTTATATCCCGCCGATCTCGCTGTTTATTCCACAGCTGCTGGGGCTGATGTAGGGTTTTGCCCAGGAGAAGGGGCTCTCCTCCCTGAGGAAAAACGAGCGTTAGCCCCCGTGCTAACGCTTCTGCCCGGGCGGCGCTTAGCGCCCTGCCCGTCAGGCAAAAATTTTCAGTATCAGAACATTGTGTCACTATACCCGCCAGGCGCAGCCGGGCCATTCCGAACCTGATTCGGCTACTTAAGGACCCCGTCGCGGCGCATCTTCTCCAGCCCCTCCTGCCAGTATTTTTCGTCGCGAGCCAAATCCCGATAGCGTATCTCCAGCGCCATCAGCTGAGCGCTCAGTTCGCCTTTTTGCTTCTGCAGCGGCGCTATCTTTTTATCGCGCGCGGCCATCTCCGCTTTGATATTTTCACTCATCTCTTTATGCTGGCGATAATAGTTACGCTTCTGCTCATTCAGCACAGCATCGCGCTCGGCGCGCAGCGGCCCGGCATCGCAAACCGCTTTTTTCTGACAGGCGGTCAGGGCGGGTTCATAGATAGTTTTGTAGTAATGATTCTCGAATTTCAGCGGATCGTTTTGCCGGTCTACTTCATACATTTTTTCCAGCATCGCCTGCTGCACGTCGCTGCGATCGAGCGGCTTGCCGTTCGCATCCGTACCCCATGAACGGTTAATCCGCTCCTCTAACGCGGCGATCTCGGTTTTCAGCGCATCCTGTTGCCCTTGCAGCGTCTTCATCGTGGCTTTGCTGGCGGCAAAGCTGGCGTCAATTTTGGCAAATTGCGCCATAAATTTGTGGTCATTGACGATCAGGGTTTTACTTTCATCCCCTCCGATTTCCTTAAAGGTTCTCCCGCCCCTGTTCGCCGCCATCTGCAGCGAAAAGAATTCTGTCTGCCAGCCGGAGTCTTTGGTCCCTACCGCGGTCATCATGGCGGAGAACTTTACCGGCCGCCCCCTGGTCCAGACTCGCTCATAAAAAAAGTAATCTCCCGCGACGCCGACGCAAATATAGAGATCTTCCGCGGCGGCCATATCGCCTTCCAGCATATAGGTCGCCTGATTTCCCCGGGCGTCGAGCTGCTTTAGCGTCACACTTTGCAAGCGCATAATCCCGCCAGTCTGTTCAGCAAACTGTTTTTTCACCACGTCGTCTGTTGGCGTGTTGGCATCCGCCAGCACGTAACAAGGGGAAGCGATCATCAGGACGGTGAGCGTTTTCCATGCCTCTTTCATCAGCAAATTCCTTTTATGAATACAGCAGGCATCATAAGGCGTTCGCCACCGCAGGCAGGATAAATGAAATCTGATTTTGCTACCTGCGGACGCAGGTAGCGGGATGTCGCTTACTTTAACGAGCCCACCAGCGCTTTGCGGCTGTCCTCAAGGGAGACCACTCGGCTGCAGACGTCTTTACCAAACTGCTGGAAATCGGCCTCCTGGTTTTTCCACTCGTCCTGAATCGCGGTTTGCAGACCGCCGAGGCTGCCGAGAATGCCCTGCAGCGGGTTGCCGCCGCCTTTGAGCACCGCTTTCGCCCCCATCTCGTTAATGCTGTCCTGCAGAATGCCGCCCATCGCCTGATTCACCAGCTGCTGGCCGTCGGCGCGCACCTGGTCGATGGCTTTATAGTGGAAGGTCAGGCCATCGCTTCGGCGCTCAATGATGCGGTTCATCTGTTCTTTCAGCTGCGCGTCCAGCTTAGTCAGACGACCGTGCATACTGCTGTCGGCGCCGACCTGTTCGGTAATGATTTTATCCAGCGCCTTGCGGCCTTTTTCGACTCGCGAACGCGCGCCTTCGTCAATCCACGGCAGGCTGCTGCGCAGACCGGCCTGATAATCCTGGGCCTGCTCGCGCTGGGCGGCGCTGAGGGCATAGGCCTTGCCGTTAAAGGTCAGGTTACCGTCCGGTTTGATCACCAGATTGCCATTTTCCCCTTTCACCTGGACCTGCTGCGGGGTGAGGATCACATCGTCACGCGGCGTGACGCTACACTGGTAGTCTGCATGGGCAGACAAAGCGGTGACGGAGAGCGCCACCGCCAGCAGCGTTTTACGCATCATAAAACTCCCTTAAGACAAAACGGGCCGGCAGTTGCCGACCCTTGTCAAACTTAGTCCCACCAGACGTCAAAAAGTTCGCTGGTGCGCACATCCTCTAACTTACGCGCTTCCAGCCAGTTGCGCACGATGGCCTGATGCTCTTCGGTACATTTACCGATCTCCTGCATGCAGATCAGCCCCTCCCAGGAGAGATAGCCGCTGCCGTCAAAGGCCAGCTTGTTCGGCTCAATCACCTCTTCGATCAGATCGTTGACCGTCTGGTCGATCTGTTCTTCGCTGGTCCCTTCCGGGAAACGCCAGGCGACGGAGAAGCCTAACTCCTGAAACTCGTCGATATGCATTTTTTTCCGCAGACGACGGCTACGATTCTTGGCCATTATTTCACCCTCTCGAACATTAAGTCCCATACGCCGTGGCCGAGACGATGGCCACGCTGTTCAAATTTGGTTACCGGGCGCGATTCCGGGCGCGGTACGTAATCGTTGCTTGCCGACTGGTTACGGTATCCTTCCAGCGAGGACATCACTTCCAGCATATGGACGGCATAGGCTTCCCAGTCGGTCGCCATATGGAAGACGCCGCCGAGCTTCAGTTTACTTTTCACCAGCTCGGCGAAAGGCGGCTGCACGATACGACGTTTATTATGGCGCGCTTTGTGCCACGGGTCAGGGAAAAACAGCTGCACCATATTCAGCGAGTTATCCGGAATCATAGTGTGCAGCACTTCCACCGCATCGTGACACATCACGCGCAGGTTTTGCACACCTTCTTCTTCGGCCGAGGCCAGACAGGCGCCGACGCCCGGGGAGTGTACTTCGATGCCGAGGAAATTCTGCTCCGGTTTGGCTTTTGCCATCGCCACCAGCGAGGCGCCCATCCCGAAGCCAATTTCGAGGGTGACCGGCGCTTCGCGGCCAAACAGGGCGGCGAAATCGAGCGGCGCATCGTTGAATTCAACGCCCATCACCGGCCAAATGTTATCCAGCGCATGCTGCTGCCCTTTCGTCAGGCGGCCCTGGCGACGGACGAAGCTACGAATACGGCGCAGCGGACGGCCGTTTTCATCAAATTCCGGAGAGATGACGTCGTTTTTCATAAAAGTTAGGTCTGCTAGTGAAAGTGTTCGGAAAACGGGCATTATCCAAAGTTACCCGGCGGATGCAAGGGTTTACAGCCACTCGGCCTTGTGCTGCAATCTGCCACCCTGTAATCGCGATCCCGGAGCCGTAGCTTTGACTTTTCTCGCCACGCAATTTTCAGCCCAGGTCCTGGACTGGTACGACAAATACGGGCGTAAAACCCTGCCCTGGCAAATCGCCAAGACGCCCTACAAAGTATGGCTCTCCGAAGTGATGTTGCAACAAACCCAGGTGACCACGGTTATCCCGTATTTTGAACGCTTTATGGCGCGTTTCCCCACGGTGGTCGATCTCGCCAACGCGCCGCTGGATGAGGTGCTGCATCTGTGGACCGGACTGGGTTACTACGCGCGGGCGCGCAACTTACACAAAGCGGCGCAGCAGGTGGCGACGCAGCACGGCGGCGAATTCCCGCAAACTTTTGACGAAGTGGCGGCGCTTCCCGGCGTCGGGCGCTCAACGGCGGGGGCCATTTTATCCCTTTCGCTCGGTCAGCATTATCCGATTCTCGACGGCAACGTGAAGCGCGTGCTCGCCCGCTGCTATGCTGTCAGCGGCTGGCCGGGGAAAAAAGAGGTAGAAAAACGGCTGTGGGAGATCAGCGAAGCGGTCACGCCGGCGAAGGGCGTGGAGCGCTTTAACCAGGCGATGATGGATCTCGGGGCGATGGTCTGCACCCGCTCGAAGCCGAAGTGCGAACTGTGCCCGCTGAGCAACGGCTGCGTGGCCTACGCCAATCATTCATGGGCAGAATATCCGGGCAAAAAACCGAAGCAGACCATTCCGGAACGCACCGGCTATTTCCTGCTGATGCAGCACGGCGACGAGGTGTTTCTCGCCCAGCGTCCGCCGGTGGGCCTGTGGGGCGGATTGTTCTGTTTTCCGCAGTTTGCCGACGAAGCGGGCCTGCGCGAGTGGCTGGCACAGCGCCAGATTAAGGCCGATAATCTGACGCAGCTCACCGCTTTTCGCCACACTTTCAGCCATTTCCATCTGGATATTGTGCCGATGTGGCTTACAGTGCACTCATCTGGCGCATGCATGGATGAAGGCAACGCACTCTGGTATAACTTAGCGCAGCCGCCGTCGGTCGGTCTGGCGGCCCCCGTGGAGCGCTTGTTGCAACAGTTAAAAGCCGGAACGCCGGTATAAATTTTCGGCTATCAAAGAGGATTGATTATGAGCAGAACCATTTTTTGTACCTTCCTGCAGCGTGAAGCGGACGGCCAGGATTTTCAGCTGTATCCGGGCGAACTCGGGAAGCGCATTTACAACGAAATCTCCAAAGAAGCCTGGGCGCAGTGGCAGCACAAGCAGACCATGCTGATCAACGAGAAAAAGCTCAGCATGATGAACCCGGAGCACCGCAAGCTGCTGGAGCAGGAGATGGTGCAGTTCCTGTTTGAAGGGAAAGACGTGCACATCGAAGGCTATACGCCGCCGGAAAAACAGTAAGGGCCCTGCGGCCTTTTAAAAACAAACACAACACGCACGCCCGGAATGATGAAAAAATACTTAGCGCTCGCGCTGATTGCGCCGTTGCTCGTTTCGTGTTCCAGCTCCAATAAAAAAGGCGCCGAATACAACGAGGCCTGGGTCAAGGATACCAACGGTTTTGATATCCTGATGGGCCAGTTTGCCCACAACATCGAGAACATTTGGGGGTACAACGAAGTCCTGCTCGCCGGGCCGAAGGACTACGTCAAATACACCGACCAGTATCAAACCCGCAGCCACATCAACTTCGATGAAGGGACGATCACCGTCGAGACCATCGCCGGCACCGATCCGCGCGGACGACTGCGCCAGGCGATCGTCAAAACCCTGCTGATGGGCGATGACCCCAACTCCATCGACCTCTATTCCGATGTCGATGACATTCAGATCTCCAAAGAGCCGTTCCTCTATGGCCAGGTGGTGGATAACACCGGGGCATCGATTCGCTGGGAGTGGCGCGCCGCGCGCTTTGCCGACTATCTGCTGCAAACCCGCCTGAAGAGCCGCAACAACGGCCTGCGCGTGGTCTATAGCATCACCATCAACCTGGTGCCGAACCACCTTGACAAACGTGCGCATAAATACCTCGGCATGGTGCGTCAGGCCTCGCGTAAGTATGGGGTTGATGAGTCGCTGATCCTCGCGATTATGCAGACCGAATCCTCCTTTAACCCTTATGCGGTCAGCCATGCCGACGCCATGGGGCTGATGCAGGTGGTCCAGCACAGCGCCGGCAGAGACGTCTTCCGTTCCCAGGGTAAATCGGGCCTGCCAAGCCGCAGCTATCTGTTCGACCCGGCGAATAACATTGACACCGGTACCGCCTACCTGGCGATGCTGAACAATGTCTACCTCGCCGGCATCGATAACCCCACCTCGCGTCGCTACGCGGTGATCACCGCCTATAACGGCGGCGCCGGCAGCGTGCTGCGGGTCTTCTCCAGCGATAAAGTCCAGGCGGCGAATATCATCAACAGCATGGCGCCAGGGGACGTCTACCAGACCCTGACTACCCGTCATCCTTCGGCGGAATCGCGCCGCTATCTGTATAAAGTTAACACGGCGCAGAAAAGCTACCGCCGTAAATAACCCCCTCCTGACACCGGCCTCAGCCCCGCGCTGAGGCCGCGTTTTTTCTGCGCCATACGGTGCAATATCTTTCGGTTTTCTGCGGCAGTTAACAGAAGCCTTCGCTTGGCGAATGATAGAATCGCATCAAAATAACGGGTTTAATGTTATTTTAAAAACATAACAAGCCCACATTCGTGAGGATAACTACATGAATCTTAAGCTGCAGCTCAAAATACTGTCGTTCCTGCAGTTCTGTCTTTGGGGGAGCTGGCTTACCACGCTTGGCTCATACATGTTTGTCACCCTGAAGTTTGACGGCGCAGCAATCGGCGCGGTTTATAGCTCACTCGGTATCGCCGCGGTGCTGATGCCGACGCTGCTCGGCATCGTCGCCGACAAGTGGATTAGCGCCAAATGGGTGTATGCCGTTTGTCACCTGGTGGGTGCGCTGACGCTGTATCTGGCGGCGCAGGTCACCACGCCGGGCGAAATGTTCCTCGTGATCCTCCTCAACTCACTGGCCTATATGCCGACGCTGGGGCTGATTAACACCATCTCTTACTATCGCCTGCAGTCGGCGGGGCTGGATATCGTTACCGATTTTCCGCCGATCCGTATCTGGGGCACTATCGGCTTTATCTTCGCCATGTGGGGCGTCAGCTTCTCCGGCTTTGAGCTGAGCCATATGCAGTTGTACATCGGTGCGACGCTGTCGGTATTGCTGGCGCTGTTCACCCTGACGCTGCCGACGATCCCGGTGGCTAACGCCCAGCGTAATCAAAGCTGGACGGAGATGCTGGGGCTTAACGCTTTCGCGCTGTTTAAAAACAAGCGCATGGCCATCTTCTTTATCTTCTCAATGATGCTCGGCGCCGAGCTGCAAATCACCAACATGTTCGGTAATACCTTCCTGCACAGCTTCGATAAAGTTCCGCTGTTTGCCGGCAGCTTTATCGTCGAACACGCCTCGGTGCTGATGTCGATCTCGCAGATCTCCGAGACCATGTTTATCCTGACCATCCCGTTCTTCCTCAGCCGCTACGGCATTAAGAACGTCATGCTGATGAGTATCGTGGCGTGGATGCTGCGCTTCGGCCTGTTCGCCTTTGGCGACCCGACGCCGTTCGGCACCGTGCTGCTGGTACTGTCGATGATCGTCTACGGTTGCGCCTTCGACTTCTTCAACATCTCCGGTTCAGTGTTCGTTGAGAAAGAGGTGCGCCCGGAAATCCGCGCCAGCGCCCAGGGGATGTTCCTGATGATGACCAACGGCTTCGGCTGTATTCTCGGTGGCATGGTGAGCGGCAAAGTGGTGGAGCACTTTACCGTCGAAGGGATCACTAACTGGCAGAGCGTGTGGCTGATTTTCGCCGGCTATTCGCTGGCGCTGGCTTTTGCCTTCGTAGCGCTGTTCAAATACAAACACGTCAGACAGCCGACCGCCGCGCAGCAGAGCGCGTGATCGGCAAAAGTAAAACGCCCCGCCTGTTCGGCGGGGCATTTTTTTATCCCTTCAACACGTAGCCATACAGCCGCTTAATGCCGTCCGGATCCGTCTCGCTATATACTCCCTGCAGCTCCGGCGAGAAGCCTGGTAGCATATTGACCCCCTCCTCCAGCGCGAGGAAATAGCGCAGCACAGCGCCCCCCCAGACCTCACCGGGCACCACGCATAATACCCCCGGCGGATACGGCAGCGCCCCTTCCGCCGCGACGCGGCCCTCCGCCTCGCTCAGACGCACCAGCTCCACGTCGCCGCGGATAAATTCGCGGTTGGCATCCTGGGGATTCATCACCACCCGCGGGAAGCTCCGTTTACGGAACATCTCTTTTTGCAGGCTCTTCACGTCAAAGCTGACGTACAGATCGTGCATCTCCTGGCACAACTCGCGCAGGGTATAGTCGCGATAGCGCACCGGATATTTGTTGTAGATGGTTGGCAACACATCGGCCAGCGGCGTATCCGCTTCAATATGCTGTTCAAACTGCCCCAGCATCGCCACCAGCTGCGCCATTTTTTCGGCGCTTTCCGCCGGCGTCAGCAGGAACAGAATCGAGTTGAGATCGCACTTCTCCGGCACGATGCCGTTTTCCCGCAGGTAATGCGCCAGAATGGTCGCCGGGATACCGAACTCACTGTACTCCCCGCTCTCCGCGTCGATGCCAGGGGTGGTCAACAACAGCTTGCACGGGTCGACAAAATACTGGTCGTCGGCATAGCCCTCGAAACCATGCCAGCGCGCGCCCGGTTCGAAGCTGAAGAAACGACGCTCCCGGGCGATCGCTTCGGTCGGGTGATCCTGCCACGGGCGCCCCGCCACCATCGGCGGAATAAAGGGCTGAATCATCTTACAGTTGGCGATGATCGCTTTGCGCGCCTCGATGCCCAGCGCCACGCATTCGGCCCACAGGCGGCGGCCGCTCTCGCCTTCGTGAATTTTGGCGTTGACGTCCAGCGCGGCGAACAGCGGATAAAACGGGCTGGTGGAAGCATGCAGCATAAAGGCGTTATTCAGCCGCTTGTGCGGACAGAAGCGCGCCTGGCCGCGCAGATGGTTATCCTTTTTATGGATCTGCGACGTCTGCGAGAAACCGGCCTGCTGCTTGTGAACGGACTGGGTGACAAAAATGCCCGGATCGTCCGGGGTCAGCTCCAGCAGCAGCGGCGAACAGTCGGCCATCATCGGGATAAACTGCTCATAGCCCACCCACGCCGAGTCGAACAGGATGTAATCGCAGAGGTGGCCGATTTTATCGACCACCTGGCGGGCGTTATAGATCGTGCCGTCATAGGTTCCGAGCTGGATCACCGCCAGACGAAACGGGCGAGAGGCCGTGGCTTTCTCTGGCGCCGCTTCACGGATGAGATCCCGCAGGTAGCGCTCATCAAAGCAACGCTCGTCAATGCCGCCGATAAAGCCGAACGGATTGCGCGCGGCTTCAAGATAGACAGGCGTCGCCCCTGCCTGAATCAGCGCCCCGTGATGGTTTGACTTGTGGTTGTTGCGATCGAACAGCACCAGATCGCCACGGGTCAACAGCGCGTTGGTCACGACTTTGTTGGCCGCCGAGGTGCCGTTAAGGACGAAGTAGGTTTTATCCGCATTAAATACCTTCGCGGCGAACTTCTGCGCATGCTTGGCCGACCCTTCGTGGATCAGCAGATCGCCTAATTTTACGTCGGCGTTACACATATCGGCGCGAAAGACGTTTTCGCCAAAAAAGTCATAGAACTGACGGCCTGCGGGGTGCTTTTTGAAAAAGGCCCCGTGCTGGTGTCCCGGACAGGCAAAGGTGCTGTTATCCATTTCGACGTACTGGGTCAGCGTATTGAAAAACGGCGGCAGCAGACGCGCTTCATAATCGCAGGCCGCCGCTTCCAGCTCGAGCCACTCCTGATCTTTACCGGCGATCACCGCCTGTACCCCCTCCGGCTTATCGACCGCCGTCTCGCTCAGCAGGTAGACCGGCAGGTTAAATCCGCTACGCCTGAGGAGGGCAAGGATACCGCTGCGACTGTCCGCCGCGGTGATGACGACTGCCGCCACATCGGTAAAATCGGTACTGTCCAGCGCCACAACGCGGCGGTGGGTGGACAAGCGGGTGACCAGCTCGCAGCTGGCGGCAATGTGCATGGATTTCATAAGCGCAAATGCCCGTATCGGGAGTGTAAAAATCTCAGACAAGGGAAACCTTGCCCAACGATGTGTCCGGGTCTGACGGATTCAGCTCCGACCGCCGGACATCAGTAAAAGCAGACGCGTCCGATCTTACTGTTGCCCTACAGTGAGCATACGTGTCCTTCACCGCATGGTGAACGGAGGGGTAAGCGTAGCAAGATGAGGCAGCCCACGCATCTGTGCGCGGCGTCGCTGGCGAGGTAATGGCAGTGTCGTCATCGGCGGCCTCATATCAGGGAGGAGAAAATTCGCGCAATCATGGCACCTTTCCCTGACAGGCGCAAGATGAAAACCGTATGCACTTATATCACGGATACACAAGCTTTCACGGCGGGTTAACGTCATAATCAGTCGGTTATCAGGGATATTTAACAGGAGTCAGCGTGGTTACAGGACCTTTTATTAATGCCAGCGCGGTGCTGGTCGGCGGCGTGTTAGGCGCCTTACTCAGCCAGCGGTTGCCGGAACGGATCCGCACATCCATGACCTCAATTTTTGGCCTGGCGTCATTAGGCATCGGTATTTTACTGGTGATTAAATGCGCCAATCTGCCGGTGATGGTGCTGTCGACCCTGGTGGGAACGCTGCTCGGCGAAATATGCAATATGGAAAAAGGCATAAATACGCTGGTCAGTCAGCTTCAGCAGTTGCTGTCATCGAAGGGTAAGAAAAAGGCCTCGGCTCATGACTCCTATATTCAGAGCTATGTGGCGATTATCGTCCTGTTCTGCGCCAGCGGCACCGGCGTCTTCGGCGCCATGCGCGAAGGGATGACCGGCGACGCCAGCATTCTGATTGCCAAAGCGTTTCTTGATTTTTTCACCGCCACCATTTTCGCCTGCACCCTGGGCATTGCCGTCGCCGCCATCAGCGTGCCGATGCTGCTTATCCAGCTGACCCTCGCGGCCTGCGCGGCGATCATTATGCCGCTCACCACGCCGATGATGCTGGCGGATTTCAGCGCCGTCGGCGGTATGCTGCTGGTGGCCACCGGGCTGCGCATCTGCGGAATAAAAATGTTTGCCGTGGTGAATATGCTGCCTGCGCTGGTGCTGGCGATGCCGATTTCAGCGGCCTGGACGCTGTTTTTTGCCTGAAGACGCGTGCTTTTAGCGCAATGTGGTGATAGATTGTTCAGTCTGCTGCAAAACAGATAAATTTCGTTGACGAGGCGCGGCGATTACGGTTTAATGCGCCCCGTTGCCCGGATAGCTCAGTCGGTAGAGCAGGGGATTGAAAATCCCCGTGTCCTTGGTTCGATTCCGAGTCCGGGCACCACTATTTAAAGAACCCGCCCAAAAGGCGGGTTTTTGCTTTTCTGCATCCGGACTCTTCATCGAACTGCGTAAACCCGTGATTTCTCTGCTGCGTTTTTCTCCTGGCCAGCCCGCTGCCACTTAACGGCAAGCGCAGGCCTGTTCCCCATAGAATCTTTTCGCAAATACATTGCCAGATATCAGATAACACGCTGATTAAAATCGTCTTTTTTTCGCCAAAAGCGGCTAAAAACGCCCTTTTCTGGCAATCGATCCGCCCAGGTGGCTACCCTGCTTTCCCTCCGGATGGCTAAACAGCATCTTATATTCCATTTTGCGCTAAATGACAGAGAAATATTCTTTAAATAACCGATTTCACAGACCTACCATGCAAAAATATCTTAAACGAGTGGGTAAATGGTTATGTCACTGTTTCATTCCGTGAGCGACCTGATCGGTCATACTCCCCTGCTCCAGTTGCACAAACTGGATACCGGCCCCTGCAGTCTGTTTTTAAAACTGGAAAATCAGAACCCGGGCGGCTCAATTAAAGATCGGGTCGCGCTGTCGATGATTAACGAAGCCGAGCGCCAGGGAAAACTGGCGCCCGGCGGGACAATTATCGAAGCCACCGCCGGCAATACCGGCCTCGGCCTGGCGCTGATTGCGGCGCAGAAAAATTACCGCCTGATCCTGGTGGTGCCGGACAAAATGAGCCGCGAGAAAATCTTTCACCTGCGGGCGCTGGGCGCGACGGTGCTGCTCACCCGCTCCGACGTCAATAAAGGCCACCCGGCCTACTACCAGGATTATGCCTGCCGCCTTGCCGATGAAACGCCGGGGGCTTTTTACATCGACCAGTTTAACAACGACGCGAATCCGCTGGCGCACGCTACCTCCACCGCGCCGGAGCTTTTCCAGCAGCTGGAGGGCGACATAGACGCCATCGTCGTCGGCGTTGGCTCCGGCGGCACACTGGGCGGGCTTCAGGCCTGGTTTGCAGAACATTCGCCGAAAACGGAATTTATCCTCGCCGATCCGGCGGGCTCGATCCTTGCCGATCAGGTTGATACCGGACGCTACGGCGAAACGGGATCCTGGCTGGTCGAAGGGATTGGAGAAGATTTCATCCCGCCGCTGGCCAGGCTGGAAGGGGTGCATACCGCCTATCGCGTCAGCGACCGCGAAGCGTTCCTCACCGCGCGCCAGCTGCTGCAGGTCGAGGGGGTACTGGCCGGCTCCTCCACCGGCACCCTGCTCAGCGCCGCGCTGCGCTACTGCCGGGCGCAAAGCCGTCCGAAGCGGGTGGTGACCTTCGCCTGCGACAGCGGCAATAAATACCTGTCAAAAATGTTCAACGACGACTGGATGCGCCAGCAGGGGCTGATCGCCCGCCCCGAACAGGGCGATCTCAGTGATTTTATCGCCCTGCGCCATGACGAAGGCGCCACCGTCACGGCCGCGCCGAACGACACCCTGGCCGCAGTATTTACCCGCATGCGGCTGTATGACATCTCCCAGCTGCCGGTGCTGGAGGATGGCCGCGTGGTCGGCATCGTCGATGAGTGGGATTTGATCCGCCACGTTAAGGGCGATCGCCAACGCTTCTCTCTGCCGGTTAGCGAAGCGATGAGCCGCCATGTTGAAACTCTCGATAAGCGTGCGCCAGAGAGCGAACTGCAGGCCATTCTCGATCGCGGTCTGGTGGCGGTGATCGCTGACAACGCGCGTTTTCTTGGCCTGGTCACCCGCAGCGATGTACTGACCGCCTGGCGTAACCGAGTCGCACAATAAGGAATTTTTTATGTCATCTATCCACACCCTGAGCGTACATAGCGGAACCTTCACCGACAACCACGGCGCAGTGATGCCGCCGATTTACGCCACCTCCACTTT
This sequence comes from Klebsiella sp. M041, assembly GCF_059759695.1. Lineage (NCBI taxonomy): Bacteria > Pseudomonadati > Pseudomonadota > Gammaproteobacteria > Enterobacterales > Enterobacteriaceae > Klebsiella > Klebsiella sp. M041. The sequence goes on from NZ_JCAXWU010000012.1 coordinate 104,254, forward strand.
TGCTCAGCCGGCGCCGGGGCAGCATACCGGCTATGAATATTCCCGTAGCGGGAACCCTACCCGCCACGCGCTGGAGACGGCGATCGCCGACCTGGAAAACGGCACGCGCGGCTACGCGTTCGCCTCCGGGCTGGCCGCCATCTCCACCGTGCTGGAGCTGCTGGATAAGGACAGCCACCTGGTGGCGGTCGATGATGTGTATGGCGGTACTTATCGCCTGCTGGAAAACGTTCGCCGTCGTAGCGCTGGTCTGCAGGTGAGCTGGGTGAAACCCGACGACCTGGCGGGGATTGAAGCGGCGATCCGCCCCGATACGCGCATGATCTGGGTGGAGACGCCCACCAACCCGCTGCTGAAGCTGGCGGATCTCAGCGCCATCGCCGCCATCGCGCGCCGCCATAACCTGATCAGCGTCGCCGATAACACTTTCGCCTCGCCGGCGATCCATCGCCCGCTGGAGCATGGGTTTGATATTGTGGTCCACTCCGCGACCAAGTACCTCAACGGCCATTCCGATGTCGTCGCCGGCCTGGCGGTGGTTGGCGATAACGCTGAGCTCGCGGAAAAGCTTGGCTACCTGCAGAATGCGGTAGGCGGTGTACTCGACCCGTTCAGCAGCTTCCTGACGCTACGCGGCATCCGCACCCTGGCGCTGCGGATGGAGCGACACAGCGCGAACGCGCTGCAGCTCGCCGAATGGCTGGAACAGCAGCCGGAGGTGGACCGAGTCTGGTTCCCCTGGCTGGCCTCGCACCCGCACCATCAGCTGGCGCGCCAGCAAATGGCCCTGCCCGGCGGCATGATTTCCGTCGTGGTGAAGGGCGATGACGGTTACGCCGAACGCATCATCAGCAAGTTGCGCTGGTTCACCCTTGCGGAGAGTCTGGGCGGCGTGGAGAGCCTGGTGAGCCAGCCCTTCAGCATGACCCATGCCTCGATCCCGCTGGAGAAGCGCCTGGCGAACGGCATCACGCCGCAGCTGATCCGCCTGTCGGTCGGGATCGAAGATCCTCACGATCTGATTGCCGACTGGCAGCAGGCGCTACGGGAGGAGTGATTATTCCGACGCGCGGGTCGTCGCCAGCGCGTCGGCCATTCCCTGCTGAAGGTGGGCGATAAACTGCGTCAGCTTCGGCAGGGGCCGGCGATCCTGGCGCCAGAGCAGATGCACAGGCCTCGGCTGTGGGGTCCACGCCTCCAGCACCCGCATCAGGCTGCCGCTGGCCAGCGCATCGGCCAGCAGCACCTCCGGCTGCATCAGCAGCCCGGCCCCGGCGATCGCCGCCTGGCGCAGCGCATAGCCATCGTTGCAGCGCAAAACCGCATCGCGCTTCCAGCGCACTTCCCCCTCCATGCCCGGCAGCCGCCACTCGTTGCGCGCGGTCCAGACCGTATGGGACAGGCAGAGATGATCGGCGAGATCTTCCGGCATCCCTGGCGTTCCGTAACGCGCCAGATAAGCCGGCGCGGCGCAGATCACCATCCGATAGGGCGCCAGATAGCGGGCCACCAGATCCTCCTGATGGATCTCGCCAATGCGGATCGCCAGATCGAAACCTTCATCCACCAGATCGACCATCCGGTTGGTCAGATCCAGTTCCACCCGGACCGCTGGCCAGGCCTGCAGAAAGGTGGCGGTCAGGGGCGCGATCACGCTGGCGCCGAACGAGGTGGGCGCGCTCACCCGCAGGGTGCCGGCGGGCGCCAGCCGCAGCCGCTCAACGGCGCTTTCGGCGATGGAGACCTGCTCCATCACCCGTTTCGCTTCGTCAAAATAGACCCGCCCTGCGTCGGTGAGGCTCTGGCGTCGGGTGTTACGCTCCAGCAGACGCGTCGCCAGCTGGGTTTCCAGCTGGGCGATGTATTTCCCGACCATTACCGCCGACAGCCCCAGGCGCGACGCCGCCCCGGTAAAGCTGCCGCACTCCACCACGGCAATAAACGTCTCCATCCCTCGCAGCTTATCCATATTGCTAACCTCTGGTTAGTAATGTTCTAACTTTTAGCCAGTTTATCCGATATTCGTTTTATTAAAGAATAGGCTTTCACCTCACGAGGAGTCAGCCATGAAAATTATCGTTATCGGTGCCAGCGGCACCATTGGTCGCGCGGTCAGCGAAGAACTGGGCCAGAGACATGACGTTATCCGCGTCGGCCGCACCCGGGGGGATTATCAGGTGGATATTACCTCCCAGGGGAGCGTCGAGGCGCTGTTTGCGCAGACCGGCAAAGTAGACGCCATCGTCTCCACTACCGGCAATCTGCACTTTGGGCCGTTAAGCACCATGACCGATAGCCAGTTCAACCTCGGTCTGCAGGACAAGCTGCTGGGGCAAATTCGCCTGGCGCTGGTCGGCCAGCATTTCCTGCGCGACGGGGGGTCGATTACTCTGGTCAGCGGTATTGTCGCGCAGGAACCCATTGCTCAGGGCGTCAATGCCACGACGGTCAACGCCGGTCTGGAAGGCTTTGTGCGCGCCGCCGCCTGCGAACTACCGCGCGGGATCCGCATTAATCTCATCAGCCCCACCGTGCTCAGCGAGTCGCTGGCGGCCTACGGCGACTTTTTCCCGGGCTTTGCCAGCGTCCCCGCCGCCGCCGTGGCGCAGGCCTATCGCCGCAGCATTGAAGGAGTGCAGACCGGCCGCATTTACCCGGTCGGCTACTAGCCCGTGCCGGCCCGCCGGGGCCGGCGCTTACATCCTGACGTCGTTGCAGGTACACTAACGGCTGATTGTCTCCGGCCGAAAAACTGATGTTGAAAAAATTACCCTTTATTATCCCGCTGCTGGCGCTTACCGCGCTGCTGGTCTGGTGGTTCACCCCGCATTACACCGAGGAAGACGAAGCTTACTACCGGGCGGTATTTTGCGTGATCGATCATGACGACAGCCGCCAGTTCCTCGACGATATGCAAAACATCGTCGAGGGGGGGGAATTCTGACTACGCGCTGCATAAAGCGCATTACCTGCCGGCGCTGGGGCAGCGGATGCTGGACACCTGGCATCAGCTCAGCCCGCAGGAACAGCAGACGCTGCGTCAGGACCGGCAGCGCTGCGGCGAGATATTACGGGCAAAACAGCAGGGTGAATAATCCCGGCGGGCTGGCGAAACAGCAGCCCGTCCCAGCGTCCGATAAGATCCCGCTGTTGATGAGCCGATCGCTGTCACAAAATCCTCCCCTATCGCCGAGCCACGGGATGACGTTTTTTTCTGCGGTCGCATACGATAAAAAGTAGTTGATCTGGTACGAACTAACTCTTATTTTGCTTCTCAGTTTTCAAAATGAGATAAAACTGATGCCTGTCATTATTGCCAGTAGTGTTAAAGAAGCCAAAGCGTTAATTAACGGTGGGGAATACAGGGAAATTATTCTTAACTTCGATATTGATGCCGATGACTTTTTCTCTCTCGCCAGCCATTCGGCTGGGACAAAAATCTCCATCTCCGACCGAAACGATCGCTCTCCGGTAAAATCAGCAAAATAATTAACCCGTGAGGGACATCTATGTGGTTGTTTATTGGTACCTTTGCGGTGGCTTTTCTCGCAGCGCTGATGTTGGTCTGGCTGGATGATCGCATCGCCGATACGGAGTGACCCCAGCGCTGAACGCTAGCGTCACCCCCTCTCGCTACTGAGGCGAAGAGGATGCGCCGCCGCTAAGCGGCGCACAGCAGGGTCGTTACAGGGAGGCCGCCAGCCGCTCAACGGCGGTCAGCAGCCCCGCTTCCGACACCGTGGAGTAGGAAAGGCGCAGAGTACGGGTATCCGGATTATCGTGATAGAACGCTTCCCCCGGGACGTAAACAACGCCGTTTTCCAGCGTTTTCTTCATCCATGCCATGGTATCGAACGGATAACGGAAACGCGCCCACAGGAACATCCCACCCTGTGGGCGGCTGAATTCCAGATGCTCGCCAAGGCGACTCTCCAGCGCGTCGGCCAGCGCCACGCACTTCTTGCGATAGTCTTCGCGAATCAACGCAATCTGATTTTGCAGCCGGTTCAGGCTGAGGTATTCCGCGGTGATCACCTGCGACAGCATATTGGTATGCAGATCCGCCGCCTGCTTAACGATCACCGTCTGCTGCGCCAGCCAGTCCGGCATGACGATCCAGCCGATACGCATCCCCGGCGCGAGGATCTTTGAAAACGTCGAGGTGTAAACCACCTGATCTTCACAGCCCAGCTCAACGGCGTGCTGATAGAGCGGACGTCGCACGGCGTCAGTAAAGCTAATTTCACCGTAGGGATCGTCTTCCAGAATGACGAAGTCATATTTTTTCGCCAGCTCGACCAGTCGGCGACGACGCGCCTCGCTCAGCGTTTTACCGCCGGGGTTGCCGAACGTCGGCACCAGGTAGACGGCTTTGACGCGGGTGGTCTCCAGCAGGTCGGCCAGTTGCTCCACCAGCATCCCGTCATCATCGGTATCGACGCTGAGGATATTGGCCTGCGCCAGCTGAAACACCTGCAGCGCCGCCAGATAGGTGGGTCGCTCAACGACGATAGTATCGCCTGGATCGAGCAGCGTGCGGGCAACGATATCCAGCGATTGCTGGGAGCCGGAGGTGATATAGACCTGAGCGGCTGAACAGGTCACGCCACGGGCGTGGCAGATTTCACTCACCGCCTGACGCAGCGGCGGGTAGCCTTCGGTCAGACCATACTGAAATGCGTCATGAAAACGCTCGCTCATCACCTTCTGCACCGCCAGCTCCAGGCCTTCGGTATCAAACAGTTCCGGGGCCGGAATGCCGCCGCCAAGCGAGATCACGCCCGGCAGTTTACTGTGCTTGAGAAGTTCGCGGACGGCGGAGGGCTTGAGTTCACCCGCGCGGGCGGCGAGACGCCGATCGTGCATACTATTTTCCTTTTCTGTCTTGTTGTTGTGTTAATTATCTTGGCTTTGTTGCAGGTGTTCCCCGGCGGCGCTTACCGGACCGGGCTATCCTGGCTCGTGTCTCTGCGCTCTCCCCGGACAGGGCGCGAGCCGCTATCCGGGTCAGCACATCACGCTTTATCTTTCAATACGATCAGCGGCTCTATGTCGCTCTCTTTTTTCACCACCAGCGACGAATCGCCGCGCAGGCAGGTACCGCCGTAGTTACCACCGACGGTAAAGGTGCACACCTGGATATACTTGCCATCCACTTTCGGCAGGCACCACAGCTGCTGGTAGATATTCTTACGATCGACAAACTGGCCGCTGGTCTGATCCAGAACCTCATCCTGAGGCCCGATCAGGTCGATATTGTTTCCGCAGCGTCCGGAAATGGGCTTCACGGCATAACCGGTTTTCGCCAGCTCGTCGTTAACCACAAAATCGGTATCCAGCAGATAGCGATGATGCGGGAACAGCGACCACAGCACCGGCAGGATCGCTTTGTTGCCCGGGATCACCGTCCACAGGGGTTCGAATACCAATACTTCAGGACGCAGCAGGACGTCAATCAGTCGCACCTCATTCTGCGGATGTCCGGTACGAATCGGCACCGCCGCGTACTCATCGGCGCTGACTTCGCGCACCTGCTCAATGGCGGTTTCCCATGCCCAGGTTTTCCAGACGCAGTTGACCAGCCGCCCGTCGGCGTCGATCAGCTGGCCGGCGGCATCCCAGCGCAGCTCATCAAGGCCAAAGAGAATTTTGCTCTCGAAACCGGCCTGGGTCAGCGAACGCTGGATAAACTTCGCGTGGTAATTCTCTTCCAGATCCTTGTCCTGCATGATGTGCACGAAAGGCCGCGCCCGGCTGTGTTTCCACGCCCCCGCCAGCTCATCGAGCAGACCTTCGGCCGGATTGTGACCCGTGCCGTAGTAGCCCTGCTTCAGCCACTGCTCGAGGATCAGCCCGCCTTCGGTATGGCAGGAGGCGGAGTCGGCATTGTACTCGTACACCTTCAGCCCGCGCTCGTCCATGCAAAAATCCATGCGCCCGGTGATCATATGATGACGCCGGCGCTGCCACGAGAGACGCAGACGCGGCCAGAGGATTTTCGGGATATCAAACAGCGCCAGCAGGTTATCATCCTTCATTACCTTATCGGTGGCGTGCAGATACATCAGGTGCAGCTCGTTGGTGGCTTTAATCAGCTCCTGTTCGGCGCTTTCGCTGATGGTGAAATACTGATAGGGATCCTGATTGATAAAATGGCCGTTGGCCGCCACGTAGGCTTTCTGCAGCGGATCTTTCTCGTTCAGCCATTTGCCGCGGAACTGGCCGTTGTTCGGCAGCCGCGCGCCCTTGATCGCCATCGCCTCGCCCGGCAGCACCGGCTGCGGCAGGCTGTGTTCGGTATCGGCGGTCTGGATCATCCAGCCTAAAATTTCGGTATCGGCAAAGGTATCTTTGATGGTGTACCGGCCGGCGTTGACCTCGAGGGTCAACTCGCGGGTCCACTGCTGGCCCTGCGGCAGCGGCGAGTGAATGACGTTCTGCTCGGCGATACGCACCTTATTGCCGACAAGCTGGGTGATCACCGCGACGTGGCCGGTGTGCTTGAACTCGCCGCCCTTCTGCCAGATCAGTAGCGAACCGGCGATCGGCGGACGACGGGCGCCGTTGGCGAAGGCCTGCAGCGGGAGAATATTGTCATTGACCACTTCGCGCAGAAAGCGCAGGGAGAAGATTTCATAGGCCATCCCCACATCGGTAAAGACAAACCCGTAGGTCAGGAACAGAAAGCGGCGCGCAAATTCAACGCACTGCCATTTATGCCCCATATACTCATTGCCGATGTAGCTGCGAAACGTCGCGTCATCCGGATAGTCCTGCGGATTTAAGCTACTGTAATTCGATGAATAAATTGCCACGCCGCCGGGCGCGTAGCCTAACAATGTCCCAAACGGGGCGTCACTGCTTGTCGATCCTTTGCTCATTTAGCCTGACCTCAAATAAATGCAGCCCGGGCAGTTGGCGAAACAAAACTCCCTCTTCTTATCCTGCCGCAGGCACTTACCAGACAGAGGTGTAACGATGATACCACTCATTCGTTTCGCTAATCGTGCCGTTAAGGAAAATAACCCTGCAGCCGAAAGCAGAAGTGATATCGTTATCGGTGATATAACAAAAAAACAACGCAACATCAGGAGTCGACAATGAGCACACCCTCGCATCTGAATGCCCAACCGCTGGTCTGGGGACACGGCCCGCGGACGTTTGAGGTGTTCCTTGAGCCCACCTGCCCCTACTCTGTCCGCGCGTTTAATAAACTCGACGATCTGCTCGATGAGGTCGGCGCCGATAACGTAACCATCAAGATACGGCTGCAGTCGCAGCCGTGGCATCTGTTCTCCGGGGTGATTGTCCGCTGCATCCTCGCCGCGTCCACCCTGCCGCATGGCAGAGAGCAGGCGCATAAGGTGATGCAGGCCGTGGCAGACCATCGGGAAGAGTTTGAATTTACCGATCACTGCAGCGGGCCGAACATGAACGCCACGCCGCAGCAAATCATTGAACGCATTGAGCGCTACAGTCACGTCCTGCTGGGGGCCGCCTTTGCCCGCCCGGAGCTGCAGGACGTGATCAAGTGGCACAGCAAATATGCCCGCCAGAACGGCATCCATGTCTCGCCGACCTTTATGGTCAATGGTCTGGTGCAGCCGGATCTGGGCAGCGGCGATGATGTCAGCGTGTGGGCCGCGCGGATTATGGCCTGAGGTCACCTGCTACACTTTTTGTACATCCACGAAAAAGGCAAACCAGCATGTCAGAGCAAAACTACCAGCCACCAAAAGTGTGGGAATGGAAGCAAAACAGCGGCGGCGCGTTCGCCAACATCAACCGTCCCGTTTCCGGCGCGACTCATGAACGCGTCCTGCCGGTGGGAACCCATCCGCTCCAGCTATACTCACTTGGCACGCCCAACGGCCAGAAGGTGACGATCATGCTGGAGGAGCTGCTGGCGCTGGGCGTCAGCGGCGCGGAGTACGACGCCTGGCTGATACGCATTGGCGAAGGGGATCAGTTTTCCAGCGGCTTTGTCGACATCAACCCGAACTCGAAGATCCCGGCGCTAAGCGATCACTCCACCACGCCGCCGACCCGGGTATTCGAATCCGGCAACATTCTTCTCTATCTGGCGGAAAAATTTGGCTTCTTCCTGCCGAAGGATCCCGCTGGCCGCACTGAAACCCTTAACTGGCTGTTCTGGCTGCAGGGCGCCGCGCCCTTCCTCGGCGGCGGCTTCGGCCACTTCTATAACTATGCGCCGGTGAAGATCGAGTACGCGATCGATCGCTTTACCATGGAAGCCAAACGCCAGCTCGACGTGCTGGACAAACAGCTCGCCCGCGGTCGCTATGTGGCCGGCGAGGAGTACACCATCGCCGATATGGCTGTCTGGCCGTGGTATGGCAACGTAGTGCTGGGCAATGTCTATAACGCGGCGGAGTTCCTCGACGCCGGGAGCTATAAAAACGTGCTGCGCTGGGCGCAGGATGTCGGCAACCGCCCGGCCGTCAAGCGCGGACGCATCGTCAACCGCACCAACGGCCCGCTCAATGAGCAGCTGCATGAGCGCCATGACGCCCGCGACTTTGACACCCAAACGGAAGATAAGCGCCAGGCGTAAGGTCTTCACCCTTTCCCGTTGACGGGAAAGGGTTCCCACCACAGGACGGTTCCGCCTGCGAAGCCGTCCTGTTTAGCTTTCCAGCCGATAGCCCGCCAGAAAATAGCGCATCGCCATACCCGACCCACCTTCTTTGAAGAAATCCATCACCATATCCCTGTCCAGGCCATAGCGACGGGTGAGGATCCTCGCTTCCCAGGCGCTGAGCTGGCGGTCGCCGGTTTTTTCAAACATGCGGTGCGAGTAGCCGAGCACAAACCCGCGTTTATAGTCGGCGCAAAAATTCGCCGCATGCGCGGCGGTGTCAGCATAGGATGCCTGTAGCCCCGCCATTAAGCCTTTGCCAAAATGATTTTCCATCGCGCCCTCCCAATCGTTATATAATAAATTATATAGCGTTTTTTTGAGCGAGCGGTAGCGCTATTTATGACGTTTGCGCTAGCGTAAATACTTCTCAAACCATGCCAGCGTGCGTTGCCAGGCAAGATCAGCCGCAGCCCGATCGTAGCGCGGCGTGGAATCATTATGAAAGCCGTGATTCACGCCCTGATAGAAATAGGCCTCGTAGACTTTATGGTGTTCCTTCAACGCCTGTTCATAGGCAGGCCAGCCTTCATTAATGCCGCTATCGAGGCCGGCATAGTGCAGCAGCAGCGGTGCTTTAATTTTATCAACCTCCTTCAGCGGCGGCTGGCGACCGTAAAACGGCACCGCGCAGGCCAGCTCCGGGATCGCCACCGCCGCCGCGTTGCTGACGCCGCCGCCGTAGCAAAAACCGGTGATACCGACCTTCCCCGTCGCCTGTGGATAGTTCGCCATAAACGCGACCGCCGCAAAAAAATCATTCATCAGCTTCACGGGATCGACTTTCTGCTGTAGCGCGCGGCCTTCATCATCATTCCCCGGATAGCCGCCGACGGCGCTCAGGCCATCCGGCGCCAGCGCGATATACCCCGCTTTCGCTACCCGCCGGGCTACATCTTCAATATAGGGGTTCAGGCCGCGGTTCTCATGCACCACCACCACAGCGGGCGCTTTGTCGGCTATTTTTGTCGGCGTCACCAGGTAAGCCCGCACTTCGCCGTGACCATCAGGAGAGGGATAATGAATATACTCCGGGCGGATATCCGGGTCGGTGAACGGTACTTGCTCTGCCAGGGCATAGTCGGGCTTCAGCAGATTAAACAGCGCCAGCGCGGTCATCCCGCCGACAGTATATTTCCCCGCCAGCTGGAGAAACTCGCGTTTACTGATTTTGCCGTGGGCATAGTAGTCATAATACTCGAGCAACTGCTGCGGGAAATCTTTGGCCGTTAATCGCGTCATCACCCTGCCTCCGTTGTTAAGCGCTCTTTAAGCAAAGCAGAAGCCCGGACATACGCCAGCCCAGAAAAGCATAAAACGGGGAGGAACAGCCCAGCGGCTAACGCCGCCGGGAGAGAAGGGATCAGTGTTTCACTTTGGTCAGACGATCAAGGTAGCCCATCACAAAGGCCGAAAGCACGAAGGTCAGGTGGATAATCACGTACCACATCAGCTTATTGTCCGGGACGTTTTTCGCATCCATAAACACCCGCAGCAGGTGAATAGAGGAGATCGCCACGATGGAGGCGGCAACCTTATTTTTCAGCGAAGTCGCGTCCATTTTGCCCAGCCAGCTGAGTTTTTCTTTACCCTCGTTAATATCCAGCTGCGAGACAAAATTTTCATACCCGGAGAACATCACCATCACCAGCAAACCGCCCACCAGGGTCATATCCACCAGCGACAGCAGGGTCAGAATCATATCCGACTCGCTGACGCTAAAAATATGCGGCAGTATGTGGAAGATCTCCTGAAAAAATTTGATGGTCAGCGCAATCAGACCGAGCGAGAGGCCAAAATAAACCGGCGCCAACAGCCAGCGCGAGGCGTACATAGCATTTTCCAGAAAGCGTTCCATAAGATCCTGTCAGTTAACATAAACGGCCGCCATTATATCGCAACAGGGTAACGCTTATGCAACATCAGCCGCCCGCGTCATCTGCAGGCGGCCAGAAACGGTTTCTTTAAAGTATGACCTCAAAGTCCTGCAAAGCGGAGTAGCCCTCGCTTTGTAGGCCAACCATTGAAGCAGCCAGCAGGCCAAATTTCGCGCCGACCCATTTTCCCTTCCCGGCAGCAAAACAAAGAGGAACCTTCCGCCACTCCTCCTCGGCTCGCCAGGAAAATTGACACAGTCCGCCTTCGCCTACAGCCACCTGCAGCTGACACTTGCCGCACTTAAGCTCAGCAAGAACCTGACGAGTTTCGCGCACCACGCCCGCATCGCTCATCCAACCGTGTCGCCACACGAGCCGGTAACTCCCTTGCCCAAACTCCACCAGCAAAGCGGCGTAGCGTTCGCCGTATACGATCAGGCCTCCGGCATCACCGTCCTGAGCGGCATATAACGTTACGCTTGTTTTCGCGCTAAAAGTTAGCGCCGGGAATTTCTGCAGCAACAGCTGCGGCGCCCAGTATAACGCTCTCTGTCCATCGACTTCGGATAATGGGACGCAGCGTAATCGAAGTTCGCCTTCCGCCGGCAGCAGCCACTCAGGGCTGGGGTTAGCCTGCCACTGCCACTGTATTCCCGGTTGGCCTTGCGCAAAATAGTCGCTGGTTTGCGGCGCCAATGCCGGTGAAGGCGTTAACCCTTTAGGACGAGGCCAACGTAAAACCGGCTGTCCGACGCCGCAGTTGCCAATCTGCTCCCCGATACGCGGCCAGCCATCGTTACCCCAGGACATCGGCTGGAGGTGAACCACGCGGCCATAGAGATGTAAGTCCTGGAAATGAACAAACCAGCATTCGCCCTCCTCACCCTCCACCCAGCCGCCCTGATGTGGTCCATTTATCGAGGTGTTTCCCTGGAAAAGCACGTTTTTGGCTTCCCAGGGCCCCGTCATCTGGCGCGCGCGCAGTACCGTCTGCCAGCCATTTTCAACCCCGCCCGCAGGAGCAAAGATGTAGTACCAACCGGCGCGTTGATAAACCTTTGGCCCCTCAAGGGTAGGTAAATCGCAGCAGCCGTCATAGATAATCTGCCCTTCGCCCAGCAATTCGCTGGCGTCCGGCGCCATCGCAAACAACTGCAGTTTATGCTTGATGCCGCTGCGGCTATGGGCGAAGGCATGTACCAACCAGGCCTGACCATTGTCGTCCCAGAACGGGCAGGGATCTATCCAACCTCTGGCCTCGCGCAGGCAGTGCGGAGCGCTCCATTTCCCCCACGGATCCTCGGTATGGCAGATAAAAATACCTTCATCGGGCGTGCTGAAGCAGACCCACAGCTTGCCATCGTGCCAGCGAATCGACGGCGCCCATACGCCCTTACCCGGCTGATACCGGTCATAACCAGGTAGCGGCAGTTCATCCATAACGTGGTTGATGATAGTCCAATTAACCAGGTCCGTTGAATGCAGGATCGGTAAAGCGGGCACATGGTTAAAACTGGAAGAGACCATAAAGAAATCATCGCCTACGCGCACGATATCCGGGTCGGAATAATCGGCGCATAAGATAGGATTCTGGTATTCAGAAGGGGTCATATTTCGCATCTCCTCAGGCCTTTTCCGGAACGGCGTTTAGCGGCAAATGCGTCTCTGAATGCCCCTGCTGCTGGCGCATGGACAGCTCGCGCTGAATTGTCTGCATCATTTTGTCATCCAGCTTATAGAAACGCGCCAGCCACCACAGGAGCAGGTAAGATAGTGATGGACCGAGGGTTAACAGTCCCACAATTCCCATTGTCGCCAGCGGAGTCTGCTCCGTTACGCCCGCCTGATAGCCAAATAGCCCAAGCGAAAAACCTACGGCGGCGCCAGCAACCGCCATGCCCATTTTCAAAGCAAACAGATTACCGGAATAGGATAATCCCGTGATGCGACGGCCAAACTTCCATTCGCCATAATCGGCAGCGTTGGCCATCATGTTCCATTTAAACGGCTGGTACATCTGATGGAAGAAGCCGACCAGGAAGTATAAAGGGAACACCACCGGCAACCAGGTCGGCGGCACAAAGAACATTACGACGCCAACAAGGACCAGCAGGAGGTTGATATTTTTAAACAGCGATACCGCGCGATAGCGCTTGGCCAGCCATCCGGCGGCGATGCTGCCGATAATCGTGCCAACGACGCTGGTGGAAACAAATGCTGATTTCATGGCCGTTCCCGCTGCTGACTCCACACCGCCTAACATCAGGTAGGTTGCATAATAGAGCGTGGCGGCGCTGCGCATAACCCCGGCCATACTGGAGAAAAAAGTAATTATCGCCACAATACGCCACTGGTCATTCGCCAGCAGCTGACGGAGGTCTTCGCGTATGCTCCCCTGCTGTTCAACAGCTGGAGCCACGCGTTCTTTGGTAGAGAAGAAGCAAAAAGCCAGCATTACAATAGCGATCGCGCCCATGATTCCCATTGTCGCCTGAAAACCAAACTGCTTATTTTCTTTACCGAAAAAATCCACCAGGAACAGGGTTGCGACAGAAACCATCAGACCGGCCAGAGATGAGATCGTAAAACGATATGACTGGGCTGAAAGGCGATCCTTCTCATCACGCGTAATGACTCCGCCCAATGCGCAGTAGGGAATATTGATAAAGGTGTAACACAGCATGAGTAAGGTGTAGGTCAGGTAGGCATAAACCAGTTTACCCGATGCGCCAAATTCCGGAGTCGTGAAGGTCATTACCGCCAGCACGGCATAAGGTACGGCAAACCAGATAAGCCACGGGCGAAAATGGCCCCAGCGGGTCTTTACACGGTCTGCAACAATGCCGGTTAGCGGATCGGTAATCGCATCCAGAACCCGCGTCACCAGGAACATCACTCCGACTGCGGCAGCAGAAAGCCCGTAAATATCCGTATAAAACCATGTCAGAAACATGGTTACCGAAGAGTAAACGATACCGCAGGCTGCATCCCCCATGCCATATCCCAGCTTCTCCGCAAATGACAGTTTATTATCGTGATTCACAATATAATCCCTCTCAGATGAAGTGGTATTCACTGTAGAGGCAGGATAAAAACTATCCTATTGTCATTTTTCGCATCGGGTTTATGTTTTCTGTTAACTGAGAAAGTTGTCACACATCTATAAGATTGGTCTTACAAGTTATTGCGCCACCTATTAAAAAGCTGGCGCAAGGCCAGCCTGAGGAGAAAAGTGGAAAGGGGGAGGTTACTTCGCTTTGACGGTCTCTTCGCCCACCAGCCCGATCTTGAGATAGCCCGCCTGATGCAGGGTATCCATCACTTTCATCATCGTCTCGTAATCGACGGTTTTATCCGCGCGGAAGAAGACGGTGGTATCTTTTTTGCCGGCGGTCAGGCTATCCAGGGCGTTAATCATATTCGCTTCGGTCACCGGGTCGTTGCCGAGGAACATGCTCTTATCCGCCTTCACCGACAGGTAGATAGGTTTTTCCGGTCGCGGTTGCGGCTGGCTGGAGGAGGCCGGCAGATTGACCTTCACGTCGACCGTCGCCAGCGGCGCGGCTACCATGAAGATAATCAGCAGAACCAGCATGACGTCGATAAACGGCGTCACGTTGATCTCATGCATTTCGCCGTTATCGTCCAGATTTTCATTAAGACGCATCGCCATAGCCGATCAACCTACCCGTAATTTCTGCGCGCTGCGCACCGGCTTCACGCCGCTGGCGCTGAGGTCCAGGTCGCGGCTTTGCAGCAGGAGTACCTGAGCGGCGACGTCGCCGAGCGAGGCCTTATAGCTGCCGATCATGCGGGCGAAGATGTTGTAGATGACCACCGCCGGGATGGCGGCGAACAGACCGATAGCTGTCGCCAGCAGCGCTTCCGCGATGCCCGGCGCCACCACCGCAAGGTTGGTGGTCTGGGTCTGGGCGATGCCGATAAAGCTGTTCATGATGCCCCAGACGGTGCCGAACAGGCCCACGAACGGCGAAATGGCGCCGATGGTGGCCAGGTAGCCGTTGCCGCGCCCCATATGGCGACCGACGGCCGCGACGCGGCGCTCAAGGCGGAAACCGGTTCGTTCCTTGATGCCTTCATTGTCTTCGGCACCGGCGGAGAGTTCGAGTTCGTTCTGCGCTTCATTGATAAGCTGGGTGGTGAGGCTTTTCGCCTCAAAGGCGCTGGCGATATCGCTGGCCTGATCGAGAGAGCGGGCTTCCGCCAGCTGCTGCTGTTCACGTTTGAGGCGACGCTTGCTGGCGAGGATTTCCGCCCCTTTACCGAAGAAGATGGCCCAGGTGACGACCGACGCCAGAATCAGGCCAATCATCACCACCTTAACGACAATATCGGCATGATGATACATACCCCAAACGGAGAGATCCGCCTGCATCAAATTATTACCCACGCTCTATCTCCACGACGATAATCACAAAATCTGCCCACAATAATATCAAAACGACATCGAATTGATAGTGGTTCTCATTAGTATTTACACTGTGCAGCAAATCACGTTTATTTTCCTTGCGCTTACGCAGTAAAAAAGTGGCTAACCGCGAGCCTGGTAAAATTTTCACCTGTATCGGCAGCGCGCTGGTACAGAAAAGAAGATTCATGCTAGTTTAGACGTCCAGACGTATAAAAACAGGTTCATCAACATGGCTGACAAACATCTTGATACCGCGCTGGTCAACGCCGGGCGGAGCAAAAAATATACTCAGGGCTCAGTGAACAGCGTGATCCAGCGCGCGTCATCGCTGGTTTTCGACACCGTAGAGGCCAAAAAGCACGCCACCCGCAATCGGGCCAACGGCGAGCTGTTCTACGGGCGGCGCGGCACCCTGACCCACTTCTCGCTGCAGGAAGCGATGTGCGAGCTGGAGGGCGGCGCCGGCTGCGCCCTCTTCCCCTGCGGCGCCGCCGCGGTGGCCAACACTATCCTGGCGTTTGTCGAGCAGGGCGACCATGTGCTGATGACCAATACCGCCTATGAGCCAAGCCAGGATTTTTGTACCAAAATTCTCGCCAAACTCGGCGTGACCACCAGCTGGTTCGATCCCTTAATCGGCGCCGATATTGCCCGTCTGGTTCGCCCTGAGACCCGCGTGGTGTTCCTGGAATCGCCCGGCTCCATCACCATGGAAGTGCACGATGTGCCGGCGATCGTCGCCGCCGTGCGTCAGGTCGCCCCGGAAGCGATTATCATGATCGATAACACCTGGGCGGCGGGGATCCTGTTCAAAGCGCTGGATTTTGGCATTGATATTTCTGTTCAGGCAGGCACCAAATACCTGATCGGCCACTCCGACGCCATGGTCGGCACCGCGGTGGCGAACGCGCGCTGCTGGCCGCAGCTGCGTGAGAATGCCTATCTGATGGGGCAAATGCTGGACGCCGATACCGCCTATATGACCAGCCGCGGCCTGCGCACGCTGGGCGTCCGCCTGCGTCAGCATCATGAAAGCAGCCTGCGCATCGCCGAGTGGCTGGCGCAGCATCCGCAGGTGGCGCGGGTCAACCACCCCGCTCTGCCCGGCAGTAAAGGCCATGAGTTCTGGAAGCGCGATTTTACCGGCAGCAGCGGGCTGTTCTCGTTTGTGCTCAACAAGCGTCTCAACGACGCTGAGCTGGCAGCGTATCTCGACAACTTCAGCCTCTTCAGCATGGCCTACTCGTGGGGCGGCTTTGAATCGCTGATTCTGGCCAATCAGCCCGAGCAAATCGCTCACATCCGACCGGATGCGGAAGTCGACTTCAGCGGCACGTTGATCCGTTTGCACATTGGTCTCGAAAATGTTGACGATCTGCAGGCGGATTTAGCAGCGGGCTTCGCGCGTATCGTGTAAAGTGACAGTCAGTGGCAACAATAGCGGACGCTTTTTATCAGAGCGGCCGCTTTTGTTGCGCCCGGGATCAAGGTGCTCGGGTCTCTTCAGGAGTACACTAGTCAACAATACGGTACCACTTAGGAAAGTCCATGGTTGTCATTCAAGAGATTGTCGCCGCGCTGTGGCAACATGATTTTGCCGCACTGGCGAACCCTCATGTTGTGGGCGTTGTATATCTGGTTATGTTCGCGACCCTGTTTCTGGAAAACGGGCTGCTGCCTGCCTCCTTTTTACCTGGAGACAGCCTGCTGCTGCTCGCCGGCGCGCTGATTGCTAAAGGCGTCATGGACTTTGTGCCCACTATCGCCATTCTGACCGCCGCCGCCAGCCTCGGCTGCTGGTTGAGCTATGTACAGGGGCGCTGGCTGGGCAATACGCAAACGGTGAAAGGCTGGCTGGCGCACCTGCCGCATAAGTACCATCAGCGCGCCACCTGCATGTTTGACCGCCACGGTCTGCTGGCGCTGCTCGCGGGCCGCTTTCTGGCATTTGTCCGTACCCTGCTGCCAACCATGGCGGGGATTTCCGGTCTGCCGAACCGCCGCTTCCAGTTCTTCAACTGGCTGAGCGCCCTGCTGTGGGTCGGCGTGGTCACGGGCCTCGGCTATGCGCTGAGCATGATCCCGTTCGTGAAGCGTCATGAAGATCAGGTGATGACCTGCCTGATGATCCTGCCGATTGCCCTGCTGCTGGCTGGCCTGCTCGGCACGCTGTTCGTGGTGATCAAAAAGAAATACTGCAGCGCCTGACGTCGACTGCCGGGGGGCTGCGCCCGCCCGGCCTGCTCCCTCCCCGGTATTACATTCCCTGCATCGTACGAATACGCGCGGCGTCTTCCCCGGGCGTCATCCCGAAGTAGCGCTTAAACTCGCGACTGAACTGGGAAGGGCTTTCATATCCCACCTGTATCGCCGCCGCGCTGGCCTTCATCCCGTCATGGATCATCAGCATGCGCGCCTTGTGCAGACGGTAGGTTTTCAGATACTGCAGCGGCGAAGTGCTGGTCACCGATTTAAAATTATGGTGAAACGCCGATACGCTCATATTCGCTTCCGCCGCCAGCCGATCGACGCTGAGGTTTTCGGTGTATTGACTCTCGATATGCTTGAGTACGCGGCTAATCAGGCTGAAGTGGGTCTGCCGGCTGACCAGCGCCAGCAGCGCGCCGCCGCAGGGTCCCGTCAGCACATAGTAGAGAATTTCGCGGACGATCTGCTTGCCAAGGATCCGCGCGTCCAGCGGCCGCTCCATCACGTCGAGCAGCCGTTCAGCAGCGCACAAGATGTCCTCCGAGAGCACTGCGGAGTTTATCCCGCTGGAGGCGACGGCGGGCTGAAACAGCGGATCCTCGCCAATATCCATCAGCAGCTCCTGCAGCTGCAGGATATCGACGTTCAGGCGCATGCCGGCCAGGGGCACCTCCGGGGTGGCAAAGGTTTCGCATTCGAAAGGCAGCGGTACGGTCAGCAGCAGATATTCGTTTGTATCGTAGCGAAACGTCCGCTCATTGATATAACCAATTTTATGGCCAGAAAAGAGAAAAACGATCCCCGGCTGGTACATCACCGGCATCCGCGGTCCCGGCTGCGTCCCGTACAGCAGGCGGACGTCGGGTAGCAGCGAACTTAACATTTCGTGCTTATCTTTCAGCTGGTTAACCTTTTCTGTCAGAGTCTGACATATCTCTGCGTGTTGCATTGCCACCGTCTCTCCCGATGTTTCTTCACCCGTACATTGTGCGCAGGCCGCCGCGAATTCTCCAGCCATATGGAGAAATAGGCAAGACATAGGCAGAAATGTGCATTGAGGGGCAACGGCGCCAGGACCACAATAACCGTCATCGGGCAGCGGTATCGTCCCTGTCGGCGGTTTTACTCTTTTGAGGACTCAAGCAATGAATAATTTTGACCTGCATACCCCAACCCGCATTCTGTTTGGCAAAGGCGCGATTGAAAAACTGCGTGAACAGATCCCGGCGGAAGCTCGCGTACTGATTACCTACGGCGGCGGCAGCGTGAAAAAAACGGGCGTCCTGGATCAGGTACTGACCGCCCTGAATGGCCTGGACGTCCTTGAATTTGGCGGCATCGAGCCGAACCCGTCTTACGAAACCCTGATGAACGCGGTGAAGCTCGCCCGTGAAGAGAAGGTCACCTTCCTGCTGGCGGTCGGCGGCGGTTCGGTGCTGGATGGCACCAAATTTATCGCGGCAGCAGCCCACTATGACGCCAACATCGATCCGTGGGAAATACTGGAAACCTATGGCAGTAAGATCGCCAGCGCCATTCCAATGGGCTCGGTTCTCACTCTGCCGGCGACCGGTTCTGAATCAAACAAAGGGGCGGTGATTTCGCGGAAAACCACCGGCGACAAACGTGCGTTTATGTCTTCCCACGTTCAGCCGCAGTTCGCGATCCTCGATCCGGTCTACACCTATACCCTGCCGCCGCGCCAGGTCGCCAACGGCGTGGTTGACGCCTTCGTCCATACCGTAGAACAGTACGTCACCTACCCGGTTGACGGCAAAATTCAGGACCGCTTCGCCGAAGGCATTCTCCTGACCCTGATCGAGGATGGCCCGAAAGCGCTGCAGGAGCCGGAAAACTATAACGTGCGCGCCAACATTATGTGGGCCGCGACCCAGGCGCTGAACGGCCTGATCGGCGCTGGCGTGCCACAGGACTGGGCAACGCATATGCTTGGTCACGAACTGACGGCGATGCATGGTCTCGATCACGCCCAGACGCTGGCTATCGTTCTGCCGGCGCTGTGGAATGAGAAGCGCGATACCAAGCGTGAGAAGCTGCTGCAATATGCGGAGCGCGTGTGGCATATCACCGAGGGCTCAGACGACCAGCGCATCGATGCCGCCATCGCCGCGACGCGCCAGTTCTTCGAGCAGATGGGCGTGCCGACCCGCCTCTCCGATTACGGTCTCGACGGTAGCTCCATCCCGGCGCTGCTGGCGAAACTGGAAGAGCACGGCATGACCAAACTGGGCGAGCACCAGGATATCACCCTGGACGTCAGCCGTCGTATCTACGAGGCTGCCCGCTAAGTTACCCCGCCTGATTCACCTCCCCTTACGTTAAACAAACGTCGGGGAGAGGTGTTTTTACTACCGTTTTTAGCTATTTCGTCCAGACTTAATGCTACCCCTCGGCGGATCCTGCTTCGCCGAGTTCATTAACAGGAGGAAGGCATGACACATCCAACCGTTATAAAACTACACGACGGCAACCTGATGCCGCAGCTGGGTCTCGGCGTGTGGAAAGCTGGCAACGAGGAAGTCGTCTCCGCCATTCATAAGGCGCTGGAAGTCGGTTATCGCTCTTTTGACACCGCCGCCGCGTACCAAAATGAGGCTGGCGTCGGCAACGCCCTGCAAAGCGCTGGCGTCAATCGCGATGAGCTATTCATCACCACCAAGCTGTGGAACGACGATCAAAAACGGCCGCACGAGGCGCTGAAAGAGAGCCTCAGCAAGCTGAAGCTGGACTATGTGGATCTCTATTTAATCCACTGGCCGGTGCCGGCTATCGGCCATTACGTCGAGGCCTGGCAGGCGCTGATTGAGCTGCAGCAGCAGGGGCTGGCGAAGAGCATCGGCGTGTGTAATTTCCAGGTGCCGCATCTGCAGAAGCTGATTGATGAAACCGGCGTCGCGCCGGTGATCAACCAGATAGAGCTGCATCCGCTGCTGCAGCAGCGGCAGCTGCACGCCTGGAACGCCACCCACAAGATCCAGACCGAATCCTGGAGCCCGCTGGCCCAGGGCGGTAAGGGCGTCTTCGATCAGAAAGTTATCCATCAGCTGGCTGATAAATATGGCAAAACGCCGGCGCAGATTGTCATCCGCTGGCATCTCGACAGCGGTCTGGTGGTGATCCCGAAATCCGTCACGCCGTCGCGCATCGCCGAAAACTTTAACGTCTGGGATTTCCGCCTGGATAAAGAAGAATTGGGGGAGATTGCCAGGCTGGATCAGGGCAAGCGTCTGGGGCCCGACCCGGATCAGTTCGGCGGATAACAGGGAAAAAAAGCCGGGCAGCGCTGACGCGTGTCCGGCTTGAGAAACCGCCCGGTCAGCGAAACGCTGCCGGGCGCAAAGTCAGGCTTAACGCCCGGCGACTTTACCCCGTTTAACGGGCTTTTTCGCCGTTGCGCCACCGTTAGAACGCTGATGCACAATCGGCGTGTGCTTGGTCAGCGCCGGGCGGGTATGACGGTTCTGGCGACGCGCTTCGCGCATCTCATCCAGAGTCGGCGCCGGCACCAGGCAGTCGCGACGTGAGCCAATCAGGTGTTTCTTGCCCATCGCCTCCAGCGCCTGACGGATCAGCGGCCAGTTGGCCGGATCGTGATAGCGCAGCAGCGCTTTGTGCAGACGGCGCTGTTTATCGCCCTTCGGCACCACCACCTCTTCACTCTTATAGCCGATCTTGCCCAGCGGGTTTTTGCCGGTGTAATACATGGTGGTCGAGTTCGCCAGCGGCGACGGATAGAAGTTCTGCACCTGGTCGAGACGGAAGCGGTGCTTCTTCAGCCACAGCGCCAGGTTCACCATGTCTTCATCACGGGTCCCCGGGTGGGCGGAGATAAAGTACGGGATCAGATACTGCTCTTTACCCGCCTGCTTCGAATAGGTGTCGAACAGCTCTTTAAAGCGGTCGTAGCTGCCCATTCCCGGCTTCATCATCTTCGACAGCGGGCCCTCTTCGGTATGCTCCGGCGCGATCTTCAGATAGCCGCCGACGTGGTGGGTCGCCAGCTCTTTGATATAGCGCGGATCTTCGACCGCGATGTCATAGCGTACCCCGGAGGCGATAAGGATCTTTTTGATGCCCTTCAGCTCGCGGGCGCGACGGTAAAGGTTGATCGTCGGCTCATGGTTGGTATCCATGTGCGGGCAGATATCCGGGTAGACGCAGGAGAGTCGGCGGCAGGTCTGCTCGGCGCGTGGCGATTTGCAGCGCAGCATATACATGTTGGCGGTGGGTCCGCCGAGATCGGAGATCACGCCGGTAAAGCCCGGCACCGTGTCGCGAATGGCTTCGATCTCATTGATGATTGAATCCTCTGAACGGCTCTGGATAATGCGTCCTTCGTGCTCGGTGATCGAGCAGAACGAACACCCGCCGAAGCAGCCGCGCATGATGTTGATCGAGAAACGGATCATCTCATACGCCGGGATGCGCGCATCGCCATAGGAAGGATGCGGCACGCGCTTGTAAGGCAGGGCGAAGACGCTGTCCATCTCTTCGGTGGAGAGCGGGATTGCCGGCGGGTTGATCCAGATGTAGCGCTCGCCGTGCTTTTGCATCAGCGCCCGGGCGCAGCCGGGGTTGGTTTCATGGTGCAGAATGCGCGAGGCGTGAGCGTACAGGACCTTATCGCCTTTCACCTTCTCGAAAGAAGGCAGCAGCACATAGGTTTTTTCCCACGGTTTTGGCCGCGGCGGCTGCACAGTGATGCTTTTCGCTTCCTGTTTCTTCGGCGCGACCGGTTTGTTATCGGCGCATGGCAGATCTTCACCATACGGGTGCGGGATGGGGTCGATTTTGCCCGGGGTATCCAGACGGGTGGAGTCTACGCCGCTCCAGCCCGGGAGAGCCTCTTTCACCATGATGGCGGTATTGCGCACATCGCGGATCTGGTCGATGGTTTCGCCCATCGCCAGGCGATGGGCCACTTCCACCAGCGGACGCTCGCCGTTGCCGAACATCAGCATATCGGCCTTGGAGTCCACCAGCACCGAGCGGCGCACGGTATCGGACCAATAATCATAATGCGCGGTACGGCGCAGGCTGGCTTCGATGCCGCCGAGGATCACGGGCACATCTTTCCACGCCTCTTTACAGCGCTGGGTATACACCAGGGTGGCGCGGTCCGGGCGCTTGCCCGCCACGTTGCCGGCGGTGTAAGCGTCGTCATGGCGCAGCTTACGGTCGGCGGTGTAGCGGTTGATCATCGAGTCCATGTTGCCGGCGGTCACCCCGAAGAACAGGTTCGGTTTGCCCAGACGCATGAAGTCGTCTTTGGTGTTCCAGTCCGGTTGGGAGATGATCCCCACGCGGAACCCCTGCGCTTCCAGCATGCGGCCGCAGATAGCCATTCCGAAGCTCGGGTGGTCGACGTAGGCGTCGCCGGTGACCAGAATAATGTCGCAGCTATCCCAGCCAAGTTGATCCATCTCTTCACGCGACATCGGTAAAAATGGCGCAGGGCCAAAACAGGCAGCCCAGTATTGCGGCCAGGAAAAAAGGTCACGATCCGGTTGGATCAGGGATATTGCGCTCATATTGCTTCCGGGGAAATGATAAAAAAATAACCAAAAGGGCGTGGATTATAAGCCGGAATGATAGTGGAAATGAAGGAGGATTTTCTCAAACCCTGACCGTATGCCGGCCAGGGTCGAACAGTTTACGGTGCGGGATTCACCAGCATCTGGCCAATCGAACCGCGGTCGGCCAGCTCCAGCGTCTGGCTCAGATACTGGAACGGGAAGTGCGGCCACGACGGCTGGGCGTAGTAGACCAGCAGTTCGACCTGCCCGTCGACCCACACGGTGTCCTTCCAGCCGCGGTCTTCCGGGAAAGGGGTCGAGCCGTTGACGTTACGGATCTGGAACATCACCCCTCCAATATGGAACGACTGCGGGCGGTCGGCGCGCACCGTCCAGCGCTCCCAGGTCCCCTGCTGCGCCGTGATATCGATACGCTGCGGATCCCACAGCTGGCCATTAATCCCCGGATCGTCGCCGAGCGTGATATCCCGGCTGCGGATCGGCGTACCGGAGAGCAGCTCCGTCGGCAGCAGACGCGCCGGCAGGCTGTCGGTGACCAGCGGCAGCAGCCCGGTCGGGCGCAGGGTCAGCACCAGCGTGGAGACCAGAATGCTGGACGGTTCAAAAAAGCCGCGGATACGGTCGACGATGCTCGCCGCTTCGCCGCAGGTAATGGACACTTCATCGCCGTTGGTCATATCGACCAGAATTTCACGCCGTTCCCCCGGCGCCAGCGACAGCTGCTTGAGCGAAACCGGCGCCGGCAGGAACCCCTGGTCGCCGGAAATGACATGCAGCAGTCGGCCATCGCTCATCTGTAGCTGATAGCGCCGGGAGTTAGAAGCGTTCAGCAGGCGCAGACGCACCCAGCCGCGGGACACTTCGACATAGGGGCTCTGCACGCCATTGACCAGCAGCGTATCGCCGACGAAGCCGCCGCTGCCCGGTTCGCTATATTCCGGCGTGCCGAAGTTATCCAGCCGTTTGTCCTGAATTATCACCGGGAAGTCATCGACGCCATAGTGGTTAGGGATCGGCAGATTCTTGCTCACCTCATCCTCCACCAGCCACATGCCGGCCAGACCGTTATAGACCTGCTTCGCCATCCGGTTCGGCGTATTGGCCTGGTACCACAGCGTCGCCGCACTCTGCCGGATCGGCAGCACCGGCGCCCAGTCGGCGTTCGGCGACATCATGCGCGCCGCGCCGCCGATCAGCGGGCCAGGCACCTGCAGGCCGCGGATGGTCATCGCGACGTTCTCCGTCAGACGGTTGCTGTAGATAAGCTTGACGTCGTCCCCGCTCCAGACGCGGATCGTCGGCCCCATATAGCGGCCATTGATCCCCCAGACGGGGGCGCGGGTGCCTGGCGTAAACGACCAGTGTGAACGCTGCAGCGTCAGAAACAGCGGCTGACCGCGACGGGACTCCAGCAGCGGCGGAACCGGCAGCGCAGGCTGCTGGCCGGCGGCATGGGCCTTCAGCGGCGCGGCGCCAGCGCACAGCGCTACGCCGGAAGCCTTAATAAACTGACGCCGACTGAGTGACATATTAACTCCATGACATACTGACAAATGAAAAAGGGAATTCGTTTCCCGCCAGCAATACGCGCGCGTTGGCGGCGTTTCCTGTCTTATTGCTTACCGGCCGCTTCGCGCTCGGCCACTTCGTTGTCCAGCTCAGCGATTTTGGCGGCCATCAGCTCGCGGCAATGCGTCGCCAGCGCGCGCACGTTGTCTTTACCGAACTGGCTGGTATCCACCGGCGGCAGCATTTCCACAATCACCAGACCGTTGTTCCAGCGATTGAGCTTTATTTTATTCGATGTATTCGAGACACACACCGGAATAATCGGCACGCCGGCGGCAATAGCCGCGTGGAAGGCGCCGGTTTTAAACGGCAGCAGACCGCGACCGCGGCTACGGGTCCCTTCCGGGAACATCCAGAACGAAATTTTACGCTTTTTAAAGGCGTTGACGACCTCGGCAATGGTGCCGTGCGCTTTGGTTCGGTTATTGCGGTCAATCAGCAGATTACCGGTCAGCCAGTACAGCTGGCCAAAGAACGGGATCCACAACAGGCTCTTTTTCCCCACGGTGACCGTCGGGGCCTGCACGATGTTAGATGCCGTCACCATATCATAGTTGTTTTGGTGGTTAGCGATGTAGATCGCGTTGCCATAGCTTTCCGCATCGGCAGGTTTGCGCAGCTCCACCTTCAGACCAAACACCGGGGATAAGCGGCCAAACAGATGGCCGAAAGTGGCAACGTGTTTTGGATTACGCGGGCTGAACAAGCAGTACAGACAGCCAAGTATGCACACTACGATGCAATAAATGACCACAAAAATTACTCGAAAAATGAATAGCATAGCTACCTCTAAAACCCAAACCGCTTAGAATTATTCGCTGCTGGCAGAAGGCAGGCTCACAAGTTCTGCGCAGGCCGGGACCGTTCTTCCTGGGCCCCTGATGATGGACATTGTTAATCGCAACGCCTGAATAAACAACGATTTTGCGGCTTTTTTTCGCCTCCTCCCGTCAAAGACGGGAGGAGAAGCGCTTACTCTTCGCTATCGCCTGCCGCGGCGCGGCGCGGCGAGTCAATTTCAACACGGTCAATCTTCTGCAGCCCGCGCATCAGCGAACCGCGGCGGCCGCGCTCGCCGGTGACTTTTTGCAGCTCTTCCGGACGCAGTTTGATCTTCCGTTTGCCGACATGAATGGTCAGCGTACTCTGCGGCGGCAGGACAAACAGATGTGCGAGACCGTCCTGGCCGGCGGCGGCTTCCGCCGCAGGAATGTTGATGATTTTGTTGCCCTTGCCTTTCGACAGCTGCGGCAGATCGCTGACCGGGAACATCAGCATCCGCCCGGCGGCGGTGATGGCCAGCAGCATATCGGACTCGTCCTCAATGACCAGCGGCGGCATCACATGCGCGTTGTCAGGCAGGGTGATCAACGCTTTGCCGGCGCGGTTGCGCGCCACCAGATCGTTGAAGGTGCAGACAAAACCGTAGCCGGCGTCGGAGGCCATCAGCAGTTTCTGATCGTCGCCTTCCATCAGCATATGTTCCACGGTCGCGCCCGGCGGCAGCGTCAGCTTGCCGGTCAGCGGCTCACCCTGGCCACGCGCCGAGGGCAGGGTAATCGGATCGATGGCATAGCTGCGCCCGGTGGTATCGATAAACACCACCGGCTGGTTGCTCTTGCCCTTCGCCGAGGCTTTCCAGCTGTCGCCCGCTTTATAGCTCAGCCCCTGGGCGTCGATGTCGTGCCCTTTGGCGCTGCGCACCCAGCCCATCTGCGACAGAACGATGGTGACCGGCTCAGACGGCAGCATATCATGCTCGCTCATCGCTTTCGCTTCTTCACGCTCGTGAAGCGGCGAGCGGCGATCGTCGCCGAAAGCATCGGCATCGGCCTGCAGCTCTTTCTTCAGCAGGTTGTTCATCTTACGTTCAGAGGCCAGAATCGCCTGCAGCTGATCGCGCTCTTTTTCCAGCTCGTTCTGCTCGCCGCGGATCTTCATCTCTTCCAGTTTGGCGAGATGGCGCAGTTTCAGTTCCAGAATCGCTTCCGCCTGGGTTTCACTGATGGCAAAGCGCGACATCAGGGCTGGCTTCGGCTCATCTTCCGTGCGGATGATCTCGATGACTTCATCAATATTGAGGAACGCCACCAGCAAACCTTCAAGGATATGCAGGCGCTTAAGGACCTTCTCTAACCGGTGGTTCAGACGGCGACGTACGGTATCGCGACGGAACACCAGCCATTCGCTGAGGATCTCCAGCAGGTTTTTTACCGCCGGGCGGCCGTCGAGACCGATCATATTGAGGTTGATGCGGTAGCTCTTCTCCAGATCGGTGGTGGCGAACAGGTGGTTCATCACCTGCTCCATATCCACCCGGTTGGAGCGCGGGACGATCACCAGGCGGGTCGGATTTTCGTGGTCCGATTCGTCGCGCAGGTCGTCCACCATCGGCAGCTTTTTATTGCGCATCTGCGCGGCAATCTGCTCCAGTACTTTGGCGCCGGAGACCTGGTGCGGCAGCGCGCTGATCACTACCGCGCCGTCCTCTTTGCTCCATACCGCGCGCATGCGCACTGAGCCGCGTCCGTTCTGGTAGATTTTGCGAATTTCCGCCCGCGAAGTGATGATCTCCGCCTCGGTCGGGAAATCCGGTCCCTGCACGATATCCAGCAGTTCGTCGAGGGTCGTTTTCGGCTGCTCAATCAGCGTAATCGCCGCTTTCGCCACTTCACGCAGGTTGTGAGGCGGAATATCGGTCGCCATGCCCACCGCGATGCCGGTGGTGCCGTTGAGCAGGATGTTTGGCAGGCGCGCCGGCAGCATTTTCGGCTCCTGCAGCGTACCGTCAAAGTTTGGCACCCAGTCGACCGTCCCCTGCCCCAGCTCGCTGAGCAGCAGCTCGGCATACTTCGACAGGCGGGATTCGGTGTAACGCATGGCGGCGAAGGATTTCGGATCGTCCGGCGCCCCCCAGTTCCCCTGGCCATCCACCAGCGGATAGCGATAGGAGAAGGGTTGCGCCATCAGCACCATCGCTTCATAGCAGGCGCTGTCGCCGTGTGGGTGATATTTACCCAGCACATCGCCGACGGTGCGGGCGGACTTTTTGAATTTGGCGCTGGCGTTCAGCCCCAGTTCGGACATCGCATAGACGATGCGACGCTGGACCGGTTTTAAGCCATCGCCAATAAACGGTAATGCCCTGTCCATGATCACGTACATGGAGTAGTTCAGGTAAGCATTTTCCGTAAATTCATGCAGCGCAAGGCGCTCTGCCATATCGCTCATTAATCGTGGATCCTCAATCTGGGTACCGACCGTTCGGACGGCAAAACTACCCGCGATAATACCCGATCTCACGCCCTGAGTCACAGGCCGTGAGATCGGTTGAGGATTCCGTCACCTTAATCAGGCCAGCGGCAGATAAATATCG
The DNA here is from genome assembly GCF_059759695.1 of Klebsiella sp. M041. Lineage (NCBI taxonomy): Bacteria > Pseudomonadati > Pseudomonadota > Gammaproteobacteria > Enterobacterales > Enterobacteriaceae > Klebsiella > Klebsiella sp. M041. The sequence continues at coordinate 131,933 of NZ_JCAXWU010000012.1, forward strand.
GTTTGCAGCTCATGCTCAGCCACCTGGTGGACAAAATTGTGGTAACGGAAGTAGACCGGAAAATCCCGTAACGTCTCGCCTGAAGCGGGTAACCAGTCGCGATAGAGATACCAAACGCTGTTCGCCAGGGTGTCCAGCGAGCCGTGATGGCGCACGACGGCGCAGCGTCCGCCGGGGATTTCGCCGTTAATCACGCCAAAGGGGTTTTCACCAACCGACCGTTCGACCGTACCGCAGAGATCAAAACGAAATGCCTCCTGCGGGGTGGTCTGCGGATCGTCCCAGGCGATCCCCCAGGTTTCGCTGGTGGCAACGGGCGATAATCCGCTCGTCTTACGCCAGGCGATAAAACGCGCGGCGGTGGCGTTGACAAGGTCCGGGCTGCCACAATGGTGCAGGACGGCTACCCGGGTGGTGGGGAACGAAATGATATTGACGTCCATCGACGTTTGCTCCTGTAGCGTATGTTTCGGTACGCGTCGATGCCATTCGGCCCAGTCCGGTTGCTGACGGAACTGGGTCGGGCTTTGGTCAAACGCGGTACGGAAGGCACGACTGAACGACTCCGCATTCTGAAATCCGGCATCAAGGGCAATGTCGATGATTTTATCGCGGGGGTTGAACGCCAGGCGCCAACAGGCGCGTCGCAGACGCAACCACTGAATATACCGGTACAAGGGAATGCCGGTATACGCGCTAAATTGCCGGTGAAAATGGTAAGGCGAACTGTGCGCTATCGCGCTCAGCGCCTCCAGCGACAGCGGCTCATCAAGATGGCGCGCAATGTATCTACAGACGCGCTGGAAGCGCCCGACATACGCCGGGCTGGCCTTAATATCGTTCATCGTCTCCTCCTCGCGACATACTCTGACAGAGCGAGGATAGCGATTCCTGACCGATCTTGCGCTTATCCGCCGGAGACTTATGGCGTGATTTTACGGATCTGTTTAACGTCGATCTCCACCGAGTTCCAGTCCTTATCGACTTCCCCCTGAATTTCTACCGTGTCCTGCGGGCCGACGGTGACACCGTTCCAGCGTTTGTGGTCGATATCGACATTTATCACCCCGGTAGCATCCTGGAACTTATACAGATCGTCGGACACGCGCTCGGTAATTTTGCCCCGCAGGGTCACCCAGGTATCGTCCCGCAGCGATTTGACATTGGTGACGGTGGTGACCGCGCCGCTCGGGCCGGTAAATCCGCCGCCCTGGGTGGTCGAACTTGCCGGCGTGGTCGCAGAAGGACCGGTATACCCGCCCTGTCCGGCAGCCAGCACCGGCATGGAAACCAGGGCAACGATCGCGGTCATCGCAGCAATTTTCTTCATGATGTGTTCTCCCTTCGTGTTGATATGGCTCCTATTACGCCCGACAAAACTTAACGACTTCTTAAGGGGAAAAAAGAAATTTTAATGCTGTACAACCCCGGTCGCAACGCGGTTTACTGCGCAGAGCAGCCGGGTTGGCAGGAGGGAAAATGCGCATATTATTGGTGGAAGATGACAAGTTAATCGGCGATGGCATCAAGGCCGGGCTGAGCAAAATGGGCTTCAGCATCGACTGGTTTACCGCCGGGCTGGAGGGCAAAAACGCCTTATACAGCGCCCCCTACGACGCGGCAATTCTTGATCTCACCCTTCCCGGCATCGATGGCCTCGATATTCTGCGCGAGTGGCGCGACAAAGGCCGCCATGAGCCGGTGCTGATCCTCACCGCCCGCGATGCCCTCAGCCAGCGGGTGGAGGGGCTGCGCCTGGGCGCCGATGATTATCTGTGCAAACCTTTCGCCCTGATTGAGGTAGCGGCCCGCCTGGAAGCATTGATCCGCCGCGCCCACGGCCAAAGCAGCAGCGAGCTGCGCCACGGCAAGGTGAGCCTTGACCCGAACCGCTTAACCGCCAGCCTCGGCGGCGAAAGCCTGACGCTGAAGCCGAAGGAGTTCGCCCTGCTGGAACTGCTGCTGCGTAACGCCGGGCGCGTGCTGCCGCGTAAGCTTATTGAAGAAAAGCTCTACACCTGGGACGACGAGGTCTCCAGCAATGCCGTGGAAGTTCACGTCCATCATTTGCGCCGCAAACTCGGCAGTGAATTTATCCGTACCGTCCACGGCATCGGCTATACCCTGGGTGACGCATGAAACGACTTGCCCGCCTGAGCCTGCGCCTGCGTCTGACGCTGCTGTTTGCCGTGCTGACCGCCGCCGCCTGGGGGGTGGCCAGCGTGATCGCCTGGCAGCAGACCAGTAAAAAGCTGGATAAACTGTTTGATACCCAGCAGCTGCTGTTCGCCCGCCGCCTGAGCGTCATGAATTTCGAAGAGCTCCGCGCCCCGCCGGCATCGCTCGGGGAAAAGAAAAAGGTGCGCCACGGGCATATCGACGACGATGCGCTGGCGTTCGCCATCTTCACCCGCGACGGCAAAATGGTGCTTAACGACGGCGAAAACGGGGAGGATATTCAATGGCACTCGCAGCGCGAGGGCTTCAGCGATGGCTACCTGCGCGGCGATGATGACGAGTGGCGCTTCCTGTGGTTAACCACCGCCGATGGCCGCCACCGCATCGCCGTCGGCCAGGAGTGGGATTATCGCCGCGAAATGGCGATGGACATTGTTACCTCGCAGCTGACGCCGTGGATGATCGCCCTGCCGCTGATGTTCGTGCTGCTCATCGTGCTGTTAAGCCGCGAACTGGCGCCGTTGAAACATCTGGCGCGCACGCTGCGCCTGCGCGCGCCGGACTCGGCGGAATCGCTCAGCGTGGAGAAGATCCCCACTGAAGTCCGCCCGCTGGTCGAGGCGCTGAATCAGCTGTTCCAGCGCACCCACGACGTCATGCTGCGCGAGCGTCGGTTTACCTCTGATGCCGCCCACGAGCTGCGCAGCCCGCTGGCGGCGCTGAAGGTACAGACTGAAGTCGCCCAGCTCTCTCTGGACGATCCACAAGGGCGTGAGAAAGCCCTGGCTCAGCTCCATCAGGGGATCGATCGCGCCACCCGTCTGGTGGATCAGCTGCTGACGCTGTCGCGGCTGGACTCGCTCGCTCAGCTGGACGACGTGCAGCCGGTCGCCATCGACGATCTGCTGCAGTCGGCGGTAATGGAGATGTACCACCCGGCGCAGCAGGCCGGGATTGAGCTGCGCCTGCATCTTAATGTCTCTGGCATCTCCCGCACCGGCCAGCCGCTGCTCCTTAGCCTGCTGGTGCGCAATCTGCTGGATAACGCGGTGCGCTACAGCCCGCGCGGCAGCCAGGTCGATATCACCCTCAACGCCCGCGAGTTTCGGGTACGCGATAACGGCCCCGGCATCAGCCCGCAGGCGCTGGCGCGCATCGGCGAGCGTTTCTACCGCCCGCCGGGTCAGGATGCTACGGGCAGCGGCCTGGGTTTGTCGATCGTCCGGCGCATCGCCTCGCTGCACGGCATGCGCGTCGAGTTTGCCAATGCCCGCGACGGCGGCTTCGAAGCCCGCGTTGACTGGTAGCGATATTATTGCTCATTTAGCAAAAGACTTTGCACATTTTGCTCATTTTACTGCCCCGCTTCGCGGGGTAAGATCGTCGGCAAATTTTCAAGATTGAGGACAAATGATGAGCAACATCCTGATTATCAATGGCGCAAAAAAATTCGCGCACTCGAATGGCCAGCTGAACGACACCCTGACCGAGGTCGCGGAGAGTTATCTGCGCGACGCCGGACACGATGTTAAAAGCGTTCGCGCCGACAGCGAGTATGACGTAAAAGCCGAAGTGCAGAATTTCCTCTGGGCCGATGTGGTGATCTGGCAGATGCCGGGCTGGTGGATGGGCGCCCCGTGGACGGTGAAAAAATATATGGATGACGTCTTTACCGAAGGCCACGGCTCGCTGTACGCCAGCGATGGCCGTACCCGCTCCGACGCCAGCAAAAAATATGGCTCCGGCGGCCTGGTGCAAGGGAAAAAATATATGCTCTCCCTGACCTGGAACGCGCCGATGGAAGCCTTCACCGACGAAGAACAGTTCTTCCACGGCGTCGGCGTGGACGGCGTTTACCTGCCGTTCCATAAAGCCAACCAGTTCCTGGGTATGGAGGCGCTGCCAACCTTTATCGCCAACGACGTGATTAAAATGCCTGATGTCCCACGGTATATCGCAGAATATCGCAAGCATCTGGCGGAAATTTTTGGTTAACTAGGGGTCTATGCTCTACATATTTCGAGTTATTCGAACCTGGAGTATGACAAGATCCACACAGAAGGAGTTGAGTTAACCATGTTAACAGTGATTGCAGAAATCCGTACCCGCCCGGGCCAGCACCACCGCCAGGCGGTTCTCGATCAGTTCGCGAAAATTATTCCGACCGTTTTGCAGGAAGCCGGCTGCCACGGCTATGCGCCCATGGTGGATCATGCCGCTGGCGTCAGCTTCCAGACCAGCGCTCCTGACTCTATCGTCATGGTGGAACAGTGGGAAAGCGTCGCGCATCTTGAAGCGCACCTGCAGACCCCGCACATGAAAGCCTGGTCGGAAGCGGTCAAAGGCGATGTGCTGGAGACCAACATCCGTATCCTGCAGGCTGGCGTCTAAGCCCGCTGACGCAGAAACGAAATAAGAAAAGGGAGCCTGAGGCTCCCTTTTACGTCTGGCGCAGCGCGCGGTCTTACACTTCCAGGTCCGCCATATCGCCCTTCTCCTGCAGCCAGTTACGACGATCTTCGGAACGCTTCTTGGCCAGCAGCATATCCATCATCGCCGTGGTCTGCTGCTCATCCTCATCGCTGATCACCAGCTGCACCAGGCGGCGGGTATTCGGGTCGAGGGTGGTTTCCCGCAACTGCATCGGGTTCATCTCGCCGAGACCTTTAAAGCGCTGGACGTTTGGCTTGCCCTTCTTACGCTTCAGCTGCTCCAGCACACCGGTTTTTTCTTCTTCCGTCAGCGCGTAGTAGACCTCTTTGCCGAGGTCGATACGGTACAGCGGCGGCAGCGCCACGTAGACGTGCCCCTCTTTCACCAGGGTACGGAAATGTCTCACAAACAGCGCGCACAGCAGCGTGGCGATGTGCAGGCCATCGGAGTCCGCATCCGCCAGAATACAAATTTTGCCGTAGCGCAGCTGGCTTAAATCATCGCTATCCGGGTCAATCCCAATAGCCACCGAAATGTCGTGTACTTCTTGCGAAGCTAACACTTCATCGGAAGAGACTTCCCAGGTATTCAGGATCTTGCCTTTCAGCGGCATGATCGCCTGATATTCACGATCGCGCGCCTGCTTGGCTGAACCGCCCGCCGAATCCCCTTCGACGAGGAACAGCTCGGTACGGTTCAGATCCTGGGCGGTGCAGTCGGCCAGCTTACCCGGCAGCGCCGGACCGCTGGTCAGCTTTTTGCGCACCACTTTCTTGGCGGCGCGCAGACGGCGCTGGGCGCTGGAAATGGCCATCTCCGCCAGCAGCTCCGCGGCCTGCACGTTCTGGTTCAGCCACAGGCTGAAGGCGTCTTTCACCACGCCGGAGACGAACGCCGCGCACTGGCGCGACGACAGGCGCTCTTTGGTTTGCCCGGCGAACTGCGGATCCTGCATCTTCACCGACAGCACGTAGGCGCAGCGATCCCAGATATCTTCCGCCGACAGTTTCACCCCGCGCGGCAAGATATTACGGTACTCGCAGAACTCACGCATCGCGTCCAGCAGCCCCTGACGCAGGCCATTGACGTGCGTCCCGCCCTGCATGGTCGGGATCAGGTTGACGTAGCTCTCGGTCAGCAGCTCGCCGCCTTCCGGCAGCCACAGCAGCGCCCAGTCCACCGCTTCCGTCTCGCCGGAGAAGGTGCCGACGAAAGGTTTTTCCGGCAGCAGCGGCAGGCCGTTCACCGCTTCGCTCAGGTAGTCGTTAAGGCCATCGGCATAGCACCAGCTCTGCTCGCTGTTGTTGACCTGGTCGCGGAAAACAATTTCCACGCCCGGGCACAGCACCGCTTTCGCTTTTAACAAGTGGGTCAAACGCGAAACGGAGAAGCGCGGGCTATCGAAGAAGCTTTCGTCCGGCCAGAAATGGACGCTGGTCCCGGTGTTGCGTTTACCGCAGGTGCCGGTGACGTGCAGGTCCTCTACTTTCTCACCATTCTCAAAGGCGATGCTGTAGACCTGACCGTCGCGACGCACGTTGACCTCCACGCGTTTTGACAGGGCGTTGACCACCGAAATCCCCACCCCGTGCAGACCGCCGGAAAACTGGTAATTTTTGTTGGAAAACTTACCGCCCGCGTGCAGCCGGCAGAGGATCAGTTCAACCGCCGGCACCCCCTCTTCCGGGTGAATGTCGACCGGCATCCCGCGCCCGTCGTCAATCACCTCGAGGGACTGGTCGGCGTGCAGGATCACTTCCACGCGTTTGGCATGGCCTGCCAGCGCTTCGTCCACACTGTTATCAATCACTTCCTGACCAAGATGGTTAGGACGGGTGGTGTCGGTATACATGCCCGGACGGCGGCGCACCGGCTCTAACCCGGTGAGTACCTCAATGGCATCAGCGTTATATGAAGATTGCGTCATGGTGTGTATTCGTAGGTCGTTCAGGGCCGTTTAGCGCAGGCCGAGAAATTCGATAATCTGAGTGAAATGATCGTCAAAGCCGACAAATGCGTGATTACCGCCCTCCTCCACCGTCTGCCGGCAGGAGGCGTAGTAATGAACGGCCTGGCGGTAATCAAGCACTTCATCCCCGGTCTGCTGCAGCAGCCAGAGTAAATCCGGCGCTTCGAGCGGGTCGATTTGCATGACTTTGAGATCGTAAATATGGCGAGACTCTAGCACATATTGCTGCCCGGTGTACGGATTCTCATTGTGGCCGAGAAAATTGTTCAGCAGCTCAAACGGCCGCACCGCCGGGTTAACCACTACCGCTGGCAGCATAAAGCACTGCGACAGCCAGGTGGCGTAGTAGCCGCCCAGCGACGACCCTACGACCCCCAGCGGCTCGCCGCCGTGCTCCAGCACGATGGACTCCAGCAGCTCCGCCGTTTCCGCCGGGTAAGGCGGCAGCTCCGGCACCACCATGGCGATCTCAGAATAGTGCTGCGCCAGCCAGGTCTTTAACGCCGTCGCCTTCGCCGAGCGCGGAGAACTGTTAAAGCCGTGCAGATAAAGGAGCGTCGCCATCAGTAGCCTTCTGAAGCAATATCCGGATGAAACGCCGCGCCTTCCAGGCGGCACACTTCGGTGGTCAGCGTTCCGTCAGGGTGAAGCTCCAGCCAGCGCCAGCCCGGCGACACCGTATCGAGGGTGAAATTGGCGCAGTGCGGTTTGAACTGAACGCAGGTCGACGGCGTCGCCATCATACGTCGGCCATTCCAGTCGAGATCCAGCTCCTGATGAATATGGCCGCACAGCAGATGCTTCACCCGCGGCCAGGCGCTCAGCGCGCTGTCCAGCGCGCCGGCGTTGCGCAGACTGTGTTGATCCAGCCAGCTGCAGCCGGCCGGCAGCGGATGATGATGCAGCAGGAGTAAGGTATAACGCTCCGGCGCCTCCGCCAGCTTATGTTCGAGCCATTCCAGCTGGAAGTCGCTCAGCTCGCCATGGGGAACGCCAAACACCTGGCTGTCCAGCAGCAGGATCTGCCAGTGGTCGCCGAGAAACACGCGCTTGGCGGGGGAAATGCCCGACTCCTGCAGGGTGCTGTACATCGCCGGCTGGAAATCATGGTTGCCCGGTAGCCAGACGCAGGGTGCAGCGAAACTCGCGATGCCCTCAGCAAAATGCTGGTAGGCCGCGGAGGAGTGATCCTGCGCCAAATCGCCTGTTGCGACAATCAAATCGCATGGACGCTGTGAGGCATGAATGGCCGACAGTACGGCCTGATAGCTTTCCCAGGTATTGATGCCTAACAACGTTTCATGTTTTTCAGCAAACAGGTGAGTATCAGTAATTTGTAAGATCCTGACTCTGGCCTCACCAGCCAGAGGTAGGTTTAACAGGCTTTCCAAATGGTGTCCTTAGGTTTAACGACGCTAACAAACCGGAATCGCCATCGCTCCATGTGCTAAACAGTAACGCAGCCAGTCGGCCAGAAACTGGTTAATTTGATGCTTTTCGTCGCGTTGATGCAACTTTTTATTAGGATAATCATATCGCGCTTTGAAGCGAAAGATCTGCTGACTCGAACACACTTCGGCCACCATGGCGTCATGGTAGAGGCGAACGGTCATCGACGGCAGACTCCAGTAGCTCACCGCTGGCAGAGTCTGCTCTATCGCCACCAGAGTAGTGTAGCGGGTTGATTCCGTTATCGTTAACCGATATTGCGCGCTTCCCACCTGATAGCTCACCTTCTCACCCGCTGCATCCGTTCGCGGCAACAGGCGGCGCAACTGGGCGAAATTGGTCTCGCACAGGCGCATCATCTCAGGGAAGTCAGGTGTATAACGCTTCATTTTGTCCACTCGTTTCGTAAATTGTGATAATGCAATTGCAGCCATTGCAAGGCGATGACAGAGGCTGCGTTGTCGATTTTCCCCTCTTCTACCCACTGGTAAGCCTGCTCCCGACTCACCACATGCACCCGAATATCCTCATTTTCCTCGGCCAGGCCGTGAATGCCTTTTGCCGTCGATGCATCAACTTCGCCCACCAGGATCGATAACCGTTCGCTGGTGCCGCCAGGACTGGCCAGATAGCTTAATATTGGTTTCGTCCGCCCAACTTCAAGTCCGGCCTCCTCCAGCGCTTCCCGACGGGCGACATCTTCTACCGTCTCACCCGCCTCGATCATGCCGGCGACCATTTCAAGCAGCCAAGGGCTCTCGCTGGTATCATAGGCGGCGATACGGATTTGTTCGACAAGCACCACTTCGTCCCGCACCGGGTCAAAGGGTAGCAAGACGGCGGCATGCCCGCGCTCAAAAATTTCACGGGTGACTTCGCCGCTCATGCCGCCGTTAAACAGACGGTGGCGAAAACGGTATAAATCGAGCGAAAAAAAACCACGATACAGCGTTTCGCGTGCAATAATTTCTACATCATTTTTGGAGAAGGTAATTCCCTGGTGAATGGGTTTGCTCATTGTCATGTCCTGCTAATCCGAAATGAGGGATTTCCAGACCGTTTGGCTACCGTTTTACGGTCCGTATGTTAGATTGGTGCAAATTACCGCCGGATGGCACGTAACGCCAACTTTTTACGGCGGCAGAATCGATACAATCAGCGGAATTTTTCTTAGAATTAGACCAGCGCTAAATGCTTCACAACAAGGAATGCAAATGAAGAAATTGCTCCCCATTCTTATCGGCCTGAGCCTGACCGGGTTCAGCGCCATGAGCCAGGCGGAAAACCTGCTTCAGGTTTACCAGCAGGCGCGCATCAGCAACCCCGATCTGCGTAAATCGGCAGCCGATCGTGACGCCGCGTTCGAAAAGATCAACGAAGCGCGCAGTCCATTACTGCCTCAGCTCGGGCTGGGAGCGGATTATACCTATACCAGCGGCTTCCGTGATTATAAAGACCAGAATTCTAACGTCACCAGCGGCTCGCTGCAGTTAACGCAGGTTCTGTTTGATATGTCGAAATGGCGCGCCCTGACGCTGCAGGAAAAAACGGCAGGCATTCAGGATGTCACGTATCAGACCGATCAGCAAACGCTGATTCTGAATACCGCGACGGCCTATTTCAAAGTGCTGGCCGCCATCGACACGCTCTCTTATACCGAAGCGCAGAAACAGGCTATTTACCGCCAGTTGGATCAAACCACCCAGCGCTTTAACGTCGGTCTGGTGGCGATCACCGACGTGCAGAACGCCCGTTCACAATACGACGCCGTGCTGGCGAACGAAGTGACCGCGCGTAACGATCTCGACAACGCCGTGGAAGAGCTGCGCCAGGTTACCGGCAACTACTACCCGGAGCTGGCCTCCCTGAACGTAGACGGCTTCAAAACCAGCAAACCGCAGGCGGTGAACGCCCTGCTGAAGGAAGCGGAGAACCGCAACCTGTCGCTGCTGCAGGCGCGTCTGAGCCAGGATCTGGCCCGCGAGCAGATTCGCCAGGCGCAGGACGGCCATTTGCCGACCCTGGATTTGAACGCCTCGTCGGGCGTTTCCAACAACCGCTACAGCGGCTCAAACAGCATCGCGCAAGATGCTGATATCGGTCAGAACAAAATCGGCCTGAGCTTCTCCATGCCGCTGTATCAGGGCGGGATGGTTAACTCGCAGGTTAAACAGGCGCAGTACAACTTCGTCGGCGCCAGCGAGCAGCTGGAAAGCGCTCACCGCAGCGTGGTCCAGACCGTGCGTTCTTCGTTTAACAACGTGAATGCCTCTATCAGCAGCATCAACGCCTACAAACAGGCGGTGGTCTCTGCGCAAAGCTCCCTGGATGCGATGGAAGCTGGCTACTCGGTGGGTACCCGTACTATCGTTGACGTCCTCGACGCCACCACCACGCTGTACAACGCCAAACAGCAGCTCTCGAATGCGCGCTACAACTACCTGATCAACGAGCTGAACATCAAGTCGGCGTTAGGTACGCTGAACGAGCAGGATCTGGTCGCCCTGAACAACACCTTGGGCAAACCGATCTCCACCTCCGCGGACAGCGTCGCGCCGGAAAATCCGCAGCAGGATGCCACTGCCGACGGTTACGGCAACACGACCGCGGCCGTGAAGCCGGCGTCTGCACGGACGACGACCCAAAGCAGCGGCAGCAATCCGTTCCGTCAGTAATTCTCATACTGTGACGCGCATCGCCTGTCCGCCGGACAGGCGATGCGTTAAACGTAAGGCAACGTAAAGATCCCCCGCTTAGCGCCCCTCTTCGCTTCATTTTCCACCACTCATCCTCTATCCTGAGCGTTAACACACGCCATACCACTGGGTCCAGGAAGACAAATATGAAACGGACAAAAAATATTAATCATTCGTCGTTCCGCAAAAGCTGGAGCGCACGCCACCTGACGCCGGTCGCCCTGGCCGTCACCGCGGTCTTTATGCTTGCCGGTTGTGAAAAAAGCGACGAAACGGTCTCGCTGTACCAGAACGCCGATGACTGCTCCGCCGCCAACCCGGGCAAAGCTGCCGAATGCACCACGGCCTACACCAACGCGGTAAAAGAGGCAGAGCGCACCGCGCCGAAATATGCCACCCGCGAAGACTGCGTCGCCGAGTTTGGCGAAGGCCAGTGCCAGCAAACGCCTGCCCAGGCGGGCGTCGCCCCGGAAAACCAGGCGCAGGCGCAAAGCAGCGGCAGCTTCTGGATGCCGCTGATGGCCGGCTACATGATGGGCCGCCTGATGGGCGGCGGCATGGCGCAACAGCAGCCGCTGTTCAGCTCCAAAAACCCGGCCAGCCCGGCCTACGGTCAGTACACTGACGCCAGCGGCAAGAGCTATGGCGCCGCCCAGCCGGGCCGCACCATGAACGTGCCGAAAACCGCGATGGCGCCGAAGCCAGCGACCACCACCACCGTCACCCGCGGGGGCTTCGGCGAGTCGGTGGCGAAGCAGTCGACCATGCAGCGTAGCGCCGCAGGCTCCACCTCCTCTTCTCGCTCAATGGGCGGCTAAGCAACATGGAAAGAGTCAGCATTACCGAGCGCCCGGACTGGCGCGAGAAAGCGACCGAATACGGCTTCAACTTCCACACCATGTACGGCGAGCCCTACTGGAGCGAAGAGGCTTATTACAAGCTGACCCTCGCCCAGGTGGAAAAGCTGGAGGAGGTCACCGCCGAGCTGCATCAGATGTGTCTTCAGGTGGTGGAAAAAGTGATCGCCAGCGATGAGCTGATGGCCAAATTCCGCATCCCTAAACACACCTGGGGCTTTGTGCGCCAGTCGTGGAAAACCAACCAGCCGTCACTCTACTCACGTCTCGACCTGGCCTGGGATGGCGTCGGCGAGCCGAAGCTGCTGGAGAACAATGCCGACACGCCAACCTCGCTGTATGAAGCGGCCTTCTTCCAGTGGATCTGGCTGGAAGACCAGCTCAACGCCGGCAAGCTGCCGGCGGGCAGCGATCAGTTCAACAGCCTGCAGGAAAAGCTAATCGATCGCTTCGGTGAGCTGCGCGAGCAGTTTGGCTTCCAGCTGCTGCATATGGCCTGCTGCCGCGATACCGTTGAAGATCGCGGCACCGTGCAATATCTGCAGGACTGCGCCGCCGAGGCGGGGCTGGCAACGGAATTCCTCTACATCGAAGATATTGGTCTGGGTGAAAAAGGCCAGTTTACCGATCTCCAGGATCAGGTGATTGGCAACCTGTTCAAGCTCTATCCGTGGGAGTTTATGCTGCGGGAGATGTTTTCCACCAAGCTGGAAGACGCCGGCGTCCGCTGGCTGGAGCCGGCGTGGAAGAGCATCATCTCCAACAAAGCGCTGCTGCCGATGCTGTGGGAAATGTTCCCTAATCATCCGAATCTGCTGGCGGCTTACTTCAGCGAAGATGCCCATCCGGAGATGGAGAAGTACGTCATTAAGCCAATCTTCTCCCGCGAAGGCGCCAACGTGTCGATCGTTGAGAATGGCAAAGTTTTGGAAGCCGTGGAAGGCCCGTACGGAGAAGAAGGCACAATCGTGCAGGAATTTTACCCGCTGCCGAAGTTTGGTGACAGCTACACGCTGATTGGCAGCTGGCTCATCAACGATCAGCCCGCCGGGATCGGCATTCGTGAAGACCGGGCGCTGATTACCCAGGATCTGTCGCGCTTCTATCCGCACATTTTCGTCGAATAATTTCGTCGAATAATGTCGCGCTCCGGCGACGATACCGCCGCCGGAGCACAATCTATCAGGCGCCAACCACCACCGACAGCATACTCAACGAGCCCATCTCAATGCCATCGACCGGGGTCGAAATCGCCTCAACGCCATCCCACGCCCCCAGGACGTATAACAGCGGCAGGAAATGCTCCGCCGTTGGGTTGGAGAGCGAACCCCCTTCATGTGCCAGGTAGTTAACCAGCGGGTGCTGATCGTCCGGGCCCTGCCACTGCAAATTCGCCTTCACGTAGTTGTTGAAGGACTCCGCCCACGGATACGGCGTGTTCTCGCCATGCCAGCGGGCGGTACGCAGGTTATGCACCACGTTGCCGCTGGCCACCAGCATAATGCCTTCATCACGCAGCGAGGCCAGCTTCCGCCCCATTTCGAGATGCCAGGCCGGCGGTTTGGTGCTGTCGATGCTCAGCTGAACCATCGGGATATCCGCCTGCGGATACATCTTAATCAGCACGCCCCATGAACCATGGTCAAATCCCCAGGCTTCTTTATCGAGGGTGACCGGCACCGGCGAGAGCAACTCCACCAGTCGTTGCGCCAGCGCCGGGGAACCCGGAGCCGGGTAATGGGTGTCATACAGCGCCTGCGGGAAGCCGCCGAAGTCGTGAATGGTCTTCGGGGCCTCCATCGCCGTCACGCCCGTACCGCGCGTGAACCAGTGCGCAGAGACCACCACGATCGCTTTCGGACGCGGCAGGGTTTCGCCCAGGCGAGCCCAGGCGCGGGTATAGCGGTTGTCTTCCAGCACGTTCATTGGGCTGCCATGGCCGAGGAACAACGCGGGCATTCGGGTACGGGACATGATGATATCCTTAGGGTGTCAATGTGATGTGCTCACATTACGCGCTTTTACGCCAGGATAAACTCAGATAACCATGATGATGATCGTCAGAAAATTTGAATGTAATTCGCGGTAAAGGGAGCTGTCCCGTACGCGCATCCTCAGGCAATATACTCGTATGCACTTATTTTCGCAGGGAGAGAAGCGATGTCATCACCCTTAATATTGACGCTGTTAGCCGGTAGCGCAACCTTTATTGGCGCCATATTCGGCGTGATTGGCCAGAAACCCTCTAACCGCCTGCTTGGCTTCTCCCTCGGCTTTGCCGCCGGGATCATGCTGTTGATTTCGTTGATGGAAATGCTGCCTGCCGCGCTGGCCGCCGAGGGCATGTCGCCGCTGCTCGGCTACGGAATGTTTGTTGTCGGCCTGCTGGGCTACTTTGGTCTCGATCGCCTGCTGCCGCACGCCCACCCGCAGGATCTGATGACCCCCGCCGCGCCGCGGCCGCGCAATTTACGCCGCACCGCCATTTTGCTGACGCTGGGTATCAGCCTGCATAATTTTCCGGAAGGCATCGCCACCTATGTCACGGCCAGCAACAACCTCGAGCTTGGCATGGGAGTGGCGCTTGCCGTTGCCCTGCACAATATTCCTGAAGGTCTGGCGGTTGCCGGGCCGGTATATGCCGCTACCGGATCGCGCAGCAAGGCGGTGCTCTGGGCCGGTCTTTCCGGCATGGCGGAGATTTTAGGCGGCGTGCTGGCGTGGCTGATTCTGGGCAGTCTGGTCTCGCCGCTGGTCATGGGCGCGATCATGGCCGCCGTCGCCGGGATTATGGTGGCGCTGTCGGTCGATGAACTGATGCCGCTGGCAAAAGAGATCGATCCGCAAAGCAACCCGAGCTATGGCGTCCTGTGCGGGATGTCGGTGATGGGGCTGAGCCTGGTGGTGCTCCAGACGATGGGCATCGGTTAAGGCGCAGAAACAATACAGCCCACTAAAAAGTGGGCTGTTTTCACTGGCGTTGTCAGCCGCTGATTAGCTGGCTTTACGCTCATGTTCGCGACGATAGGCCACCAGATCTTCAATCGTGACCACTGCCATATTGTGCTGCTGAGCGAACTTGATGCACTCCGGCGCGCGGGCCATAGTGCCATCGTCATTGGTCAGCTCGCACAGCACGCCTGCCGGTTTGAAGCCGGCGAGGGTCACGAGGTCGATAGTGGCTTCGGTGTGGCCGCCGCGGGTCAGTACGCCGCCCGGCTGCGCCCGCAGCGGGAAAACGTGGCCAGGACGGTTGAGATCGGAAGGTTTCGCGCCGTCGGCAATCGCCGCGCGGACGGTGGTCACGCGGTCGGCAGCGGAAACGCCGGTGGTCACGCCTTCGGCCGCTTCGATGGTGACGGTAAAGCCGGTGCCGTAGGCGCTGGTGTTGTTCTCCACCATCATCGGCAGATCCAGCTGTTTACGGCGATCTTCGGTCAGGCACAGGCACACAATGCCGCTGCCGTGACGAATGGTCAGCGCCATCTGCTCTACGGTCATGGTTTCGGCGGCGAAAATCATATCGCCTTCGTTTTCACGGTCTTCATCGTCAAGCACCATCACGCCGCGGCCTTCGCGCAGGGCGTTTAAAGCGTGTTCCACACGTTCAAAAGCGGTACCAAAAGAAGAAAGGAGCGTCTGATTCATGGTAAAAAAACCTCATTAAAATTATGGTTACCAGAATCAGGGCAGTCTTAGGAGCGCCGGTTTAGCGGCAAAAGTCAACGCGAGCGGGCCTGGGCCCGACTGTGCCGTTACTCTCTCCCATCCGGACTTTAACCGTCGGCCCCGGAATTACACCGGATCTGCTGACCTTCCCGTAGTCACGGGAAGCGCTCGCGGGCTTTCAACGCCATGGTTGATTTACCGCCGGTGGGGAATTTCGCCCCGCCCTGAGAATAAGCGAGATAACTATAACGCTATTGACTATCCTCGGCAATGCATAAGCTTCAAACATTTCTGGTTTATAGGCGGCCTGGTTCGCACTACAATGATCAATCATCCGACCCGAGCAGGAAACCACCATGATTGACCCGAAAAAAATTGAACAAATCGCCCGCCAGGTCCATGAGTCGATGCCAAAAGGACTTCGCGATCTGGGTGAGGATGTTGAGAAGAAAATCCGCCAGGCGCTGCAGTCGCAGCTGACCCGCCTGGATCTGGTTAGCCGCGAAGAGTTTGACGTGCAGACTCAGGTTCTGCTGCGGACCCGCGAAAAACTGGCGCTGCTGGAACAGCGCCTGAATGACCTTGAAAACCGCCCGGCGACGACGCCTGGCAGCGAAGAGCAGCAGTAAAAAAACGGGCCCTCAGGGGCCCGTTTGCGTTGGCTTAGTGTGCGGCTTCCGCCGGGCTGTTCACCTGACGACAGTACAGTTCATAGCGCTGGCAAAACCATTCACGATGTTCTTCATCCATATTGCCGACGATGGCCTGAAGATCAACTGGCTGGCCCTGGGCGTGCATTCTGGCGAAACTCCGCGCCAAAAAATCAAAATTCTTCATTGAATACATATCGTTATGGTTCATGCGCATACTCCTTCAGCGGTGGATGTTCTGATCAGTCATATGCCTTTTACTCACTTCAGTATTTACGCTTACCTTAACGCCATTTGTACGAAAAATGCGCTTAATGTGATTATTTATTGCGCCAAATCATTTTCCACATCATTAAATAAAAACGGCCCGCGATATCGCTATCGCAGGCCGTGATGCCGCACCGTTCTGGTGGGTGAATAGCGAAACGGTTATTTTTCGCTATCTTTTTGTATTTTCTTAATAATGTTGGTGGTTGAGCACCCATCTTCAAAGTTGAGCACCAGCACTTCGCCACCGTTCGCCCAGACCTCTTCACTGCCGGCGATCTGTTCCGGTTTGTAGTCGCCGCCTTTGACCAGCAGATCCGGCAGGATCCCGGCAATCAGGCGCTGCGGTGTATCTTCTTCGAAGGAGACCACCCAGTCGACCGCCTCCAGCGCCCCCAGCACGATCATCCGCTGCTCCAGCGGGTTCACCGGGCGGGTTTCGCCTTTCAGACGTTTGGTGGAGGCATCGCTGTTGACCGCCACGATCAGACGGTCGCCCAGTTTGCGCGCATTCGCCAGATAGGAGACATGGCCGGCGTGCAGAATGTCGAAGACGCCGTTGGTCATAACCACTTTCTCGCCGCGCTTGCGCGCTGCCGCAACCGCCTGTTTGAGTTCCTCTTCGCTCATCACGCCGAAGCCAGTCTCAGCCCGTCCGCGAACCGCATTTTCCAGCTCGACAGGAGAAACAGTGGAGGTCCCCAGCTTGCCAACCACCACGCCCGCCGCGGCGTTGGCGAAATAGCAGGCCTCTTCCAGGGTATTGCCGGAGGCCAGGGTCGCCGCCAGCACGCCAATCACCGTGTCGCCGGCGCCGGTGACATCGTACACTTCCTGGGCCTGGGTCGGCATATGCAGCGGCGGACGCCCCGGCTGCAGCAGCGTCATCCCCTGCTCAGAGCGCGTCACCAGCAGCGCTGACAGTTCGAATTCGGCGATGAGCTTCATGCCGCGCTCAACGATCTCCGCTTCATTCTGGCACTTGCCCACCACCGCTTCAAACTCAGAGAGGTTCGGCGTGAGCAGCGTTGCGCCGCGATAGCGTTCGAAATCGGTACCTTTCGGATCGATCAGCACCGGCACGCCTGATTCACGGGCGAGCTTGATCATCGTCTGGACGCTGGTCAGCGCCCCTTTAGCGTAGTCCGAGAGAACCAGCGCGCCAATCGAGCCCAGCGCCTGCTGAATGCGCTCGTGCATCGGCTGCGGATCAACGCCGGAAAAGCCCTCTTCAAAGTCGAGGCGGATCAGCTGCTGGTTGCGCGACAGCACCCGCAGCTTGGTGATGGTCGGGTGTGTCGGGACGGAGACAAAGTCGCACTTCACATTGACGTTGGCCAGCGCCTGGCTCAGCGCGCGGGCGGCGTCATCAATCCCGGTCAATCCCACCAGGCGCGACGTCGCCCCCAGGGAGGCGATGTTCATCGCTACGTTTGCCGCGCCGCCAGGACGTTCTTCGATATTTTCCACCTTAACCACCGGCACCGGGGCTTCCGGGGAAATACGACTGGTGGGGCCGTACCAGTAGCGGTCCAGCATCACATCACCCACCACCAACACTCCTGCACGTTCAAACTCCGGCAGCGTTACTTTCATGACTCTCTCCTGCGAGACGCAAACTTTGCGCGCGATAATAGCACACCCGATTTTATAGTTAAGCCATCAGCCACTTCTGCCAGCTGGCGCTGACCTGCTCACGCTCCCGGCTGAATGCCTCTGGCGCCACGTGTCCCGGCAGCTCCTGCAGGGCCAGGTGATGGAGCGCATCACGCAAGGTAGTGTACGCGTGCGTTAAGGCTCGCGCTTCCTCCTCGTCCATGATGTCGTTCTGCGCCAGCAGCTCGAGAATACGCACGTTATCAGACCAGCGGGTCAACTTCGGCTTGTCGCTGGCATAGCGTAGGACCAGATACTGGGTAATAAATTCAATATCCGTGATCCCACCGGCATCGGCTTTGATATCAAAACGATCGGCATGTTTATTGCCGAGGTGGGCGCGCATCTTCTCACGCATCTCGCGAACTTCGGTCTGCAGGGTCGCGCCATCCCGCGCGGTGGTCAGGATATCGCGACGAATGGCGTCAAATCGCGCCTGCAGCGCCGGGTCGCCATAGACCACGCGAGCGCGCACCAGCGCCTGATGCTCCCATGTCCAGGCTTCGTTCTGCTGATAGTCGGCAAACGCGTCGGCGGTGGTGACCAGCATCCCCGCCGCGCCGGAAGGGCGCAGCCGGGCGTCAACTTCGTAGAGAATACCGGACGAGGTGCGGGTGCTGAACAGATGCATGATCCGCTGAGCCAGCCGCAGGTAGAACTGACGGCCGTCGATCTCCCGCTCGCCGTCGGTCATCACCTCCGCCGGGCAGTCATGGAGGAACACCAGGTCGAGATCGGAACTGTAGCCCAGCTCCCAGCCGCCGAGCTTGCCGTAGCCGACGACGGCGAAGCCGCGCCCCTGGCGATCGTGCAGGTGGGTCGGCTGGCCGTAGCGGGCCACCATCTGTCCCCATGCCTGCTGCACCACCGCGTCGAGGATCGCTTCGGCAAGCCAGGTTAAGTGATCGCTGACCTTCATCACCGGCAGCGTGCCGGCGATATCCGCCGCGGCGATATGCAGCTGCTGCGCCTGCTTGAACTGGCGCAATGCCTCCAGCTGCTGCTCTTCATCCTCTTCCGGCACGCGCAGCAGATACTGGCGCAGCTCGTCGCGATAGGCATCGGTCGCCGTCGGCTGATAGAGGGTGTTGGGATCCAGCAGTTCATCAAGCAGCAGCGGGTGGCGCGCCAGCTGGCTGGCGACCATCGGCGACGCCGCGCAGAGCGTAATCAGGTGCTTCAGCGCGCCGGGGAATTCGCTCAATAGCTCAAGATAGGTGGTGCGAGTGACGATCCCGGTCAACAGCGGCGTGATCCGCGCCAGAGGCAGAGGCGCATCGGCGCGCGAGCAGATTTCGCTCAGCAGATGCGGCATCAGTTGATCCAGCACCTGGCGGCCTCGCGGGCCGATGGTGCGCCGATCCAGCTCTTTACGGAAATCAGCAATCAGCGCCAGCACGCTGCGGCGGTCGGCGTCGTTTAAATGCGCCAGCGCCGGGCTGGCGTCATCTTCTTCCAGCGCATCCTGCCACAGTTCGCGCCAGTACTCAGCCAGCTGCTCATCCGGCGACTGGGCCTCATCATCGCCGATCAGCTCATTAAACACCCGCCGCACGCTGGCCATATGGCTCGCCAGCTGCGCGCTCAGCGTCTCCCAGTCGTCGGTATGCATCCCCCACGCCAGCCTGGCGCGGTTCAGTTCATCCTGCGGCAGAGTCTGAGTCTGCTCATCGTTGATGCTCTGCAGCAGATTTTCCAGCCGGCGCAGGAACAGATAGGCCGCGCGCAGCAGCGTCGCGTCGCCTTCCGGCAGCAGATGCAGCTCATCAATCGCCGCCAGCGTCGGCAGCAGCGCCCGCTGCTGCAGCGCAGGTTCGCGACCGCCGCGGATCAGCTGAAAGACCTGCACGATAAACTCAATTTCACGGATCCCGCCGGCGCCGAGCTTGATGTTGTCTTTCAGCCCGCGACGCCGCACTTCGCGAGCGATCATGCCTTTCATGTTACGCAGCGACTGGATCACGCTGAAGTCGATATAGCGGCGGAAGACGAAGGGGCGAAGCATCGCGCGCAGCTCGCTGGCGTAGACGTCGTCGTTATCGCCCATGATCCGCGCTTTCACCATCGCGTAGCGTTCCCAGTCCCGGCCCTGCTCCTGGTAATAATCCTCCAGCGCCGCAAAGCTGAGCACCAGCGGCCCGCTGTCGCCAAACGGCCGCAGGCGCATGTCCACCCGATAAACAAAGCCGTCCTGCGTCGGCTGGTCGAGCGCCTTGATAAGCCGCTGCCCCAGGCGGGTAAAGAACTGGGCGTTATCCAGCTCGCGGCGGCCGCCGCGGGTGGCGCCATGCTCGGGCCAGGCAAAAATCAGATCGATATCGGAAGAGAAGTTCAGCTCGCCGCCGCCCAGCTTTCCCATCCCGAGGATCAGCAGCGGCTGCGGCTGGCCCTCGGCATTGCAGGGCGTTCCCCACTCTTTACAGCAGGCGGCGTACAGCCAGTCGCGGGCGGCGACAATCAGGGTCTCCGCCAGGACGCTCAACTGCTGCAGCGTCTCTTCTTCGCTTACCAGCGACAGCGCCTGCGCCCAGGCGATGCGGACCATCATATGACGGCGGAAAAGACGCAGCTCTCGCATCAACCCCGCTTCGTCAGCCACCGCCTGCAGGCGTTCCTGCAGCCAGGCCTCATAATGCCGCCACTCTTCCGCCTCCGGTGAAGACTGGGCAAGCTCGTTCAGCCAGCCTGGCTGGGCGATCACACTCTGTTCGACAAAATCACTGAACGCCATCACCGACCTGGCCTGCGGGCTCAGTTCGGCGACGGGGAAATCCGCTGGCAGGCGGTCAGCGACCGTCTGCCAGTGCTGCTGTAACTGCGAAGAAAGCGGCATCATAGGGGCTCCCTGGCCTGTAATTATCGTTTTCCACTATGCAGCCAGAACGGCTCGGCAGCCAGCGCCTGGCGACGGAAATATTCAAAGACGCTGCGGTCGTCATGCTCTATCGCACGCTGTAGTTCCTGCCAGTTCTCCAGCCACGGCGCGACGGCGTCGCCATAGGCGCCCGCCAGCAACTGGACGCTGTCGATGTCGCGCGCCAGCTTCGGCAGCTGGTCGGCGGCATCCTCCACCGCCAGGTGCTGCACGGCGCCGCGCAGCTCAGCCGCCGCCCGGGAAAGGTGAATATCGGCAAACCGTTTGAACGATCCGGCTATTTTTTTCTCTCCCGCCTCGTTGAGGAACGGACGCCAGCCGCGCTGGACCAGCCATTCGGTCAGCGCCAGTTTGGCGGCGACGACCTCGGTGCGGAATAACGCCTCATCGGCGGTGTCCGCGGCCAGCAGCGCCGCTTCGGCGTCGTTCAGCAACGCGCGGAGGTGAGTGGTCGCCTTCCGCGGCACGATGCCGCCGAACAGCACCAGCGCATGGCGCACGCGGGCTATCGCCAGCAGGATTTCCGCTTTGGCTTTCGCGTTGCCGCGCAGCCAGACCTCATCGTGATACAGCCAGTGCGCCAGGGCGCTCTCCAGCGCCGCCTCCAGCCCCTGCTCCACGCTGGCCTTCGCCGCCACCGGCAGCACCGCCAGCCGGGTTACCGGGCGCTCGTCGTTGCCTTGCGCCAGATGATACCCGCGCGCGGCTTTGCTCAGGCTCCCCTGACGCAGGACGCCGCTCTCCAGCAAACGCTGCGCGAGGCGCAGCAGATCGGCGGTCTCCCCGGCGAGCAGCTCCAGCTCCAGCTCGCAGATCGGCTCCTGATGCTCGCCCGCCTTCACTTCGCCGCGATCGAGGGCAATCTCAATTTCACTCTTTCCTTCCTGGATCACCCAGCGCTCACGGGAAAAGTCGGTGCTGAACAGCGGTTGCACATGCTCCGCCAGCGCGGCTGGAAGTTCCCCTTGCGGCCAGACCTCCGCCGGCAGGCGCTCAAGCGCCAGTTCCGGTTTATCCAGTGGAATATTGTATTCCGGACGCTGGTGCAGGCCGCCCACCACCCGACCGGCGATTTTCAGCGTCATCTCATAACGCCCCTGGTCGCCGCGGATGCGCAGCCCCATGTCGTGACGACGCAGCCAGTTATCGGCGGTTTCATAGTAAATGTTCAGCAACTGGCCCGCGGGCGTATGTTTCGCCTCGAGCGCATTGAGCTGCTCGCGCAGCGTCTCTACCCCATCCTGAGCGACGATAAACTTAAGTTCGATTTCTTGAGCCATGACTGAATTCTTCCGCTTCTGTGCTGCGCCGACAAATTGCGGCGAACTTACGACGATATTTTTTGTCAGTAGATAGTATTTTGCGGCGAATCGCCATGCAACGCGCTTTTTGCCGGGCCACCTCCTGGATGATTCCGATTGTGGTGGAAAACTTTGCGTCGCTCTGGCGATGCCTCTACTATCGTTCCACTTTTTATGACCAAACGATGACCTGATGCCAAAATTACGCCTGATTACTTTTACTTTGCTCGCGCTTAGCGCCGCCACGGCGGTTCACGCAGAAGAAAAGCGCTACGTTTCCGATGAGCTGAACACCTGGGTTCGCAGCGGCCCGGGCGATAATTATCGTCTGGTCGGCACCATCAACGCCGGGGAAGAAGTGTCGGTGCTGCAAACCAACGACAGCACCAGTTACGCGCAGATCCGCGACGCGAATGGGCGTACCGCCTGGATCCCGCTGAAAGAGCTGAGCAACGAGCCCAGCCTGCGCACCCGCGTCCCGGATCTGGAAAACCAGGTCAAAACGCTGACCGATAAGCTGAATAATATCGACGCCACCTGGAACCAGCGCACGGCGGATATGCAGAAGAAAGTCGCCGGCAGCGACAGCGTGATCAACGCGTTGAAAGACGAGAACCAAAAGTTGAAAAACGAGCTGGTTGTCGCGCAGAAGAAGGTGAATGCGGCGAATCTGCAGCTTGATGATAAACAGCGCACCATTATCATGCAGTGGTTTATGTACGGCGGCGGCGTGCTGGGCGTCGGTTTGCTGCTGGGTCTGGTGCTGCCGCATCTGGTGCCAAGCCGCAAACGTAAAGACCGGTGGATGAACTAATTCGTCTTCTCTGCCAGACTTACGTATCATCTTGCGAAAAACAGATACGGGAGAATCAGGCGTGAAGAGTTATCTGGTCGGTGGTGCGGTGCGCGACGCGCTGTTAGGACTGCCGGTCAAAGACCGAGACTGGGTGGTGGTGGGCGCCACCCCGCAACAGATGCTTGACGCGGGCTATCAGCAGGTAGGCCGCGACTTTCCCGTGTTTCTTCATCCGCAAAGCCGGGAAGAGTATGCCCTGGCCCGCACCGAGCGCAAATCCGGCGCAGGCTATACCGGTTTTACCTGCTATGCCGCCCCGGACGTCACTCTTGAGGCGGATCTGCTACGCCGCGACCTGACGGTCAACGCCCTCGCCCAGGATGCCGACGGCACGATTATCGACCCCTACGGCGGACAAAACGATCTCCGCCAGCGCCTGCTGCGCCATGTCTCTCCCGCCTTTAGCGAAGACCCGCTGCGCGTGCTGCGCGTGGCGCGCTTTGCCGCCCGCTATGCCCATCTCGGTTTTCGCATCGCCGAAGAGACCCAGACCCTGATGGCCGCCATGGTTGAGGCTGGCGAACTGGCCCATTTAACGCCGGAGCGGGTGTGGAAAGAGACGGAAAGCGCGTTGACCACCCGCAACCCGCAGGTCTTTTTCCAGACGCTGCGCGACTGCCAGGCCCTCAAGGTGCTGTTCCCGGAGATTGACGCCCTGTACGGCGTGCCGGCCCCGGCCAAATGGCACCCGGAAATCGATACCGGCCTGCACACCCTGATGACCGTCACGATGGCCGCGATGCTATCGCCGGACGTCGAGGTGCGCTTCGCCACCCTGTGCCATGACCTCGGCAAAGGGCTGACGCCGAAAGCGCTCTGGCCGCGTCACCACGGCCATGGCCCGGCGGGAGTCAAGCTGGTGGAGCAGCTCTGCGCGCGTCTGCGGGTGCCGAACGATATCCGCGATCTCGCGAAACTGGTGGCGGAGTACCATGATCTGATCCACACCCTGCCGATCCTGCAGCCAAAAACCCTCGTCAAACTTTTCGACAGCATTGACGCCTGGCGTAAACCGCAGCGCGTGCAACAGATCGCCCTCACCAGCGAAGCCGACGTCCGCGGGCGCACCGGCTTTGAGGCCAGCGATTATCCGCAGGGGCGCCTGCTGCTGGAGGCCTGGGAAGTGGCGCAGTCGGTCTCCACCAAAGAGGTGGTAGCGGCGGGATTTAAAGGGGCGGAAATTCGCGAGGAGCTGACGCGGCGGAGAATTGCGGCGGTGGCGCAGTGGAAGGAACAGCGTTGCCCCCAGCCGCAAGGCTGAGGGCGCAGGCCTTAGAAAAAGACCACGTAAACCGCTGCCGCGACGATAAAGCGGTAGATAGCGAACGGAATGAACGAGATCCGTTTGATCAGCTGCAGGAAGGTTTTAATCGCAATCAGCGCCACGATAAACGCCATCACGAAGCCGACGGCAAACATCGGAACATCGCCCATGTTGAGGAAGCCGATGCTCTTGTAGACGTCCAGCACCGTGGCGCCCATCATCATCGGTACCGCCAGCAGGAATGAGAACTCCGACGCCGCGTAGCGGCTAACGCCCATCAGCATGCCGCCGGAGATGGTCGCCCCTGAGCGGGAGAAGCCCGGCCACAGCGCCAGGCACTGGAAGCAGCCGATAACGAATGCCTGACGATAGGTCATATCGTCAATCCCGACCGCGCGCGGCTGTTTCGGCTTCAGCACTTCCGCCGCAATTAACAGCACACCGCCGACAATCAGGGCGTACATCACGTTTACCGGGTTAAACAAGGACTTAATGGTGTCGTGGAAAATAAGCCCCATCACCACCGCAGGGATCATACCGAGAAGGATATGGATAAGCGATAAGCGACCGCTGCCCTTGCCTTCATGCGCCGGCGGCTTGCCGAAATGGATGCCGATCAGGCCGAACAGGCGACGCCAGAACATCACCACCACGGCGAGTATCGAGCCTAGCTGAATAACCACTTCAAAGGTATTTGCCGTATCACCTTCAAACCCCAGCAGGTGACCAACAATAATCATATGACCGGTACTGGAAACAGGTAAAAATTCTGTTAACCCCTCAACCACACCCAATATTGCCGCCACCAGCAGCGAGTGTATATCGCTCATCCAATTAAACCCTTTAAAAAAGTAAAATGAAAAAAACCAGGAACACGGTATCGTTCAACAGGCACAACCCGGCTGCCAGAGGGCGCGCAATCCGCAGCATACACGGCGTACACAAGGATTCACCTGCCGTTCTGGTAGGAGATCGCCAGTAAAATTGCCTGATGACCGGATGCTATGACCGGTATAAACGCAATTTGTTTAACAAGTATGACCTGAAAAGTTTTGTTTCAGATTAAGGCCACGTTCAATAATCACCCCGACGTTTGCCGCGCGAGCCACGGCGCCAGGTTTGCTGACTTTAATGCGCACCCATGGCGACTGGAATGTCTCCAGCAGCAGGTCGGCCACCTCTTCCGCCACCCGCTCCACTAACGCGAATTTTCCCCCCTCAACATGCGCGATGACGCGCTCGCTGATATCAGCATAGCTAAGGCAATCGCTGACATCATCGCTGGCGGCCGCCTTGCGGTTATCCCATGCAATTTCGATATCGAACACCAGCTTCTGTTCAATGGTTTGTTCCCAGTCATAAACACCAATGGTGGTGATTACCGAAAGTTGCTCTATAAATACAATATCCATCACGCCCTGCCTGCTTTTTAGCTAAACCGGATACCACTTCCGGCGAATTATGCGTATTATCCACAGATGCAGAGAATACAACGACATTTTCAAAACGGAACAGCGTTATGAGTGCAATCGCGCCTGGACTGGTACTCCTCGCCTACCTCTGCGGCTCCATTTCCAGCGCCATTCTGGTATGTCGCCTTGCTGGCCTGCCCGACCCACGCGACAGCGGCTCAGGCAACCCCGGGGCCACTAACGTACTACGAATTGGCGGAAAAGGGGCGGCCGTAGCGGTACTTATTTTTGATGTGCTGAAGGGCATGCTGCCGGTATGGGGCGCCTGGGCGCTGGGCCTGACGCCGTTCTGGCTGGGTTTAGTGGCGATTGCCGCCTGCGTGGGCCACATCTGGCCAGTCTTCTTTCATTTCCGCGGCGGTAAAGGCGTCGCCACTGCCTTCGGCGCTATCGCCCCCATCGGTCTCGACCTGACCGGCGTGATGGCCGGGACCTGGCTGCTGACCATCCTGCTCAGCGGTTACTCTTCCCTTGGCGCTATCGTCAGCGCGCTGATCGCTCCGTTCTACGTCTGGTGGTTCAAACCACAGTACACCTTCCCGGTGTCGATGCTCTCCTGCCTGATCCTGCTGCGCCATCACGACAACATTCAGCGTCTGTGGCGCCGCCAGGAGAGCAAAATCTGGACGCGGGTGAAGAAGAAAAAAACGCCACAAGAGAAGTAATCTCCCCTCCCGGCCACCCCAGCCGGAGGGATCCCCGGTTCTATTTAGCGGTCTCACCCGCTCTTTCGCCTTACGTCATCATGATTGGCGATCATCGCCACATCCCCCTTTTGTAACAATGCGTTAGCGGCGACCCACAGCAAAATTCCCGCCAGCGACCGGCGGCGCGGCGTGAACCGCGCTGACGCCTTTTCCGCCGCGGCCAGGCAACGGTTCAGGATATTGACGGCAATGATTATCCGGGTGAATAATCCGGAGCGGTTATGCCGCTTTCCCCTCGCGCCCGATGCGACGCTCCGGGTAACAGATGACATAAGCGTTTCGTATGACCGGGATAATCTCCCGCCGATCAATACTCATTGCTGCTGTTTTATCTTGATTTTGCAGGGGCGCAACATTGCACGGCACCGTGTTACCACCACTCAAAAAAGGCTGGCAGGCCACGCTGGATCTGCGCTTTCAGCAGGCCGGCGGCAAGACCGTTCTCGCCAGCGCCCAACACGTCGGCCCGCTGACCGTCCAGCGCCCGTTTTACCCGGAAGAAGAGACCTGTCATCTCTATCTGCTTCACCCCCCCGGCGGCATCGTCGGCGGTGATGAGCTGACGATTAGCGCCCACCTTGATCCCGGCTGCCATACCCTGATAACCATGCCTGGCGCCAGCAAGTTTTACCGCAGCAGCGGCGCGCAAGCGCTTTTGTGCCAGCAGTTGACCCTCGCCCCGCAGGCGACCCTGGAGTGGCTCCCGCAGGATGCCATCTTCTTTCCCGGGGCGAACGCCCGGCTGTCCACCACCTTTCACCTTTGTGCCTCCAGCACGCTGCTGGCCTGGGATCTGCTCTGCCTTGGCCGCCCGGTGATCGGCGAAACCTTCAGCCACGGCTCCCTCAGCAACCGGCTGGAAGTATGGGTGGACGATGAGCCGCTGCTGGTCGAGCGCCTGCACCTGCAGGAGGGAGAGCTGTCCAGCGTCGCCGGACGCCCCTGGGTCGGCACGCTGCTGTGCTATCCGGCAACCGATGCCCTGCTCGACGGGGTGCGCGACGCGCTGGCGCCGCTCGGCCTCTACGCCGGCGCCAGCCTGACCGACCGCCTGCTGACGGTGCGCTTCCTCAGTGACGATAATCTGATTTGCCAGCAGGTGATGCGCGACGTCTGGCAGTTTCTGCGCCCTCATCTCACCGGCAAATCCCCCGTACTTCCCCGAATCTGGCTGACTTAAGAGAACGTTATGGAACTGACCCCCCGAGAAAAAGACAAGCTGTTGCTGTTTACCGCCGCGCTGGTGGCGGAACGCCGCCTGGCCCGCGGCCTGAAGCTCAACTATCCGGAGTCCGTGGCCCTGATCAGCGCCTTTATTATGGAAGGCGCCCGCGACGGCAAAAGCGTGGCCTCGCTGATGGAGGAAGGCCGTCACGTCCTGACCCGCGAGCAGGTGATGGAGGGCGTCCCGGAAATGATCCCGGATATCCAGGTCGAAGCCACCTTCCCGGACGGCTCGAAGCTGGTCACCGTTCACAACCCGATTATCTGAGGTAGCGCCATGATCCCCGGTGAATATCACGTTAAGCCCGGCCAGATAGCCCTCAACACCGGCCGGGCGACCTGTCGCGTGGTCGTTGAAAACCACGGCGATCGGCCGATTCAGGTCGGTTCGCACTACCATTTCGCCGAGGTCAACCCGGCGCTGAAGTTCAACCGTCAGCAGGCCACCGGCTATCGCCTGAATATCCCGGCCGGCACGGCGGTACGCTTTGAACCTGGCCAGAAACGCGAGGTTGAGCTGGTGGCCTTCGCCGGTCACCGCGCCGTTTTCGGCTTCCGCGGCAAGGTCATGGGCCCTCTGGAGGCAAACGATGAGTAATATTTCACGCCAGGCCTATGCCGACATGTTCGGCCCCACCATTGGCGACAAGTTGCGCCTGGCCGATACCGAGCTGTGGATAGAGGTGGAGGACGATTTGACCACCTACGGGGAAGAGGTCAAATTCGGCGGCGGCAAAGTGATCCGCGACGGGATGGGTCAGGGACAGATGCTGGCCGCCGACTGTGTCGACCTGGTGCTCACCAATGCGCTGATCGTCGATCACTGGGGGATCGTTAAGGCCGATATCGGCGTGAAGGACGGTCGGATCTTCGCCATCGGCAAAGCCGGCAACCCCGACATCCAGCCCAACGTCACCATCCCCATCGGCGCCGCGACGGAAGTCATTGCCGCCGAAGGAAAAATCGTCACCGCCGGCGGGATCGATACTCATATTCACTGGATCTGTCCGCAGCAGGCGGAAGAGGCGCTGGTCTCCGGCGTGACCACCATGGTCGGCGGCGGCACCGGCCCGGCGGCGGGTACCCATGCCACCACCTGCACCCCGGGGCCATGGTATATCTCACGCATGCTGCAGGCGGCCGACAGCCTGCCGGTCAATATCGGCCTGCTGGGCAAGGGCAACGTTTCTCAGCCGGACGCTCTGCGCGAGCAGGTGGCGGCGGGCGTTATTGGCCTGAAGATCCATGAGGACTGGGGCGCCACCCCGGCGGCGATCGACTGCGCGTTAACCGTCGCCGATGAGATGGATATTCAGGTCGCGCTGCACAGCGACACGCTCAATGAGTCCGGTTTTGTGGAAGATACCCTCGCCGCCATCGGCGGGCGCACCATTCACACCTTCCATACCGAAGGGGCCGGCGGCGGCCATGCGCCGGATATCATCACCGCCTGCGCCCACCCGAACATTTTGCCGTCCTCCACCAACCCAACGCTGCCCTACACCCTTAACACCATCGATGAACATCTCGATATGCTGATGGTCTGCCACCATCTGGACCCGGACATCGCCGAGGACGTGGCCTTTGCCGAGTCGCGCATTCGCCGGGAAACCATCGCTGCGGAAGACGTGCTGCACGACCTTGGCGCCTTCTCGCTCACCTCCTCGGATTCGCAGGCCATGGGCCGCGTCGGGGAAGTGGTTCTCCGCACCTGGCAGGTGGCGCACCGCATGAAGGTGCAGCGCGGAGCGCTGGCGGAGGAGACCGGGGATAACGACAACTTCCGCGTGAAGCGCTACATCGCCAAATACACCATCAACCCGGCGCTGACCCACGGCATCGCACACGAAGTCGGCTCCATTGAGGTGGGTAAGCTGGCGGACCTTGTGGTCTGGTCGCCTGCCTTCTTCGGCGTGAAACCGGCCACCGTGATCAAAGGCGGCATGATCGCCATCGCGCCGATGGGCGATATCAATGCCTCTATTCCAACCCCGCAGCCGGTGCACTACCGTCCGATGTTTGGCGCGCTGGGCAGCGCCCGCCATCACTGCCGCCTCACCTTCCTGTCGCAGGCGGCGGCGGACAACGGCGTAGCCGAGCGGCTGAACCTGCGCAGCGCGATCGCCGTGGTGAAAGGCTGCCGTACGGTGCAGAAAGCCGACATGGTGCACAACAGCCTGCAGCCTAACATCACCGTCGACGCGCAGACTTATGAGGTGCGGGTGGATGGCGAACTCATCACCAGCGAGCCGGCAGAGGTTCTGCCGATGGCGCAACGTTATTTTCTGTTTTAAGGAGAGCGGATGCTTTATTTAACTCAACGTCTGGAGACCCCCGCCGCCGCGACCGCCAGCGTTACGCTGCCGATTGATGTTCGCGTCAAAAGCCGGGTAAAAGTCACCCTCAACGATGGCCGGGAAGCCGGCCTGCTGCTGCCCCGCGGGCTGCTGCTGCGCGGCGGCGATGTGCTCAGCAACGAAGACGGCACCGAATTTGTGCAGGTGATTGCCGCTGATGAAGGGGTGTCGGTGGTGCGCTGCGACGATCCGTTTATGCTGGCGAAGGCCTGCTACCACCTCGGCAATCGTCACGTACCGCTGCAGATCATGCCGGGCGAGCTGCGCTATCATCACGATCACGTGCTGGACGATATGCTGCGCCAGTTCGGCCTGACGGTGACCTTTGGCCAGCTGCCGTTCGAGCCGGAAGCCGGCGCTTACGCCAGCGAAAGCCACGGTCATCATCATGCTCATCATGACCACCACGCTCACAGCCACTAGCATGTCGACAGCGGAACAACGCCTGCGGCTGATGCAGCTGGCCAGCAGCAACCTGCCGGTAGGGGGTTACAGCTGGTCCCAGGGGCTGGAGTGGGCTGTGGAAGCCGGCTGGGTGCCGGACGTCGCGGCCTTCGAGCGCTGGCAGCGACGGCAGATGACGGAAGGCTTTTTTACCGTCGACCTGCCGCTGTTCGCCCGCCTGTACCGCGCCTGCGAACAAGGCGATATCGCCGCGGCCCGGCGCTGGACGGCTTATCTGCTGGCCTGCCGGGAGACCCGTGAACTGCGGGAGGAAGAGCGCAACCGCGGCGCGGCGTTTGCCCGCCTGCTTGGCGACTGGCAGCCGGACTGTCCACCGCCGTGGCGCACGCTGTGCCAGCAAAGCCAGCTCGCCGGGATGGCCTGGCTCGGCGTGCGCTGGCGCATCGCGCTGCCCGAGATGGCCCTAAGCCTGGGCTACAGCTGGATTGAGAGCGCCGTGATGGCCGGCGTTAAGCTGGTGCCCTTCGGCCAGCAGGCCGCTCAACAGCTGATTTTACGTCTTTGCGACCACTACGCGGCGGCGATGCCCCGCGCGCTGGTCGCGCCGGACGGCGATATCGGTTCGGCCACGCCGCTCGCCGCCATCGCCTCTGCCCGGCATGAAACCCAATACTCCCGATTATTCCGTTCCTAGGAGAAGCCATGAATTCTTATAAACACCCGCTGCGCGTCGGCGTTGGCGGCCCGGTCGGCTCCGGTAAAACCGCCCTGCTGGAAGCGCTGTGCAAAGCGATGCGCGATACCTGGCAGCTGGCGGTGGTCACCAACGACATCTACACCAAAGAAGATCAGCGCATCCTCACTGAAGCGGGCGCGCTGGCGCCTGAACGCATTGTCGGGGTGGAAACCGGCGGCTGCCCGCACACGGCGATCCGTGAAGATGCCTCGATGAACCTCGCCGCGGTGGAAGCGCTGAGTGAAAAATTCGGTAACCTCGACCTTATCTTCGTGGAAAGCGGCGGCGATAACCTGAGCGCCACCTTCAGCCCGGAGCTGGCGGATCTGACCATCTATGTTATCGACGTGGCCGAAGGGGAGAAGATCCCGCGCAAAGGCGGGCCGGGGATCACCAAATCCGATTTTCTGGTGATCAATAAAACCGACCTTGCCCCCTATGTGGGCGCTTCACTGGAGGTGATGGCGAGCGATACCCAGCGTATGCGCGGCGATCGCCCATGGACCTTCACCAACCTGAAGCGTGGCGACGGCCTGAGCACCATTATTGCCTTCCTCGAAGACAAAGGCATGCTCGGCAAATAGGCCTTTTGCACCAGCCGGGCGCAAGCGCGTCCGGATGGTGCAGCTCCTGCCCTCTCTTCTGTCACTCTGCACCACCCTCCCCGCCACGCCTGCCCTGCAATATGGCATAAGGTTTGCTAATTCAAGTCATGCCTAACCATTAAGGAATGACTATGTCATCACTGGATCTCAACCCTGAATTACCCGCGACCGCGCGGACTTCCGGCTCCCGGGAAACCTTAGAAGATTACACCTTACGTTACGCCCCGCTGAGCTTCCGCCGCTGGGGACCGGGCGTCGTCGCGGTCACGGCGCTGGGCGGCATCGCCTATCTGGCGGACTTTTCCATCGGCGCCAGCATCGGTATGGCCTGGGGCACCAGCAACGCCATCTATTCGATCCTGGTGGCGGCGCTGGTGATCTTCCTCACCGGCATTCCGTTGGCGATCACCGCCGCGCGCTACAACATTGACCTTGACCTGATCACCCGCAGCGCCGGCTTCGGCTATTTCGGCTCGGTGATCACCAGCATTATTTTTGCCGGCTTCACCTTTATCTTCTTCGCCCTCGAAGGCTCGATCATGGCCCAGGGGCTGCTGGTGGGCCTCGGGATCCCGCTGTGGATGGGGTATCTGATCGCCACCCTGATGGTGCTCCCGCTGGTGGTCTATGGCATGAAAGCCCTGACCCGCCTGCAGGTGTGGACCACTCCGCTGTGGCTGGTGCTGATGGTGGTGCCGGTGGTGTGGCTGATTGTCAAAGATCCGCAGCTGGTGGACGGCTTCCTGCATTTCGCCGGTAAAAACAGCGCGTCGACGGTGGATATCACCGCCATCATGCTCGGCGCCGGGGTATGCCTGTCGCTGATCATGCAGATTGGCGAGCAAATTGATTACCTGCGCTTTATGCCGCCTAAAACCGCTGAGAACCGTAAAGCCTGGTGGCTGGCGGTCTTTTCCGCCGGCCCGGGCTGGGTGGTGCTAGGCGCGATCAAACAGATTATCGGCGCTTTCCTCGGCTTCTATCTGTTGACCCGTTTCCCGGCGGTACACAATACCGAACCGGTGCAGCAGTTCGTCAGCGTCTTCGATAACCTGGTGCCCGGCTGGCTGGCTCTGACGCTGGCGGTGGTGCTGGTGGTGATCTCGCAGATCAAAATTAACGTCACCAATGCCTATTCCGGCTCGCTGGCGTGGACCAGCGCCTGGACCCGCACCACCAAACGCTATCCGGGGCGGATTATTTTTGTGGTGGTCAACCTGGCGATTGCCCTGGCGCTGATGGAAGGCGATATGTTCAGCGCCCTGTCGTGGATCCTCGGCTTTTACTCCAACTTCGCCATCGCCTGGGTCGTGGTGGTGGCGACCGACATCACCTTTAATAAAGGCTTACTCAAGCTGGCGCCGGCGCAGCCGGAGTATCGTCGCGGCATGATCTACAATGTGAACCCGGTGGGCGTAGTCTCCTTTGGCCTGGCCGCCGGGCTGTCGATCTGCGCCTTCTTCGGCCTGCTGGGGACGACGCTGGCGCCGTTCTCGCCGCTGATTGCGCTGGTCGTCGCCTTTGTCATGACCCCGCTGATGGGGATCCTCACCCGCGGGCGCTACTACATTAAGCAGAGAGATGACGGGATCGCCGAACCTCGCTATGACGCGGCGGGGAACGCCTCGACCACCGTATATCAATGCGTTAGCTGTGAGGAAGAGTACGAGCGCCCGGACGTGATGCACTCGCATAAGCATCAGGGCGCCATCTGCTCGCTGTGTAAAAGTATGGAGTAGTCAGGAAGGCAGGCCGACGTGACGTCGGCCTGTGTCAGGACGCTTTAGGCGGCAGGCAGCTCGGCCAGCGGCCAGCGCGGGCGGACCGTCACGCCAAGCTCGGCTTTGGCGCCGGTTTGCAGACGCACCATGCCGGCGTAGGCGATCATCGCGCCGTTATCGGTACAGAACTCAGGGCGGGCGTAGAACACCTCGCCGCCGCGTTTTTGCATCATCTCCGCCAGCTTCGCCCGCAGGGTGCGGTTGGCGCTCACGCCTCCCGCCATCACCAGACGCTTAAAGCCGGTTTGCTCCAGCGCGCGGCGACATTTAATCATTAGCGTATCGACGACCGCATCCTCAAACGCGCGGGCGATGTCGGCGCGGGTTTGCTCATCGTCGCCGTTGCTGCGAATGGTATTGGCGGCGAAGGTTTTCAGACCGGAGAAGCTGAAGTCCAGCCCCGGACGGTCGGTCATCGGACGCGGGAAGACGAAGCGGCCTTCAGTACCCTGGGACGCCATTTTCGACAGCATCGGCCCGCCGGGATAATCCAGCCCCAGCAGTTTCGCGGTTTTATCAAAGGCTTCGCCCGCCGCATCGTCAATCGACTCGCCCAGCAGCTCGTACTGGCCGATGCCGGTGACGCTGATCAGCTGAGTATGACCGCCGGAGACCAGCAGCGCGACGAACGGGAACGCTGGCGGGTTATCTTCCAGCATCGGCGCCAGCAGGTGCCCTTCCATATGGTGTACCGGAATCGCCGGCACGTTCCAGGCGAAGGCCAGCGACCGGCCCACGGTGGCGCCGACCAGCAGCGCCCCCACCAGGCCAGGACCCGCCGTATAGGCGACGGCATCGATATCTTTCGCCGTCAGACCGGCCTCTTTCAGCGCCGCCTGGATAAGCGGCACCGTTTTGCGCACGTGGTCGCGCGATGCCAGCTCCGGCACCACGCCGCCGTAGTCCGCATGCAGTTTCACCTGACTATACAGTTGGTTGGCTAACAGACCTTGCTGGTCGTCATAAATCGCGATGCCGGTTTCATCGCAGGATGTTTCAATGCCCAGTACACGCATGAGTTGTTTTACCTCGCTTCAATACCGCGCAGTGTAGGTCCAATGACCGGCGATGTAAAACTTTGCTCACCCCTGGTGCTCTCTTCGTGTATACTCCTCACCCTTATAAAAGTCCCTTTCAAAAAAGGCGCCGGTGCTTTACAAAGCAGCAGTAGTTGCAGTAAAATTCCGCACCATTTTGAAATAAGCTGGCATTGCGGCCAGCGGCAAACCGAATTAATCAAAGGTGAGAGGCACATGCCGGTAATTAAAGTACGTGAAAACGAGCCGTTCGACGTAGCTCTGCGTCGCTTCAAGCGTTCCTGCGAAAAAGCAGGTGTTCTGGCGGAAGTTCGTCGTCGTGAGTTCTATGAAAAACCGACTACCGAACGTAAGCGCGCTAAAGCTTCTGCAGTGAAACGTCACGCGAAGAAACTGGCTCGCGAAAACGCACGCCGTACTCGTCTGTACTAATCTGTTGAGAGCGACGCTCTCAATTCAGACCGAGTTGTAGTTGTAAGGCCGTGCTTCCGAAAGGAATGCGCGGCTTATTTTCGTTTATAGTCATCAGAAATAACGGGGCTTATGGCTGGACGAATTCCACGTGTATTTATTAGCGATCTGCTTGCCAGAACCGACATCGTCGATCTGATCGATGCGCGGGTAAAGCTGAAAAAGCAGGGCAAAAATTTTCACGCGTGCTGTCCGTTCCATAACGAAAAAACCCCCTCTTTCACCGTCAACGGTGAAAAACAGTTTTACCACTGCTTCGGCTGCGGGGCGCACGGCAATGCTATCGATTTCCTGATGAACTACGACAAGCTCGAGTTCGTGGAAACGGTCGAAGAGCTGGCCGCCATGCATAACCTCGAAGTGCCTTATGAAGCAGGCAACGGACCCAGCCAGATAGAGCGCCATCAACGGCAGAACCTCTACCAGTTACTGGATGGTCTGAATACGTTTTATCAACAGTCTCTGATGCAGCCCGCCGCCGACCCTGCGCGCCAGTACCTGGCAAAACGGGGGTTAAGCAGCGAGGTGATTACGCGCTTTGCCATCGGCTATGCTCCCCCAGGTTGGGATAACGTTTTAAAACGTTTTGGCGGCAATCAGGAAAACCGCCAGTCGCTTATTGATGCCGGCATGCTGGTTACCAACGATCAGGGACGCAGTTACGACCGCTTCCGCGAACGGGTAATGTTTCCCATCCGCGATAAGCGAGGCCGGGTGATTGGGTTTGGCGGACGGGTGCTGGGCGATGCCCTGCCGAAGTATCTCAACTCCCCGGAAACCGACATATTCCATAAAGGCCGTCAGCTGTATGGCCTGTATGAAGCGCAGCAGGACAACCCCGAACCACCGCGGTTGCTGGTTGTCGAAGGCTATATGGACGTCGTGGCGCTGGCGCAGTACGACATCAACTATGCTGTCGCCTCGCTGGGTACCTCGACCACAGCCGACCATATCCAGCTGCTGTTCCGGGTGACCAATAACGTCATCTGCTGCTACGACGGCGACCGGGCCGGCCGCGATGCCGCCTGGCGCGCGCTGGAGACGGCGCTGCCGTACATGACCGATGGTCGCCAGCTGCGCTTTATGTTTCTGCCTGACGGCGAAGACCCGGATACGCTGGTGCGTAAAGAGGGCAAAGCGGCGTTCGAGGCGCGGATGGAGCAGGCTCAGCCGCTCTCCACGTTCTTGTTTAACAGCCTGCTGCCGCAGGTCGACCTCAGCACGCCGGACGGGCGCGCGCAGCTGAGCACGCTGGCGCTGCCGCTGATAACCCAGGTGCCGGGCGAAACCCTGCGCATCTATTTGCGTCAGGAGCTGGGCAACAAGCTGGGCATTTTAGATGACGCCCAGCTTGAACGTTTAATGCCAAAACAGGCGGAAAATGGCGCGCCGCGCCCCGCACCACAGCTAAAACGCACGACCATGCGTATACTGATAGGACTGCTGGTGCAAAACCCGGATTTGGCGCCGTTAGTCCCACCGCTGGAGGGGCTGGACTCGCGCAAAATGCCGGGGCTGAGCCTGTTCGGCGAGCTGGTGAAAATCTGTCTGGCGCAGCCTGGTCTGACAACCGGGCAACTTTTAGAGCAATATCGCGGCACAAAAGAGGCCGCAACCCTTGAAAAACTGTCGATGTGGGACGATATAGCAGATAAAGATATCGCTGAACAAACCTTCACCGACTCGCTCAACCATATGTTTGATTCACTGCTGGAACTGCGACAGGAAGAGTTGATAGCTCGCGATCGCACACACGGTTTAAGCAGTGAGGAACGCCGGGAGCTCTGGACCATCAGCCAGGAGCTGGCGAAAAAATAAATGACAGACTAAGTCATTCACGTTGCATTGATGCAGCAGCAGAACGCAGAGCAACGTGAAGGACACCGTATTTAACGGCTTAAGTGCCGAGTATCGATCGGGAAGCCCCCGACAGCCGCGCAGAGGCGCAGCGGCAATAATATAAGTACGCCCTCGCTTTAAATGTCGACAGCCCGCCTGCCGACACCAATCAAACGAATTAAGTGTGGATACCGTCTTATGGAGCAAAACCCGCAGTCACAGCTGAAGCTTCTTGTCCAACGTGGTAAGGAGCAAGGCTATCTGACCTATGCCGAGGTCAATGACCATCTGCCGGAAGATATCGTCGATTCCGATCAGATCGAAGACATCATCCAAATGATCAACGACATGGGCATTCAGGTGATGGAAGAAGCACCGGATGCCGATGATCTGATGCTTGCCGAAAACACCGCGGATGAAGATGCTGCCGAAGCCGCCGCGCAGGTGCTCTCCAGCGTGGAATCCGAAATCGGGCGCACGACCGACCCGGTGCGCATGTACATGCGTGAAATGGGTACCGTAGAGCTGCTGACCCGTGAAGGCGAAATCGACATCGCCAAACGCATCGAAGACGGCATCAACCAGGTGCAGTGCTCCGTTGCCGAATATCCGGAAGCGATCACCTACCTGCTTGAGCAGTACGACCGCGTTGAAGCGGAAGAAGCCCGTCTGTCCGATCTGATCACCGGTTTCGTCGATCCGAACGCCGAAGAAGATATGGCGCCGACCGCCACCCACGTTGGCTCCGAGCTGTCTCAGGAAGAGATGGATGACGACGAAGACGAAGACGAAGATGAAGACGCCGACGACAACAGCGATGACGACAACAGCATCGACCCTGAACTGGCCCGTGAGAAGTTCGCCGAGCTGCGTACCCAGTACGAGCTGACGCGCGACACCATCAAAGCCAAAGGTCGTAGCCATGCCGCCGCCCAGGAAGAGATCCTGAAGCTGTCCGAAGTCTTCAAGCAGTTCCGCCTGGTGCCGAAGCAGTTCGATTACCTGGTCAACAGCATGCGCAGCATGATGGATCGCGTTCGTACTCAGGAACGTATCATCATGAAGCTGTGCGTTGAGCAGTGCAAAATGCCGAAGAAAAACTTCATCACTCTGTTCACCGGCAACGAAACCAGCGAAACCTGGTTCAACGCCGCGGTGGCGATGAACAAGCCGTGGTCCGAGAAGCTGCTGGAAGTGAAAGAAGACGTGCAGCGCGGCCTGCAGAAGCTGCAGCAGATCGAAGAAGAGACCGGCCTGACCATCGAGCAGGTGAAGGATATCAACCGTCGCATGTCCATCGGTGAAGCGAAAGCCCGCCGGGCGAAGAAAGAGATGGTGGAAGCGAACCTGCGTCTGGTTATCTCGATCGCCAAGAAATACACCAACCGCGGTCTGCAGTTCCTCGACCTGATTCAGGAAGGCAACATCGGTCTGATGAAAGCGGTTGATAAGTTCGAATACCGTCGCGGCTATAAGTTCTCAACCTACGCCACCTGGTGGATCCGTCAGGCCATCACCCGCTCTATCGCGGATCAGGCGCGCACCATCCGTATTCCGGTGCATATGATTGAGACCATCAACAAGCTCAACCGTATCTCCCGTCAGATGCTGCAGGAGATGGGCCGTGAACCGACCCCGGAAGAGCTGGCTGAGCGCATGCTGATGCCGGAAGACAAGATCCGTAAAGTGCTGAAGATCGCCAAAGAGCCTATCTCCATGGAAACGCCGATCGGCGACGATGAAGATTCGCATCTGGGGGATTTCATCGAGGATACCACCCTCGAGCTGCCGCTGGATTCCGCGACCACCGAGAGCCTGCGCGCGGCAACGCACGACGTGCTGGCCGGCCTCACCGCTCGTGAAGCGAAAGTCCTGCGTATGCGTTTCGGTATCGACATGAATACCGACCACACGCTGGAAGAAGTGGGTAAACAGTTCGACGTTACTCGCGAACGTATCCGTCAGATCGAAGCGAAGGCGCTGCGTAAACTGCGCCACCCGAGCCGTTCTGAAGTGCTGCGTAGCTTCCTCGACGATTAATCGTCGCCAGCCGATTAAAAAGCTCCCTGCGGGGAGCTTTTTTTATGGCGTTTCGCTGGTCGCTCGGGGAAAGTCGCCCCTCTCCGCTACTGGCCGCGGGTCGCCAGGGCATCATCCAGTTCACGATAGGCTGCCACCAGCTTATCGAGCGTCGCCCGATTTAAGCCGCTGGGATTGGGCAGCACCCACACCTGGGTCGTGCCGATGGTCATGGCCTGTTTCCCCCACTTCGCGCCGCGCTGGTTAAAGGCCAGCTCGAAGGCCTGCTTGCCGAGCACCGCCAGCGCCTGCGGCTGATACTCCTCAATCTTCCTCACCAGCTCACGGCCGCCGCTGCGCAGCTCCTGCAGGGCGACCTCGCTGGCCTGCACCGTCGGACGCTCAACCAGCATGGTGATGCCGCAGCGCGTATCCAGCAGCTGCAGCTCCTCTTCCGGCCTGAGCTGTCGGTCGGTAAACCCGGCCTGATGGATGACCTTCCAGAAGCGATTGCCAGGATGGGCAAAATGAAAGCCGGTATGGGCGGAGGACTTCCCCGGGTTGATACCGCAAAAGACAACGCGCAGGCCCGGCGCAAGGATATCGCTAATCATGTTTTCTCCGGCTGTATGGCTAAAACATGATTATAAAGGATTGAAAATGCATTGTTTATAAAAACAGCAGCTGCGCGCTTTACGCTGGATTGCAACCGTCAGTTACTTTATAATCCCTCGCCACGGCCCCTTAGCTCAGTGGTTAGAGCAGGCGACTCATAATCGCTTGGTCGTTGGTTCAAACCCAACAGGGGCCACCAAATTTTAGCAGTAAATACATACAGTTAGGCCACTCGAAAGAGTGGCTTTTTTGTTTCTAAATTTTAGAATAGCGATAAAATGGCAACATAAGCCGTTGAGCAATGCGCGTGGTCAGCATTTTCTTGCCATTCCGCTAAGAGGATAAAAAATCCGTTATCGCGAAAAGGAAAATTTACGCTTACGCTAAAATAGACAGTGCTCTATCCTGGCAAAAGTTTGCGCAGGCCATCTGCGTTGCCCACCTCCCGAAGCCAGTCCATCATTGCCGCGTTCCTGTTTACTCTGTCTTACTACGCAAGGTCGGCATAAAACGCCTTTCATTCCCTCAACGCTGGAATTCATACTGCTCACGATAACTTTAACAATTCAGGCCAATTTCCGAAAAATACCCCTTCCCTGTACCAGCTGATCAAAATCAACGCCCCCCTCTCGCTCCTCTTATATATAACCCGTTGACTCACAAAAAGGATGAAATGATGAAAATACGGGATATATCAATCAGTACCTGTCTGGCACTGTTATTAATGGGTTGCGTAGCTAAACCGCCAATGGCGACGGAAAGTGAAATGAAAGAGGCCGCCGCCTTTGCTTTTAATGTCGATGCTTCACAGGTGACAATTTCCGATGCGAAGCAGCAGGATGTGAAAACCAATTTTGTGGCCACCATCGGCAAAACCAGCCATCGATGCTATGTGACAAAAGCCGCCGAGCCGAAACTTTACGGACTGATCCCACTGGGCGGCGGCAGTACCGTCTCGGATGCCATCTGTGCCGGCAGCAACCCGACGCCAGCCAGCAAAACCTGCGACGCTCTCTCGAAAAAAGCGGGCCGCTGCTGAGCCTTTGCGCAGGAGAAGGCTGCTAACTGCACATTTAGTCACTTTTTCTGCCGCTTTATCGCGGTCGCTTAATTGAGCGACCGCACCTGCTGATAAGAATTGAGCCGTTCCCGCAGCGAAGTCAGCCAGGCATCTGGCTCCTGACGGCAGATTTCGGTGAGGATCGGCGTCAGCACCAGCTCGGCTTCATGGAAGTCGGTCCACTCCGGCGGCTGCAGGGAAAAAGGATCATTCATCAGCCAGATCACCATCGGCGTCCAGGTGCGCGGATCCAGCTGCAGATAATCCTGACAGCGCATCATATCGCGCGTCCGCGCCTCAGCGGGCGAGGCGTCCTTACCCACCGCGGCGCTACTCATTGCCACGAGTATTATTCCTGCCATTAGACGTTTCCAAACCCATTTTTGCCAAAGGGCGAGCTTCACTTTTGCCATTGTTATTATTTTACCTGCCAGTTGTCACCGGACGATATTCCCGACAACTCACCTTAAAAAGAGCAGATTAATCGTTTGCATTTTTTTTAATACCAGACAGCGCTGAAGTAAGCGAACGCCTGTTCCTACAGCTGTCATCCAGATATGCAAATATATTCAGCGAAGGGTTCGCCCAGAATATCTTCCCCGGGCGAAAACGATTTGTGTTACAATTGCGCCTTATTACGGCATCGATAAAAATAACCCCCGCCGCACCTGCACCAGACATCGCCCTTCTTTTTCATATCAGGATTTACGCCCCCATGAATGCGATAATCATTGACGATCATCCATTGGCACGTATCGCCATTCGCAACCTACTCGATACCAACGGTATTACCGTCGCGGCAGAGCTCGACAGCGGCGCTCATGCGGTGCAGGCCGCCGAAACGATGCAGCCTGACCTGCTGATCGTTGACGTCGATATTCCGGAGCTCAG
Source organism: Klebsiella sp. M041 (assembly GCF_059759695.1). Taxonomy (NCBI): domain Bacteria; kingdom Pseudomonadati; phylum Pseudomonadota; class Gammaproteobacteria; order Enterobacterales; family Enterobacteriaceae; genus Klebsiella; species Klebsiella sp. M041. The sequence goes on from NZ_JCAXWU010000012.1 coordinate 173,272, forward strand.
CGGCATCGACGTTCTTGAGCAGCTGCGCAAACGCCGCTACCAGGGAAAAATTATCGTCATTTCCGCCAAAAATGAACGGTTCTACGGCAAACGCAGCGCCGACTGCGGGGCCAATGGTTTTGTGAGTAAAAAAGAGGGAATGAATAATATCCTCGCCGCGATCGAGGCGGCCAATAATGGCTACAGCTATTTCCCCTTTTCACTGGAGCGCTTCTGCACCCACGGCATCACCGATCAGGACCGGCTGGATACGCTGTCAACGCAGGAGATGAAAGTCTTCCGCTATATCCTCAGCGGCGTCGACTACACCACCATCGGCAGCAAAATGAATATCAGCAATAAGACGGTCAGCACCTATAAGGTCCGTCTGATGGATAAATTAGGCTGCAGCTCCCTGCTTGAGCTTTATGACTTTGCGCAACGCAATAAAATAGGGTGATGCCATGGTTGTTCGTCTTATTTTATCCCTGATTGTCGGACTGGCGCTAAGCCACTCCCCCGCCGCGTTTGCCATGAAGCAACTGGAGCTGAAAAGCCATGCCCACATTGCGGCAATCGACATTCCGCTTAACGATACGGAAAAGGTCTGGCTGGCCGCCCGGCCGACGCTGACCGTCGGCACCTGGCTGCCTGAGATGACGCCTATCGTCTACGACAGCGACGAGGAGAGCTATCAGGGAATTAACGCCGACTATCTGGCGCTAATGGCGCACAGCCTCGGGTTGAAGGTGGTTATCCGCCAATATGACACCGAGCAGCAGGCGCTGGCCGCCCTGGCCGACCGCCAGGTGGATACCCTGCTCACTCAGGTGGCGCACCGGGATGCGCTCGCCCCGGGACTGACGCACACCGCACCGCTGATCAAAACCTGGCCGACGCTGGTCACCTCGCTAAAATCCCCCCTGCCGCCGCTGACCACCGACCGCCGCGTCACGCTGGCCTGCACCCGCGATTGCGCCTTTTTCGATATCATTCAGCAGGCGTTTCCCAACGCCAAAATCACCCTTTACGATAGCGACTATCAGGCTCTCGCCTCGGTGGTCAGCGGCGAGAATCAGTATTTCATCGGCAACAACATCACCACCGGCCACTGCATCTCGAAATATTTCTCGCAATCGCTGGTCATCGCACACTATTTTCGTCAGCAGGAGCAGCACAACCGCTTTGTCACCCGCGAGGATCGACCGGCGCTGCACCAGCTCCTTGACCGTTTTATCCACGCTATCGACAGCGATACCGCGATGCGGATCATGCAAAACTGGCTCAACCGCGGCGATCTGTCATTTCTCAATACACCGCTGTCCTTTAGCGCCGAAGAGCAGCGCTGGCTACAGAAGCATCGTCGCGTCCGCCTGCTGGTCAACCCCTATTTTCCGCCTTTTACTCTGGTGGATGACGAGGACGAGCTGCGCGGCATTATGGCCGATATGCTGAATATTTTCTCGCTACAGACCGGGCTGCAGTTTGACCCCATCCTGGTGCGCAACCGTCAGGATCTGGCAAAGCGGATGGAAAAAGAGGACTGGGCGATCATGCCCGCCGCGACCCTGACCCCACAGCCGCAGGCCTACGTCACCCTGAGCGACCCGCTGATTAACGTGGCTTTTGTGCTGGTCGCCCGCGGCAGCGCCCCCGACCCACATCTGCTGGCCCGCCCGGCGCGGATCGCCCTGCCAGTGGGGCCAATCGCCGCCCACGACCTGAAAGCGCGCTTTCCACAGGTTGACTGGGTGGAGACGGATAACGTTGGCGTCGCGATGAAGATGGTGGAGGAAGGCGAGGTGGATGCCGCGGTAGCGTCGGAGCTTTCCGCCCGCTATATGATCGACCACTATTATCCACAGGGTCTGCACTACGCCCGCATCGACGGACTCCCGGTCGCCGCCATTCGGCTGGCGATCCCGCGCGATGAACCGGTGCTGGCCGCCATCCTCAGCAAAGCGCTGCAGGCCATTCCGCCGCGGGATATTCTGCAGATGACCGAGAAGTGGTCGAAAATTTCCAGCCAGCAAATAGAGAACTGGAGCCAGTACAGCCGCCAGTTTTACCAGCTGATCGCCTTCGCGCTGGTGCTGATCGCCATCAGCCTCGGGTGGGGACTCTCCCTGTGCCGGGAAGTGCGCAAACGCAAAGACTCTCAGCAGCGGCTGGAGGAGGAGCTGGCGCAGAAGGAGGCCCTCTCCTGCGCCCTGGAGCGGGAAAAAGACAAAGCGATTCAGGCGACAAAAGCCAAGAGTCGCTTTCTGGCCAGCATGAGCCACGAGCTGCGCACGCCGGTGAGCGCCATCGTCGGCTTTCTGGAACTGCTGGCGAAACCGGAGCTGAACGTCGGTCAGCGTAAAGAGGCGATCGAGCTGGCGGGGTCGACGGCGCAAACCCTGCTGGGGCTGATCGGTAATATTCTCGATATCGACAAGATTGAGTCGGGAAAATACCAGATCACCCCGCAGTGGAGCGATGTCGCACAGGTCGTGTCGCAGCAGTGTCACACCTTCGGCGCGCTGGCGAAGCAAAAGGGGATCGCGCTCCACGACCATAACGCGCTACAGGAGGGGACCATGCTGTGGATCGACACGCAGGCGCTACGGCAAATCCTCAATAATCTCATCGGCAATGCGCTGAAGTTTACTACCGAGGGCGCGATTCAGGTCGACTGCCGGCTGACGCAAGCGGATGAGACGCAGGGGGAGCTGACCCTCATCATTAGCGACAGCGGCTGCGGGATCGGCGAAGAAGAGCAGACCACTCTCTTTCACCGTTATGCGCAGGCGCGCCAGGGGCGCAAACAGACCGGTTCCGGCCTGGGTCTGGTCATTTGCCAGGAGCTGGTCGCACTCATGCAGGGCCGACTGGAGATGGTTAGCCATCCTGGCGTGGGGACCACCTTCACCATCACCCTGCCAGCCAAGGTGAGTCGCTGCGCCGTTCGCGCGCCGAAGGCGTTGCCGGCCAGGCAGCAGGCCTTGCCCGGGCTGTCGATATTGATAGCCGACGACCATCCCACCAACCGGCTGCTGCTCAAGCGCCAGCTCAGCACTATCGGCTATAGCGTCGATGAAGCCTGCGACGGTGAAGAGGCGGAGAATAAGCTCGCTGGCAAACATTACGATCTGCTGATCACGGACCTCAATATGCCGAAGAAAGATGGCCTGGCGCTGGCGGCGTCGCTACGTCGGCGCTACCCGGACCTGATGATTTGGGGGGTGACTGCCAGCGCGCTGCCGCAGTCGCGGGAGGCCTGTCTGGCCAGCGGCATGAATATGTGTCTGTTTAAGCCAGTGTCGGTTCAGACGCTGAGCCACGAGCTGAGCCGTTTAGCGGTGGGCCACGCATCGCCAAACGTCGCCCGACACCTGCGGCTCAGCGTGCTGACCGAAAATACCGGGGGAGACCAGGCGCTGATGACTGAGATGCTGGAGACGTTCCGCGATGCGTCGGCCGCGGATTTACAGGCTGCCGGACAGGCAATCGCCCGGCATGAGCCGCAGATCTTTCTGCGAGCGCTGCACCGTCTGCACGGTTCAGCGCAAATTCTGGGGATTACTGCGCTGCAAGCGCTGTGCGCCCCTTTTGAGGCGAAGCGGCCTGACTCGCTAACGCCGGCAAGCTGTCTGGAGGTGGTACAGCGCATCACCGGCGTCATGCGCGAGATCGATGGCGAAATCGACGCCCTGATCGGCCGCTAGCCGTTCCGGTCGGGCAGTCCGCCTGCCCGACCGTTAAGGGGACATCCTTGTCAGTTTCTTCCTCTGCGCTCTCTCAGGGTGGAACAGGTATCAGTTGCCTGCCACCAGCATCTCGCTGTCCACCACGATGCCCTCTTCAGCGCCTTTCAGCACCAGATTCGCTTCGTAATATTTTCCAGCTTTCAGCAGGTCTTGCGCCTGCGCCACCGCCTTACGGGTCTGGTTGAGCGGCATCAGATACTGGTTCTCAATTACGCCAATACCGGCCAGACGGAGGGTATCGATAGCCCCTTTCTGATCGCCTTTCGCCAGTTTTTCGTTAGCGGATTTAATGGCACTCTCTTTTTCCGGCGTGGCTACATAGTCTTCAGACAGAGCGATAGAGGCGTTAATGACCACATAGCGATCGGCGATCATTTTGGCTTTAGCATCGGTTTTCACAAACTTCGCCCAGCTGGCGTCATCGGCGGCCAGCAGCGCGGCGGCGTCGTCAGTCAGTTTTTTAGCGCTATCCGGCTGGCCATGGAACAGCGCCAGACGGGCGAACTGGACATCGCGCATCGCGTTCGCGCCCTGCACTGCCACCTGCAGCACATCGGCGGCTTCTTTCTGCACCTGCGCTGTGGCTGCCGCGGCTGGCGCTGCCGTCGCGCTATCTGCTGCCCACACCGGAGAGGTACCCATCATGGTTGCCAGCAGGCTCGCCAGAATGACTTTTTTCATCGTTAACTCCTGATTAAAATCGGTAAGCATCACCAAACGCAGCCAGCTTAAAAAATATCATGGGCATTGAGAATCAGAGCCCGGAAGGAATATTGCGGGCCTTGTCTGACAGCTGTCAGACAAGGCGTATAAAGTCACCTCAGCGCTCTTATTTACGCCTGCCGATAGCGCGGCCTACTATTTTCCTCAGACCTTTCTTTTGGCCCGCTGAATAAAGCATGACGCATTTTATTCAGCGTCAGGCCGGCAACCGGGATCTGCGGAGAAATTATGTTTATGTTTAGCCATTACACCTTAAATGCGTTTAACCCACGCGTCTTCATTCGATATAAACGGCATGCCGGCTTGATGGCCGCGCTGCTGTTTATCTGCGGGGCCTGTTGCCTGGCCTGGCCGCTGGTCGCCGGCTGGTATCTCGCCACGGTGACCGGCATGTTGTTGATGATCTGCGGCTTCTACTCACTGTACAGCCTGATCGTCTTCCGCCAGCAGCACTGGAAATCACGCCTGGTGGCGCTGATCTTCGCCATCGCCTGGATCGTGCTCGGCCTGAGCTTTGTCGTTAATCCTCTTAACGGCATGAGCAGCCTGGCCCTCTTATTCGGCTTTTTATTTGTTCTCGGCGGTATTTCCCGCATCGTCAACGGATGTCAAACCCGAAAACAAAGCGGCGCCGGCTGGAATATTTTTATCGGCCTGTTGGATTTACTTATCGCCTGCCTGTGGCTGGCCATGAATCCGCAGCAAAGCTGGATATTTATTACCGCCTTTATCGGCGTTGAAATGATATTTAGCGCCATCGGCTTGCTGGTCCTGCGCAATAAAATGAAGCACGCCCAGGCTTAAGCCCTATTTTGTCACTGGAGAAGAAAATGAATTTGCCTAAAGCACTCGTACTGACCGTAGCGGCCACCACATTCTGTCTGAGGCTTTGTTGAATAAATCGAACTTTTGCTAAGTTGAAGGATCAGATCACGCATCTTCCCGACAACGCAGACCGTTCCGTGGCAAAGCAAAAGTTCAAAATCACCAACTGGC